>NZ_JBFTPZ010000013.1:0-133106 GCF_056398745.1 Paenibacillus sp. 01T424 | reverse complement strand
GCCATACGCGGGTTTGTAGATGCCGATACAAAGGCTTCATTTGAAGAGATGTACACCAAGCGATATGGAAAGGCCTTACCCGAACAATCAATAATGGTCTAATGTTCCGATGGATAATCTTACTACACAAACTTCTTGACGCTACCAATTTTAGCCAATTATTTTAAAATAACGGATCCTATGTCCCTAAGCTAGCTTCAAAAGTTACTTTTCAAATCAACAGCTTCGTGCTTCTCCATTTATCCTTGTGCTTTACCATCCGTCCTCTCCACTCCCGAATCACCGTACCGAAATCCCTCCAAAACAGCTCCCTGCTACAAATCCCCCTCTTATCCCGATAAAGCAAAAAAAGCTCACCTAGACCAAGTCTAGAGAGCTTTCCTGCTATTTATAAAATCCTATGTCAATTACAAGCCACTTCCGCAGCGTATAACTTCCTTTATCTAAAATAGTCTGCTTACCCTTTAAGCTGAGCAACAAAATCGCCGATTTGTTTAAGTCCCGCTTCACGCGTATCAGCATCATTCAGCAGTGGAATGGCATCTTCTATCGTACGCACAATTGCACTGCCCACGATCACGCCGTCACATTGTTTTTCAAAGCGAGCAACCTGCTCACGGCTTGAAATGCCAAAGCCTACTGCGATTGGCAAATCGGTCGCTTCGCGAACCATCGAGAGGAATTCATCAATACCTGTATGAAAATCAGCTCTCACGCCTGTTACGCCAAGCGATGAAACGCAGTAGACAAATCCTTTTGCTTTGCGTGAAATACGAGTAACCCGATCCTTGGATGTCGGTGCCACAAGAGGAATAAGATGTACATTAGCTGCTTCCGCAAGCTGCCTAACCTCTTCATCTTCTTCGATTGGCAAGTCAGGAATAATAAGACCACTGATGCCTTTGCTCTGTACAAGCTCGAAAAACGCTTCAAGCCCATATTGAAACACCGGATTGTAATAAGTGAACAATATGAATGGAATTTTAACGCCGGCCTCACGCGATTGTTCAGCTATTTCAATACAATCCTTGATTGTAATGCTGTTATGGCGCAATGCTCGCTCAGATGCACGCTGGATAACAGGACCATCCGCTAGCGGGTCGGAATAAGGTACGCCAAGCTCGATCATGTCAGCGCCTGCCTTCTCGAGCGTTTGGATGATAGCAACCGAAGTGGCTAGATCAGGATCACCCATCGTAACAAAAGGAATTAGCGCCGTTTTGCCTTCAGACTTCAGCCTTGCAAATGCTGTATCAATGAGATTCATGCTTATTTACCCCCAAGTAACCCATAATTGCTTCTACGTCCTTATCTCCACGTCCGGATAAGCTGACAACGACGACTTTGTCTTTATCAAGCGTAGGCGCAAGCTTAATCGTCTGAGCAATCGCATGTGCTGATTCCAGTGCTGGAATAATGCCTTCTGTGCGCGATAGCAGCTGCAACGCATCAAGCGCCTCGGCATCCGATACAGGAACGTATTCAGCACGTCCGGAATCTTTCAAGTAGGCATGCTCTGGTCCAATACCAGGATAATCAAGTCCCGCTGAAATCGAATGCGCAGGTTGAACCTGTCCATACTCATCCTGCAGCACATAGCTCATCGAGCCCTGGAATACACCGTGACGTCCTTTGGTCATTGTTGCCGCATGCTCAATCGTATCTACACCGCGGCCAGCAGCCTCAACGCCAAGCAGCTTCACGCTGTCATCATTGATAAATGGATAGAAAATCCCCATTGCGTTGCTTCCACCGCCAACAGCTGCTACAACATAATCCGGCAATCGGCCTTCTTCAGTCAATATTTGCTTACGAGCCTCGTCGCCAATGATACGCTGGAAATCACGAACCATCATCGGATAAGGATGCGGGCCTGTAACTGAACCCAAAATGTAATACGTATCTTCAACATGGCTAACCCAGTAACGAAGGGTTTCGTTACATGCATCTTTAAGTGTTCTTGTTCCTGATAGAACTGGCACAACTTCAGAGCCAAGCAGCTGCATCCGGAAAACATTAAGCTGCTGACGCTTCATATCTTCCTCGCCCATAAATACTTTGCATTCTAGACCAAGCAAAGCAGCTATCGTTGCAGAAGCAACGCCATGTTGTCCTGCGCCTGTTTCTGCAATGATTTTTGATTTACCCATACGTTTGGCAAGTACGCCTTGACCAATCGTATTATTAATTTTATGTGCACCTGTATGGTTCAGGTCTTCACGTTTTAAGTAGATTTTTGCGCCGCCAAGATGCTCGCTAAGTCGTTCTGCATAGTATAGTGAAGTCGGACGACCTGAGTATTTATGCAACAAGTAAGTAACCTCGTCTTGAAACGCTTGGTCCTTGGAATAATGCTGATAAGCTTCCTCTAGCTCTAATAATGCTGTCATTAATGTTTCTGGCACATATCTACCGCCAAATTTGCCGAAGCGTCCATTCTCATCTGGTACTTGTGTCATGCTTCCATCACCCTTCTTACAAATAATCGGATTTTCTCGATATCTTTTCGTCCATCCGTCTCAACACCGCTTGATACATCTATCCCGTTTGGCGCATATGTCTTTAGCAGCTCTTGCACATTTCCTTCATGCAGACCACCTGCTACATACAGAGTAATGCCAAGCTCTTCAGCTGCTTGCTTATACTCTTTTATCGCTTCCCAATCGAAGGTTTGACCCGTGCCGCCGCCAGGTGCGTCTATCAGTACGGCATCAATAGCTGCTCGGTATGGCGTTAACTGCTCTAGAGCAGACATTGGCGTGCTGCCCTCGGCATCCTTTTTCATGGAAAATACTTTCCATACTTGTACGTTCAGCTGCTCACGCACCATTTGGCAAAACGCTGCCGATTCATTGCCATGCAATTGAATCACATCTAAAGGAGCTTCTAACAAAAGATTTTGCAGATTAGCAAAGGTTTCATTTACGAATACGCCAACCGTTCTCGGGCGCTCACCGCCAGCTGCCTTTAACTTCGCAGCCGCTGATATAAGCTGCGATGCAGTCGACGTTTCCACCAATCGCTTGCTGGGTGCAAAGATGAAGCCGATTTCGTGAATAGGCAATCCATCCATCTGCTGAATCGTTTGCAGATCCATCAGACCACAAATTTTGATACGCGTCTGCTGCTTCATCGAACGGTTACCGCACCCATTAAATCAGTAACCGATTGTCCTACTTGCTCATGCCGCATAAAATATTCACCAATCAATACACCATGAGCGCCGATTGACTTTAAGTAATCCATATCGCTATTACCCGCAATTCCGCTCTCACTAATGACAGTAACATTTTTCGGCATAAGTCCGATTAACTCTTCGGTCGTTTTTAGATCGGTAACGAATGTTTTCAAATCGCGGTTATTTATGCCGATGAGCGTTGCTTTGTCCAGCTCCAGAACGCCTTCCAGCTCTTCTTTGTTGTGCACTTCTACGAGCACATCCATCCCAATCGACTTCGCAAGATCATGAAACTCACCTAGCTGCGTTGGCGTCATAATAGCTGCGATGAGCAAGATTGCGTCCGCTCCGATTAAGCGGGCCTCATAAATTTGACGATGGTCAATCGTAAAATCTTTTCTTAATAGAGGTACCTTTACCGTATTTTTCACGGCCTGCAGAAATTCATTAGATCCTTGAAAGTAATCACGATCCGTCAACACTGAAATACAATCCGTACCAGCTGCTTCATATTGTGCAGCAAGCATGGTTGGCTCAAAATCAGCACGAATCAGCCCTTTTGATGGCGACGCCTTCTTTACCTCGGCAATCAGTCCCATACTTCTGTTGCGGCCAGCTGCCGATAATGCATGTTCAAAGCCGCGGCATGCTTCCATCTCCGAAATTTGTTTCTCCACTTGCGCAAGGTCAAAGCGAGCCGCTAGCTCCTCAACCTCAGTTCGTTTTGTAGCTACAATTTTATCCAGAAACATTTGCCAACTCTCCTGTCGTATGAATAAGACTCACGAGCTTCCGCTGCGCCTCGCCTGAATCGATCACCTTGGCAGCAATCTCTGCACCCTCGCGAAGCGATTGTGCCTTCCCGCCTACATATATACATGCACCCGCGTTGGCAAGCACGATATCACGATAAGCCCCGCGCTGCTCGCCTGAGAAAATAGAACGAATAAGTGCTGCGTTAACTTCCGGCTCACCACCCATAACATCCGCAATCGGCCAACGTGTTAGTCCAAGCTCCTCTGGCGTAACATCGTAGGTTTTCACATCACCGTTTAATAGCTCAGATATTTGTGTTGGTGCAGAGATGCTAATTTCATCAAGCCCATCATGACTGCTTACAACCATTGCACGTTTCAGTCCAAGCTCACCGAGCACCTCGGCAACTGTAGAGGTGCGGCTCCGATCGTAGAATCCAAGAAGCTGTCTATCTGCTCCAGCTGGATTTGTGAGCGGTCCAAGCATGTTGAAGATTGTTCGAATACCAAGCTCACGCCGCGGAGCAGCAGCATGGCGAAGCGATGGATGATACAACTGAGCAAACATAAAGCAAATGCCGATATCCTCCAAGCATTGTGCGGCTTGTTCAGGAGTTATCGTAATTTGTACGCCTAGTGCCTCCAGTACATCAGCACTACCCGTTTTCCCAGACATCGCGCGATTGCCATGCTTGGCAACTCGGATGCCTGCCGCCGCAGCAATAATGGAGGAAGCTGTTGAGATGTTGAATTTATGAATACCTGATCCTCCGGTGCCACATGTATCGAGCAAACCTTCTTGTTCGGTATGGAGATGGCTCGAATGCGCGCGCATCGCCTCAGCGAACCCGGTTATCTCGTCCTTCGTCTCGCCTTTCATCCGCAGCGCAGTTACGACGCCAGCTATTTGAACAGCTGTTGCTTCGCCGTTCATGATGATGTTCATCACCATTTCTGCTTGCTGCCTCGTCAAACTTGAGCCGCCAATAAGCTGGTTCAGCGCTTGCTGCATCGTTATCGCTTCGGTTGCCTGCATTATTGACCAATCCCCTCTCCGACCTTGACGTAATAATCCGAGTTAATGGAATTGAAGGAATCCGGTGCACTTTTTGGCTGTGCAAAAATCGCTTCAGCCGCACGAATGGCTTTAAGACTGCCTTTCGCCTTGTTGACCGTCTCCAAAAATTCGCTCTCCGGAACAGAATCCCAAACGATTCCAGCTCCTGCTTGTACATACGCTTTGCCGTTCTTAAAAATAATGGTACGGATCGTAATACAAGTATCCATTGTACCGCCAAAGCCCAAGTATCCAATAGCGCCTGCATATGCGCCGCGTGCTTCATTCTCCAGCTCCGCAATGATTTCCATTGCTCTTAATTTAGGTGCGCCAGATACAGTGCCTGCTGGTAAACAAGAGACAAATGCGTCAAAAAAGTCTTTATCCTTGTGCAGCTTGCCAGAAACGTTCGATACAATATGCATGACATGGGAGTAACGCTCAATTTCCATAAACGAATCACATGTTACCGAACCAAACTCCGATACGCGTCCGATGTCATTGCGGCCTAGATCAACCAGCATCAAATGCTCAGCGCGCTCTTTCTCGTCCGCAAGCAGTTCTACCTCGTAAGCCTTATCCTCTTCCGGCGTCTTGCCGCGCGGCCTTGTTCCCGCAATCGGTCTTGTCTCCACGCGGTCGCCCGTTACTTTCACTAGCGCTTCCGGCGAAGCGCCGACAATAACTTCCTCGCCCATTTTCAAATAATACATATACGGTGAAGGATTCATCATGCGGAGCACGCGATATACATGCAATGGATCAACATCTGTATCAATGCTAAAACGCTGTGACAATACGACTTGGAAAATGTCACCTGCGCGAATGTATTGCTTCGCCTTCTCAATGTTTCCGATGAATTGCTCCTTCGTCACATTGGATTGTACATCACCTAGCTCGTAATCAACTTCAATTGAGCGTCCAGATGTTACAGGAATCGTCACCGGCTGCTGCAAACGTTCAATAGTTGCTTCAATTTTGGCAACTGCCGCTGCATAGCTCTTCGCGATTTCCGCATCCGTAGAGCCTTCGGCGATATGAACATTTCCAACGATTTGCAGCTGCTGCTTAAAGTGGTCAAACACAATGATTTGATCACAAAACATAAACTGCATGTCATTCATATTCAAGTCGTCGATGCGGTGGGCAGGAAGCTTCTCATAATATTGCAGTAGGTCATAGCCGAAAAATCCGATTGCTCCACCTGTAAAGGGAGGAAGCTCTGGCAGCGACGGGCTGCGGAAGGAACGCAAATGAGCTTTTAGAAGCTCAATCGGCTTGTCATTAAGCACATGCTTCACGCCGTGATGTTCAAGCACCATCTCACCATTTTTACCGTAAAGCATCATGAACGGGTCCGTTCCTATAAACGAATAACGCGCCCATTTCGCTCCACCCTCGACACTCTCCAGCAGAAAAGCATGATCCTCTTTCGCAAAATGCTGGAATAGTCGAATTGGTGTTTCAGTGTCCGCCATCATATAGCGAACGATTGGAATTAAATTGTACTGACTGGCAAGACGGGTGACGTGCTGCAGCTCATTTGACATTCCGAACAACCTCCCTCAGTAGTGAAAATTCTATTATTAAAAACAAAAAAAGCTCCTGCCAGAGCAGGAGCGTTGGTTTAGATGATGACGGAAGTGTGTAAGCGGAAAAGACGCATGTGTAGATACGTTGAAGCAGCACTTTTACAATCCTGTGTGCCATTGCACATAAGATCGTTCAGCTTTTTCTCAAACTCGCGTATCTCTCATTGCCTAACTCTGCTTCTCTCAACTAATCTCGACTCATCTCTACTCAGCTCATAAAACTACTCTGCTACTCTCACTTACGTAACTAAATATACAACAACGTACAGCTATGCGTCAACAAAGGGATTTGTTCTTTATGAGCTAAAGTCAAAGCTTTATGCTTTAGATAAGTCTGGACGAAGCGCCTGCGCGCCGTTTAAATAAACGTGACGAATCTCCGCTTGCGTCTTGTCCGTGTTGATAAGAACCATTAATCTAATACAGCGCTCAAGACTGCCTTTAACCGGAACTTCAAGCGCGCACATAAGCGGAACAAGCTCCCAGCCCTTCATTTGGCGAATAGCTCTAGCAGGGAATGTCTCGTCCAGATCGCTCGTAACCGTCACGAACACGCTGCAAATATCGTCAGGCACGATCTCATTATCGGCCACGATTCCATTCAACATTTCAATTGTTGCATTCAAAATGGGCTGTTCTTCATTAGCATCTACAGTAATAGCACCACGAATTCCTCTAACACTCATTATTGTTGCACCTCCTGCTTTAATTGCTCTACGATCTCACGTACCCATTGGATGCTGACATCGGATTTTATTTCAACTGAACCTATTGCAGTTGGCACAACAAAAACCATCGTACCCTCAGCAAATTTCTTGTCATGCATCATTGCTTCCATAATCTTATCTACGTCCAAATGCTCAGGGAGCCGCACTGGCAGTCCTGCTTTCGCAAGAACGCGCTTCGTTATGGTATATACCTCTTCTGGAGCACCATATCGCATACCCAGCTTAGCCGAGCCTACCATCCCGATGGAAATGGCTTCCCCATGGAGCAGCTCCCCATATCCAGCTACCGCTTCTAGGGCATGGCCAATCGTATGACCCAGATTCAAGATCGCTCTCAAATCGTTTTCACGCTCATCCTTCGATACGACGGCCGCCTTCACGCTGCAGCCTTTATACAAAGCATAACCAAGTGCTTCCGCATCAAGAGCGCGCAGTTTCTCCGCATTCTCTTCACACCATGCGACAAAGGATTCATCCCAAATTAGTCCGTGCTTGATCACTTCCGACAAACCAGCGCTTACTTCTCTTGGGGGAAGGGTTTGCAGCGTGTTCAGATCATACAGGACAAGCTCAGGCTGATGAAAAGCACCGATAATATTTTTGGCAAGCGGATGATTGACGGCAACTTTGCCGCCCACACTGCTGTCATGCGCCAATATTGTCGTTGGAACCTGTACGAATTTGATGCCTCTCATGTATGAAGCAGCAACAAATCCAGCAAGATCTCCAACAACACCGCCACCAAGTGCAACGATAGCAGACTTGCGGTCGAGACCTTCCTCCAAAGCTTTAGCGACAAGCGTTTCGAGCATAGCTAGCGACTTTGAGCTTTCTCCAGCTGGAACAACGACGCTTGCCGTTTTAAAACCTGCGCCAGCAAGCTCAGACTCAAGCGTTTGCAAATGAATGTCTGCAATATTCGAGTCAGTAATGATGAGCAGCGGCGATTTTTGGCTAATGCCATGCTTAATAAAATAAGAGGATGCCTCCTTCAAGAGGCCTTCCCCGATATAGATAGGATAAGAGCGATCACCAAGTTCAACTGTAAGCTCGCGCATTTTTAATACCGCCCTAGCTGTTCAAGATAATTGTTCAAGTTGGCGCGAATTTCCTCAATGGAATCGCCGCCGAATTTTTCAAGGAATGCTTTGGCAACTTCCCATGCAACGACATGCTCCATCACGACGCTTGCCGCTGGCACAGCACAGCTGTCCGAGCGCTCTACTTGAGCCGTAAACGGTTCTTTAGTATCAATATCCACACTGCGAAGCGGCTTGTAAAGCGTCGGAATCGGTTTCATTACACCGCGTACGACGATTTGCTCCCCGTTCGTCATGCCGCCCTCGAAGCCGCCGAGTCGATTCGTTGCACGATGATAGCCGCGCTCTTCCTCATACATAATCTCATCGTGCACTTGCGAGCCGCGAAGCTTGGCTGCTTCGAAGCCAATTCCAATCTCACAGCCTTTGAATGCATTGATCGATACGACCGCTTGCGCGATACGTCCATCGAGCTTGCGATCCCACTGCACGTGGCTTCCTAGACCAATTGGCACGCCTTCGATAATACATTCCACGATACCGCCGATCGAATCGCCTTCTGCTTTAATTTGATCGATGTAATCAGTCATCTTTTGTTCGGTTTCTTTGTCAACGACACGAACCGAGGATTCCTCCGTCAAACGGATCAACTCATCCACGGATAGTTGATTAGCTGGTGCTTCGATTTCACCGATGCGAATAACTTGTCCAGCTACTTTAATCCCGAATTCCGCGAGAAATTGACGAGCTACCGCTCCTACTGCTACACGTGCTGCAGTTTCACGAGCACTAGAGCGCTCAAGCACATTGCGCAAATCCTTCAAATCATATTTAAGTCCGCCATTCAAATCCGCATGACCAGGACGCGGACGATGAACGCGGCGCTTCTCTTCATCGCTGCCTTCAATCGGTTCAATATTCATAACGGAAGTCCAGTGCTTCCAATCGTTGTTTGCAACGATCAGCGCTACAGGAGCACCAGTCGTTTTGCCGTGGCGTACGCCCCCAACGATGTTTGCTGTATCCTTCTCGATTTGCATCCGGCGTCCACGACCATGACCCTTCTGACGACGGTGCAGCTGGAAATTCAGTTCCTCAAAATCAATTTTCAAATTGCTTGGCAATCCTTCAATAATAGCGGTTAATTGGGGACCGTGTGTTTCCCCTGCGGTTAAATATCTTAAAGTCAACTAAAGCTCCTCCTCAAGTGTAAACGACTAACACAGTCCATTGACGGCACAAGCTCGTTTCGCGGTGAAATTTAAGCGATTTTATAAGTACATCACTTATAAAATTATAAATTTTCAAACAGCTTTCAAGCGCCTGCTATGCTTTACAGCACTAAACATCTTTGCTCATTATAGTACACAGTTACAGGTTTGACAAGAATTTGGACACCTTGAAAGCCGCTGTAACCGTATAAAAAAAGGGCTGGTGGAACTGTCATCTAAAATGACAAATCCGCCAGCCCAGGCAGCGTGCAGTTAATTTGCTGTTAACCGATCTTTCCTAAGTATCGCCGTGCCTTCACTCGTCAGCAATGGATCATCAACAAGTCTTGTCATTTGTCCACTGTCCACTCCGATAATTTGCGCACATTCCTGAATAGAAATAAAACCACGCCTATAGGCAGCTATAACCTTACGTTTATCCATCGGTTGCTTCATCCTCCAAGTTTATTACATACTAACTAGTATAGGAGAAGATGGAAAACGGTATACATGCCGCTTATACCCGGCGATAAAAGAATGTATCAGCGGTCTCAAATCCGTATTGCGCAGGGGAAAAAATTTGTTCCGTACTGCCTACAAACAGCAGTCCGCCCGGTTTAAGTGCATTAGAAAATTTATGATACAATAAGTGCTTTGCTTCTTCTGTAAAATAAATCATTACGTTTCGGCAAACAATTAAATCAAATGATCCATCAAACGTATCATGCAGCAAATTTTGCTGCTTAAATTGAATAAATTGCTTCAGGGAGTCTGAAATCAAATACGCTCCCTCTGACTGCTTAAAATATTTTTGCCGGCAAACCTGCGGAACATCGCGCAGAGATCGCTCTAAATAACTGCCTTCCATTGCCTTTTGCAGCACATTTGAATCGAGATCAGTTGCAAGAAGCGTAGATCGCTGCAAGGCACCCAGCTCAGATAAAATCATAGCGAGCGTGTAAGGCTCCTCGCCTGTTGAGCATGCCGCACTCCAAACCTTTAGACGATTAGAAGCAGCAAGCATCTCAGGAAAAAAGCGCTTTTGCAAAACTTCCCAGCGGGAAGGATTTCTCCAAAACTCAGAAACATTAATCGTCATACGGTCCAAAAACTCATTTAGCATCGTCCGATTTTGCTCAATCGCCTTCCAATACTCATCGAACGTTTGATAGCCGTGCTTCATTCGTAATGTAGTCAGCCTGCGTTTCATTTGAGCTTCTTTGTACTGCGACAAATCAATGTCGGTCTTTTGCTTTATTCGGGCAATAAACTGTGCAAAATCACGATCTTCAAGCATAGGCTCCTCCATCGCTTGTGGGCGAAATATTAAATCCACCGTTGAATTGTATGCTCGTATTGCACCAGCTCCGCTGGCGTGAAGTAAATGCCGATCTCTTTTTCCGCATTAGCTGCCGAATCCGAGCCATGAATAAGATTAAAATTCGTATGTACAGCAAAATCAGAACGAATAGTGCCGGGATGAGCATCTAGTGCATCCGTTTTGCCAATAAGGGCACGCGTCAATGCAATGACATTGTCACCTTGCCATACCATCGCAAATACAGGACCTGACGTTATGAATTCGAGCAATGGCTCATAAAAAACTTTGCCTTTATGTTCCTCATAATGGCGCTCGGCAAGCTCATGGCTCAAAACCATAAACTTGGCTGCTGCAAGCTGCAATCCCTTTTTTTCAAATCTCGAAACGATTTCGCCAATTAATCCGCGCTGAACGCCATCAGGTTTAATCATCAGAAAAGTTCTTTCCATCCCCAACCATTCCTTTCTATTTTGCACGATTAATAATTACGTTTACCAAACAAAATCGCAATATCGCTCAAGTTCTTCTTCGCTGTGACGTTCGGCAATCCCTCTAATGCTTTGAGAGCTTTTTTAATATATCGGTTTGCAAGCTGGTCTGCTTGATCTCCGCCATCGCTTTTGCGAATCATTTCGATGGCTCGTCCAGCATCTCGTTTCCCGCCTTGCTCCCTGATCAAAGCAATTTCCTTTAACAAAGGGTCGCGGGTTTTGGGGTCCTGCAAGGCAAGTAGAACCGGCAACGTAATATTTCCTTGACGCATATCTGAGCCTGAAGGCTTGCCGATCTGTTTCTCTGTTCCATAAAGATCAAGCAAATCATCACGGATCTGGAATGCCATACCCACATTATAACCATAGCGATATAAGCTATTTGCTGTTTTTCGGTCCGTTCCCGCGGCAACAGCGCCAAGCTGGCAGCTAATAGCAATTAATAAAGCTGTTTTGCGTCTAATCCGAAGCAAATAATGCCGTACCGATTGTTCTGTGTTGAAGAAATCACGAATTTGTTCCATTTCTCCGATACACATTTGTACAAGCGCATGCGACAAAATTTGATGTATCTGCGGATTTGGAAGCTGAGCAGCGATTGACAATGCTTTGCCATGAATGAAGTCGCCCGTATACATCGCTATTCGATTGTCCCACTTGGATTTTACAGTGAGCTGTCCACGACGTGTTTCCGCGTCGTCAATAACGTCATCATGTACAAGTGAAGCCATATGAATAAGCTCGAGAGGGACGGCGACGCGCTTCATTACATCAAGCTGATAATCGCCAAACTTGCCTGCCAGCAGAACAAACACCGGTCTAATCCGTTTACCGCCAGCTCTAAGCAAGTGCAAAGAAGCTTCGCCAAGCAGCACATGATCATCCGAAATGCTGCGCTCAAGCTCCTGCTCGATCTGATTTAGGTCGCCTTTCATCTTTGCATACAAATCTAGTAGTTTCATTCTTTCACCTATTGGGCAGATTGGTCTTCAAAAAAAGTAAGCTCCACGTCATTCGATAGCAACCCTAGCTGCTTAGAATAATTGAAATATAATTTAAGTCCTTCTTGCAGCTTGCTCCCAAAATCATATTGAAGCGAATGAAAGTACATCTCCCAGTAAGTTGATTCTCCTCCAAGCTGCATACAGGCCTGTTCAATTAGTGGACCAAGATGGCTCTTATTATACTGTTTGCTCGCATTTAACGCTTTATATACTGCACGAACGGCTTCTGGGGCTGCAAGAGCTGCTTCTTTACGTGCAGCAACAACAGCGTAAGTCATGCCAAGTCCCGTCCACTCATTCCATAATTGTCCTAAATCAATGACATGAAGGCCGTGGTTTTGCCAAGAAGCATGAATGGCAGGATCGCCAATGATGAGTGCAGCATCGGCTATCTCCAGCATACTTTCCAGATTCGGTGCGGCAGTGACATACTCTGGGTTGCATTCAAAGTGCAATGTCATCAAAATTTTCAACAGATTAACTGAAGTTGCTGATGTTGTCGTTACTGAAATTCGCTCAGGACGTTTACGGCTGATCGGCTCTTTCAGAAATAAAAAGATCGAGTTGACCTTCCCTACCGAACCTACGGACAATTCTGGCAGCAGCACATAATCATCCGCGTTTAATCCGTAGGCAAATGATGATATAGCCGAAATATCCAATTCACCAGCTTGCAGAAGCCTATTTAATTCAGAAGGCACACGTTTAATGACCTCAAAGCTATCCCCATCCATTCGCTCCTCGAGCTGATGGAAAAGAGGCCATGCATTCGCGTAATCAATTCTTCCGATGGTGATCGGGCGATTCATGCCCATTCTGTTCATCTCCCCATCTTCTGTACAAATCATGTTCGATTGTCATATTATCAAGTACTTTACCAACTAAAAAGTCAATCATTTCATCCATCGTTTGCGGTTTGTAATAAAAAGCCGGCATAGCCGGTATGATCCTAACGCCAAGACGAGCCAGCGTCAGCATGTTTTCAAGGTGAATCGCATGAAGCGGCGTTTCTCTTGGAATAATAAGCAGCTTCCTGTTTTCCTTCAACATAACATCAGCGGCTCTAGTCATCAAATTATCGGAAATGCCGTGCGATATCGACGCAAGCGTCCCCATCGAGCACGGCACAATAACCATTCCTTGAACCCGGTAAGAGCCGCTTGCAATGCTTGCGCCAATATCCGCATTGGGATGAAAAACTAGTCTAGCTTCCGCGATAGCATCGCCAAAACGTTGTTCAAGAGCTGCTGAACGACGAGTCGTCTCCCAGCCCAGTTCTTCTTTTAGTACTCTCCAACCAGCTTCTGTTATGACGAGATGAACCTCGTATTTCATCTGAAGGAGAACTTCAATAAGCCTTATTCCATAAATTGAACCACTTGCTCCTGTAATGCCTACTACCCATCGATTCGTCCAGTTGGTTTCGTTGCGGCCGTCTACCATTGGTGAATAACCAATAAATCAACGATAACAAACAGAAAAAGCACGACGCTTAATGTACCGTTCATTCCAAAAAAAGCAGTTTGGACGCGCGACAAATCGTGTGGCCGTACCATCCAATGTTGGTAGAACAGAAGCGAAATCGATATCAAAGTACCAAGCAAGTACATCCAGCTAAGGTCTGTCAGCCAAAACAATGCTATAAAGCCGATTGCCGTAACGACATGAAAGGACCGAGCAATCCAGATAGCCCCTTTAATACCGAACCGAGCCGGAATCGAATGCAAGCCAGCATTGCGGTCATACTCAAAATCCTGTGTTGCATAAATAATGTCAAATCCAGCAATCCATAAAGAAACGGTAATATATAATATCCAAGCAGCTAGATCAAATTGACCTGTTATGGCAACCCATCCGCCAAGCGGCGAGAGTCCAATTGTTAATCCCAGCACAACATGGCATAACCATGTAAAGCGTTTTGTGTAAGAATAAAGAACAAGCAAAGCTACCGCGATTGGCATAAGTTTCATTGCAATTGGTGCCAAGTTCGCCGTTGCTACAAACAACAAAACGAAGGAAACAATGATAAATAACATGACTTCTGCTGATTTAAGCAAGCCAGCCGGAAGGGCTCTTTTTTCAGTACGCGGGTTGCGTAAATCGATAGCCTTATCTATCAGTCGATTCAAGCTCATCGCAGCGCTTCGAGCACCAAACATCGCAAGCGTTACCCAGCCGATCTCCCCCCATGAAGGAAGGCGCTGCTCCATCATTACTGCACCTAGAATCGCTCCCATAAAAGCAAAAGGCAAAGCAAACACAGTATGTTCAAACTTAATCATTTCCAAAATAATACGTAATTTGCGAATCATTGCTATTTCTTCTCCTTTGTCCCCATATGCAGCGCAGCTACTCCACCGGTCAGAGGATATGCCTTCACCTGATGAAGACCCGCTTCTTCAAACAGCTCAGCAAGCTGCTGTCGACCGGGAAACATTTTCAGTGATTCGGGCAGCCATTTGTATTCACTGAAGCTTTTGGCTACCACTTTACCCATAACTGGCAATATACGTTCGAAATAAAGATTGTACATCGATTTAAATGGCTGCCAGGTTGGTTTGGATACCTCTAAACATACAACTAAACCGCCTGGTTTAACAACGCGGTGCATCTCCTTCAGTACCTGTAAATAATCAGGAACATTGCGCAGACCAAATCCAATCGTAACATAGTCAAAGGAATTATCCTCAAACGGCAAGCTCATTGCATTTCCTTGGACTAATGTAATTTGCTTATTCAAGCCCATCTTGTTTACTTTGACAGCACCCACATCAAGCATGTTTTGGCTAAAATCAAGTCCTACGATTTGTCCAGTACCGCTCGCTTCTGCAAGAGCAACCGTCCAATCACAAGTGCCGCAGCAAAGGTCAAGCGCTGTTTGTCCTTTTGCAACGCTCATCTTTTTCATCGTAAACTTCCGCCATGCCTTATGTCTTCTAAAGCTGATCAGATCATTCATCAAATCATATTTTGGAGCAATCCTCTCAAATACGCCATGCACATGGCTCTTGGAGTTCGTATCCACCCTTGCAAGTCACCTCGTCTAATTGAGCGCAGGCGTGTAATCGGTTTTTTCGTTCAATAGATTATCGACGATAGTCGTCAATTCTCCGAGCAACTTGTCCGATTCCAGCTTGCCAGCCAAAACCTTCACTGAATCTGCTGAGACCTTCAGCTTCGCTATAAGCTGGCTGCGCACCTTATATTTTTCCACCAAACTCTTAATAAATGCAGGTTCATACATACGCTGAGAGAGCTGCATGCGCTCATCTTCTGACCCCGCTTGCATGATATGCCAATAGGACCAGCTTTTATCGAACGTAGCTGGGTTCTCGCTGCGCTTGATTTCATCAACTATAACCTCGCACCGGCTAATGCCATCCAGAATCCCTGGCCAGACGCGAGAAAGCTCGCCCTCCAGCACCTCTGTGAAAATCTGGAACAACGTGCTCTTAAGCTGAACCGCAAGACCTAAATATTCTTCAGAGGTCATCTTAAGCTGCCTCATTCGAACGTAAAGATTAACTTTTAGTCTGTTGACCTCACTAACCGCGCTGCTGATTTTGGAAACCATCTCAATTTCGCCGGCTTGCGAGAGCAATTGATAAAAAGTTGCGCTAAAGTAGTCCCCTGCCAGCACCTTAAGCTGCCTTGAACGCATCTCCGGCTCAGAGCGCTGCTCTTGGTGTGTGTCGATTAAATCATGCGTATCCATTCCTAGCTGAACGAGAGATACGACGAGCGTGTAGAGCTCACTGTGGGTCTGTAGCGACGCTTGCTGGCTCAGGAAGGCGTGTAGCAAGCGAAGCCTTGCATTCGCTAAGTCAGGAAGAGACGTATGCTCCTCGATCATGTCATATTTCACATATTTTTGAGCTATTTCAGGTATACGGTATGTTCTCATTGGGGAAGCCTCCGAACAGAGAAGCGCAAATCGCCGCTCAATAATCTAAACTATTATAGCACAACTTATTCTAAAGAACATATGATTGAGCCTGCTTGTTCAACAAATTGCAATATACATCACCTTTATTGCTGCGAAATGGAGGAAGGCTTTACAGTAAATCCCGATACTGGTCCAAAACGTTTTTCCCAGGCCGATGTAAAGCTAACTCTTAGCCTCTTTCTCCATAGTTCATCATGCACAGGATCCGCTTGCACAAGATGGTCCAGCTCCGAAATAAGCCAATCATCGGTTTTCCGCACATCAACAGCAGCTAGCAAAGCATCGCCTTCCGCTTGCTCCTCAATGATTCGAATCAGAATACGCTTCACATTCTCTAGCTGTATGAATGAGACACGAATAAGCTTCTCAACATCCGAGAACCAAATTGCCGGCCGGCCTTCACTGGTGCTTACCCGCATATCGATCGATAAAACGCCGTTATTCCATTCCGCCTTATTCAACCGCTCATGAAGCTGAGTTGCAATGAGCACATCTACTAAATTGTTATTGGAGAGCCTTACGACCGGCGTCGTGCGAAAAACAGCGACGTCGCCGCGATTTGCCGAATGCTGCCATCCTGCATGAGGAAGCCATGTAAATAATAATGTAGCTGCTATCGCAGTCACACAAGCTGTTAAAAGTGGTTTTCCGATGTTCACTCTGCACCTCCGAATATAAACTTATCACCTTAACCTTTAAATTCACTCGATCCGCATGAATATAAAGTCCCATCTCTCATTGTACGAGCGGTGCAGGATGATTATTCGGACTGCAGGCAGGCAAAAAAAAGCAGGCATAGCCTGCTTTGCACATTCGTTGTTACTGATCGGTTTCCATCGTACCGTATTTCGTCATCACGACCGCTTTACCTCGAATTTTTATAGCTGAAGTATGATCGGTAAATTGGCAAATTAAAATTTCGTTTTTATCCAACTTTTCCGTATGATGAAATTTTGTGTCAAGCCCGCGTGTTAATCCGATGACTTGAACGCCTTGATCTTTTGCCTTTACGACAATGTACTCGCCATGTGTAGGCTCCATCGTTATCCCTCCGCATCCGTAATTCCATACTATCCATGTGAATTATAGTGGATGTGTAACGTTTGTGCAATCCATTCTATCATGCAAATAAACAAATAACGCCCGAACGGTATCCCGTTCGAGCGAAATTAGGCCGAATTATAAGCAGTAACATCAAGCTTATATTTCGTGGCATATGGATGCTTGCCGCCAAACATCGGCGTCAATGCAGTTAAGCTGGAGTATGCTTAATTGGATACGAGGTCCTTGAGTGATTTTCCTGGTTTGAATGCAGGCGTTTTGCTTGCTGCGATCTCAATAGGATCTCCAGTTTGCGGATTGCGGCCTTTACGTGCTTGGCGCTCGCGAACTTCGAAATTACCAAACCCAACCAATTGGACTTTATCCCCGCTTTGCAGCGCATCGGATATCGCATCAAAAACAGCGTCAACTGCTTTCGTTGCATCTTTCTTCGAAAGATCAGTCAATTCAGCTACTTTTGTAATCAAATCTGTTTTGTTCATTGTTTCACCTCCTCCAAAGTGCATTATGTACTTTTTTTTGGTGTAAGCATATAAACTCTCATCTTATCCCTCTTATTAACGGAAAACTTCAAAAATATACCTTTTAACCGAACAAACCTATAGTAATACAGCCGTTTGCCAATTTCAAGTGCCAACCTACATTTCCTGCAAAACAAATAAAACCGCTCCCTTTACGGCAGCGGCTTATTCGTATACTAGTATCGATCAACTACAGAATGATAGCAATCAATCCGCCAGAGCCCTCGTTAATAATACGTCCGAGCGTTTCCTGCAGCTTGTAGCGGGCATTATCCGGCATCATTGCAATTTTGCCTTGAATGCCTTCTCTCACAATCGAATGCAGGGAACGACCGAATATATCAGACTCCCAAATCTTGATTGGATCATTCTCAAAGTCTTGCATTAAGTATCTTACAAGCTCTTCGCTTTGCTTCTCCGTGCCGATAATCGGAGCAAATTCCGATTCCACGTCGACGCGGATCATATGGATGGATGGTGCTGTTGCCTTCAGTCGAACCCCAAAGCGTGAACCTTGGCGGATTAACTCCGGCTCGTCGAGTGCCATTTCCGCAAGTGTCGGTGCTGCAATGCCGTATCCAGTTGTCTTGACCATTTCCAGCGCTTCTGCAAAACGGTCATATTCCCTCTTGGCATGAGAGAACTCTTGCATCAACTGAAGCAAGTGGTCTTTGCCGCGAATCTCAACGCCGACTACTTCCATCAAAATACGGTCATACAGCTCATCTGGCGCGTACAAGTCGATTTCTGCTACGCCCTGCCCCATATTCATGCCGCTTAGTCCAGCTTTGGCGATGAAGTCATATTCCATGAACTGGGTTACTACTCGATCCACATCGCGCAGCCGGCGAATATCTTTAACCGTATCGCGAACGGAGCTCTCATAGTTGCTGCGCAGCCAGTGCCGATCGTTAAGCACCATGACCCAGCTTGGTAAATTAACATTTACCTCATGGACAGGGAATTCATAGAGCACTTCCCGCAATACCGAGATGACTTCTTCCTCACCCATCGTAGCTACGCTAAGCGTCATTACTGGAATGTCATATTTAGCTTGCAGCTCGTTTCGCAATTGCAGCGCCTCTTCACCCTTAGGACGAGTGGAGTTGATGATGAGGACAAATGGCTTGCCGACTTCTTTCAGCTCGTTTATGACACGTTCTTCTGCTACAACATAGGAGCTGCGCGGAATTTCTGCGATAGAGCCGTCTGTCGTAACAACAACACCGAGTGTAGAATGCTCTTGGATTACTTTACGCGTCCCGATCTCAGCCGCTTCCTGGAATGGGATCGGCTCATCGAACCAAGGAGTTGTAATCATTCGTGGACCATTTTCATCCTCATAGCCCTTCGCGCCTTCAACCGCATATCCAACACAATCGACGAGTCTCATGTTTACCTCAAGTCCATCGGTAACCCTGAGCTGCACCGCTTGATTCGGAACAAATTTAGGCTCTGTTGTCATAATCGTCTTACCTGCGGCGCTTTGAGGAAGTTCGTCCACGGCTCTCGCACGGTCTGATTCGTTCGCAATGTTCGGAAGTACAACCGTCTCCATAAACCGTTTAATAAACGTTGATTTGCCCGTCCGGACAGCCCCGACAACCCCGAGGTAAATATCCCCGCCGGTTCTTTCGGCTATGTCCTTGAAAATATCTACTTTCTCCACTGAATATCCCCTCCCAATTGATTTTTCCGGTTCGCCGCCATCCACCGGTCAATAGGGCAGGCCAGCGACGCAACTCGTACATGCTTTTTGGACTAGTAACATCTTATGTGCAAGCTTTCCGATTATGACGATTCCTTCAATGAAATCTTTTTTTGTTCCTCTGCGGGGCTTCCCTTCCAAGATTGAGTTATATGAGAAAAAAAGCAAATCTATGACCCAAACAGCCAAAAAAACCTCTCCGAGACGATAGTCAAGGAGAGGTTTGGAACTAGCTTATTGAGGAATGTGCATGAAGTTAAGGTTTTACAGCTTGCGGCTCATTATTTACAAAGTGATAGACCGGAGCTTTGACAGGGACAAAGTCTGATCCATCGACGAGCAATGTACGCAAATCAAAATCTGTCTCAAAATCATTTTTTCCACTCTTTTGTATGTATTGCATGATATCTATCCCATAATCGGAAAATACTACCCCATTCTCATCCACGATTGCTTGAATCGTWTGCCCTGAGAACACGCTTCGAATCGTTGGGGCTGTTTTGCTCATTGCTTTGTAATCGATTTGATAAAAACCTGGGTATGTTTGCGCGCCCTTTGGAAGGACACTGTTTGTTTGGATATAAGTAGTTACCCAGCTCTGAATATCATTAATTTTTTGAAATGCCAAAATATCAAGTAGCTTTACTCTAGGCTTACTCTCTTCATCAATAATAAGGTAGCTGTAATTGCCGCCTTTCTCAAAAGCAGAAGAAGGTATATCAGACATATAGCCTGTCCGATTTAGCACTCCAAAATCAATATAAAATTTCTCATACTTCGGTGTGTCAGCGGTACTGTTTTTCATCGGCAGCATGCCCGTTTCGGACTGATATTGATCAATCGCCGCCTGAACATTACGAACAGCTTCTTTCGGAGCAACTTGGTTTTGCTTCATTTGACTTTTCGGATACATGCAGCCCGATAAAGCAAATAGCAAAACAATTAAAGCAGAGAATGCTGCGAACTGGCGTATGTAACGGGGCAGCCTTCCCATAAATAATCCGTTCATTTTTTTGTAACCTCCTAAAGGTTTGTGAAGCAAACCTGCTTCGTAAGGATATGCTTAGGTTTGCGAAGCAAACCTGCTTCGTAAGAATATACTTAGGTTTGCGAAGCAAACCTACTTCGTCGTTCAGCCTACCATAAAGCATCGTTTTCCTCTGCTTGCCTTGCGAGCTGCCTTGCAACTGCCGCTCGCAGCGGATCTAATGGAATTTCCACATCCACTTTCCCAGCTACTCTAGYTTGGCATGATAAGCGTTCATGATTTCCGTCTAATCCAGACAGCTTGTTTCTCTCCACATCACCAATCGGCTGCAGCTGGCTTCCCGGCCTCACAGTGACCTTGCACATGAAGCAAGCAGCTTTGCCCCCGCAACGTGTGCGAATCGGTATATTCGCACGTCTGGCAGCGTCTAACAGCGTTGTGCCCGGCTTCACCTTAATGCTCTTGCCCGATGGCCAAAAAGTTACTACTCCATCCATGACAAACCACCAGCCTTTCGATATGACAACAGCTGATGAAGAGTACGCCTTGCCTCAGCGGTGAATGTATTGTTAGTTTCAATCGCAAGGAATGCACCCTCATGATGAGCAGGTGCTTTTGCAATCGCTTGAACGATTAAATCAACGCGATCCATCCGATCTCGCAAGAAATTAAACCACAGCTCATGCGCAAGCGGAACGATCGCTACTGAATAATTAGCATCGTTTAACAGCACTTGATCTGAGAAAGGCATCAGTAATTTATTAACCATCGTCTCATACTTACAGCCTTGAGCACTCACCTCGAACCCGCCGACGAGCTCTACCTGTATTCCTTGTATAATAAAATGGCTAAGCGTTGATCGATACATATCTGTCACGCTCAATGTTGGTTGATCTTGGGCAAAAAGCTCAAGAGCATCATAAATTTCTTCTACATTCTCTTCATCACAATAAATGTCCAAATCACGCGGATCGTTTGAAAGTACAAGTCCTCGAAGCATTAGACTGGCGCTTCCGCCAGTAATCCACTGCGCCTGACTTGATTCTGTCGCTTTTTTAACGGCAGCCAGCGCTTTATGAATGCGTTCATTTTCTGACATCGCTGGCACTTCCTTCATCAGTAGCTTATGCATTAAAAATAAGGCTTGTTGGCTGCTGCGATTTTCGCATCTGCACTTTTGACGATGGCCTGGCAGCCGAGCCGGTAGCCTTCTTCAAACTCCTCCGGCTCAAGACGGTCCCACTCCTCGTCCGTAATGCCTTCAAGATGCTCCATGCCTTCGGTTACCAAGCAGCGGCACCGGGCACAGGTTCCTCTCGCGCAAGAGAAGCTCCAATCAATCTCATGCTTAAGTGCATGATCAAGCAGCGACAAGCCTTCTTCTGCTTTTACAACAGCTGTTTTGGTTCTACCCTTTAATTCAATCATTGTATGTCAAAATCTCCCTTTTGTTAGTGAACGACCGTCCCCTATGTAATAAGCACTAAATAATGGATATAAGTCCGCATACAAAGCCAATGATTAGAACAATAAATGCAATTAACGAAAGAATAAATTTCACTGCGCCTTTCGTTTTCAAACGAGCAAACGTAATTAAAAGGGCCGCAATCGCCATCATTCCAATGCCGAATAGCGAAACCCACATTTTTGTCATAGCATCCATAGAAATTCCATTCTCCTAATCTATATCATAATGAATTCTCACCCATTATAACATCGCACAAAAAAAAGGACAAAAGCTGACAGAACACTTTGCCGAATAAAATATTCGGGGCGCTCCACGCTTTTGCCGCAATTTTTTATTTTTTTATCATCATTTTCATGATTGCTTCCATATTGCTGGCGCTCATGCCGCTGGCTTTGACAGCTTTTACGATATCATTAATCGTAGATTCCGTAACCTTGACCTTAGCCACTTCCGACACTTGTTTAATCAGCTTGCGAAGCTCAGCTTCGTCAGTCATCGTCTGTGCTGTAACTCCGCTGGCAAGCTTTTTGACTGAGCTCTCGGAAATTCCTTTGCCCGTCTTTTTATTGATCGAATTAAGAATGTCCTTGGAGAAATCCCTCGCCATACTCTACACCTCCAGCATGCGCATGTGTATTGCTCCATGCATCATATGAGAAGGCAAGAAGATTGGTGTAGGCGCTGGTCCTTAGCCTAACTCTTCGATCTCATGCGTCCGCAGCCTGCCCATCAAATGCTCAACGGCAGTCCTAGGCGCTTTGTTCGCAAACAATACCTCATATAACTGAAACGTAATTGGCATCTCAACATCGTACTCTTTGGCTAAACTGTAAGCCGCACGCGTCGTACGAACACCTTCTACGACCATTCCCATCCGAGTGAGCACATCATCTAGAGGCGTGCCATCTGCAAGCATGTAGCCAGCACGCCAATTTCGACTGTGCTTGCTTGTGCAAGTAACGACAAGATCGCCTACGCCAGCTAATCCAGCAAAAGTGAGCGGATTCGCCCCCATTGCCGTTCCAAGCCTGCTGATCTCCGCTAGGCCCCGAGTTAATAAAGCAGCCTTGGCATTGTCGCCAAACTGAAGCCCGTCCGTCAAGCCTGCACCTAATGCGATAATGTTTTTGATGGCTCCAGCCACTTCCACACCAACGACATCCGGATTTGTATACACTCGGAAATGCGTATTCATGAGCGCATCCTGGGCCTGCTCAGCTGCTTTCAAATCAGTTGAAGCAACAACTACTGTAGTAGGCTGCTTCAAAATAACCTCTTCAGCATGGCTTGGTCCTGATAAAACAACAAGCTGTTCCATAGGTCGACCTAGTTCTTCCGAAAGTACTGTCGTCATCCGCTTCAACGTATCCGTTTCAAAGCCCTTTGTTGCATGAACAACAAGTGTCTTATCCGATAGAAACGGTGCCGCTTGCTTAGCTACCTCGCGCATTGCACCAGAAGGCGCAACGAACAAAGCGAGCTCAGCATCCTGCAGTGCATCCTTTAAATCCGTAGTTGCATGGATTAGCTCAGGAAGCTGTACACCAGGCAAAAACTTGCTATTCTCATGGCTGAGGTTAATGTTCTCCGCTTGTTCGGTACTGCGCGTCCATAGCTTTACATGATAGCCATTTCTCGCGAGTACAGAAGCAAGAGCAGTGCCCCAACTTCCAGCAACCAGCACTGCCGCATTTTTCATTGTTGATGAATCCTGCTTTGTCATGCGACGCTCACTACCCTTTCTTTGCACCTAACTTGTTTTCTGTTCCTTGAAACAGCTTTACAATATTCGACCGATGGCGTACGAATGCAAAAATACATATCAGAAGACTTGCACAAAGTAAAGGAACCGAATAATAGAACAAAGTAATAAATAATGGCGTTAAAGCAGCAAACAATAATGAGCCAAGCGATACGTATCTGGTCAAAGCAATTGTCGCAATGGCAATGGCTCCTGCACAAAGTGCAGGCACGAAAGCAAGGGTCGCAATGACACCTACAGTCGTTGCAATGCCTTTGCCTCCTTTAAAGCGGAACCAAATCGGCCAGTTATGGCCTATGATTGCGGCTAATCCGCACAAAACTGGAATCCAGTCGTTTTCACTAAGAGCGCGGCCAATAAATACAGCTGCTACCCCTTTGCCGATATCGAGTAAAAACACCAGTAAGCCCGGCCCTTTGCCGAGCACCCTGAGTGTATTCGTAGCACCAGCGTTTCCGCTGCCGTGCTGACGTATATCGATACCTTTCACCCATTTGGCAATAACGATGCTAAATGAAATTGAGCCTAACAAATAGCTTAAAGCAACCGCGATTACTCCGTATAACAAGCTACTTCTCCCCTAATCTTCTTCGGACTTACGACGCGAGAATATGCGTATAGGAGTCCCTTCAAAATTAAATGCAGCACGAATTTTATTTTCCAAATAGCGCTCATACGAGAAATGCATAATTTCCGGATCATTGACAAAAACAACAATCGTTGGAGGTTTGATCGCTACTTGCGTTACATAGTTGATGCGTAGACGCTTGCCTTTGTCGGATGGCGGCGGATTAATCGCTACTGCATCCGAAATGACGTCATTAAGAAGATGAGTCTGAATGCGCATTGCATGCTGTTCAGAAACATGCTTAACAACAGGCAACAGCTTATGCAAACGCGTTTTGGTTAATGCTGATAAATAAACGATCGGTGCATAAGACATGAACAAGAAATGATCACGAATATTTTGCGAGAAGTTTTGCATGGTCTTCTCGTCTTTTTCGATGACATCCCACTTGTTCACAACAAATATCGATGCTTTTCCTGCTTCATGAGCATAACCAGCAATATGCTTGTCCTGCTCGATGATGCCTTCTTCACCGTTAATCAGCACTAGAACAACATCTGCGCGTTCAATCGCTTTCATCGCACGCATTACGCTGTACTTCTCTGTGGACTCATACACTTTGCCGCGTTTACGCATGCCGGCTGTATCAATGAGCACATAACGCTGCCCATCACGCTCGAAAGGTGTATCAATGGCGTCACGAGTCGTACCCGCTACATTGCTTACAATTACACGGTCTTCGCCAAGCAGTGCATTCACTAGAGATGATTTCCCAACGTTAGGACGGCCGATTAATGCAACACGGATGACATCCTCATCGTAGCCATCATCGGTTAGATCCGGAAGCAAAGCGACAGCAGCATCAAGCAGATCACCGATACCTAGTCCATGCGATCCGGAAATTGCGATTGGTTCACCAAAGCCAAGTCCATAAAACTCATAAACTTCATCCATGCGGCCATGATTATCAACTTTATTAACTGCAAGCACAACGGGCTTGCCCGAACGGAATAGCATTTGAGCAACTTCATCATCCGCATGCGTCAAGCCTGTTTTCGCATCCGCCATAAAGATAATTACATCTGCTTCTTCAATTGCGAGTTCAGCCTGCATACGCACAGATTTCATAATTTCATCTTCGCCATCGATTTCAATACCGCCAGTATCAATAATGCTGAACGGTTTTCCATTCCATTCTCCGGTGCCATAAAGCCTGTCACGAGTGACGCCCGGTTTATCCTCAACAATTGCTAGACGGTCGCCGATGACCCGATTAAAAATCGTGGATTTCCCCACATTCGGACGACCGACAATAGCGATAACGGGTCTTGCCATGTTTGTTTTCCACTCCTTCAAAAATACTCACGCTATCCATCATAGCAAAAAAGTGCGTTCTTGGCTAACTTTTCATATTATCGGTGATTGACCAGTATGATTGTACCGTTCTTTAAATCATGCGCACTCGCATCCAAAATCTTCTCGAGCAGAAACGAGGTTTCTTCCAATTTATCTACATTTTCTGCAATAAAAATCGGCGCTCCGCCACTAACCGCATCTGCATGAATGGATACTACAGCTAAGATTTCAGCCATTTTCCTCTGCCCCTTTCTTGTTCACAGATGCTTCTGTCGGCATGCGAACAGCAGATTCCAAAATCGGCACTCGCATGATAACTGCTTTCCCTTTATCTGCATCCAACTCCTGTGGCAATATAAATACAGCCAATCGTCCATCCTTCATATCCAGCTTCGCCATAGGAATTAAAGCAGGCTCTCCATCATCGCGATATACCCCTAAAATCGTAGCCAAATCGTAAAGAATAGCTTGCCGTTGACCAAGATTGCTTAAAGTAACTTTGCCGTTTGAGTTGAAGGGAGTCAAAATAAACCCCATGCCACGCGCAGCAATGATTTCTTGGTTGCTCTTCAAACCTACGTTCATAATATAAACGTTATCAACAAACAAATCCGGGCCATCCACTCGAACCTTCGCGGCTTGCACCTCAGCAATATGGGAGACAGCTTTGCCTGATTTCAGCTTCTCAACGACTATGAGCGAGATAACTCCCGCTATCATCCCTACCCATATATTTACTAATATCCCAAATAGACTTGTAAGCAATGCCGTCATAATAACTAAGTAATTTCGCCCTTCAAAGACCATAGCGATTCCTTCAATATATGTCGAACCGCGTCCTACCAGCTCCATACTGTCGATTTTCGTCAACGTTTCGCGTTCCATTTTTCGCACATCTCTAAATTGCTGTGCAGCTAATGTAAGGAAAGTAATAGCAGTGTAATCTTTGTTAAATAACGCCGGCACAGCAACAGCTCCTAATGCCGCTGCAATTACACCTAATGATATGTGGATGATTCGACCATGAGGATAAGTTGGATACTGGCGATAATCCGTCCTAAGCATGAGCAAGCGAGAGATAAGCCCAAAAGCAATCCCAAGGAGGACACCGACCAAATATTTGTTTTCAACGAGAAAATGCTGCATTAGGATGGACGTCCTCCCTTTATATGCCAAAGTATAACGCTAAGCTTGGAAAACACGAATCGAACCGATTTTAGCAGCAAACTGCAAGTCATAGCTGTAGCCAGCGCAATCCAAAAACTGTCCCACCAAGCTAAATTGCCAATATGTGCGGTGTGAGCTCCAAATTGAAGGGCAGTGTTTAACGTTTCGCCAAGTACCGCTCCCCAGACGATCATCCCAAATTGATGTTTTACATGCGAGGTAAACGCGCCGCAAAAAATTCCACAAAGCAAAGGAGCATCCCAGCTTGGATCAATCCAATGAAAAACGGGATCAAAGCTATACATTTTGCGGATGAAACCCCAAATGACAGCAATCATTATTGTACACAATATTAAGTACCCTAGATAACTCCAATCCTCGGCTTTCTTAAATGCGAGTATGCCTAACAGCAATAGAAGACAAACACTCATATGGAGCTCGACCTGAATATGGCCATGTAACGGCTTCCACCAAAACGAAACAACCATCAGTGCGATTAACGCAATGCTAAGAAGCGACAACATACGACGGCTAATATCGGGAGCTATAAACGGCTTCCAGCCTGTCGTAATAAGAATAAACATAATAATCATAATCCAAATCGACATATATCCGGGATTCAACGTTATCTCACCTCTTGTACCCCCTATTATGCACCAAAAAAAAGGAGCTATTCCTGCGAGTTTTCGCAGAAATAGCTCCTTTTTGTAAATATAAGAAAGTATATCATTTGCTTCTACTTATCTTACATTTCTCCGTCAAAGCTGCCTCAGCATCCAGAGGACGCTGAAGGCGTTTTTGATTGATATAAAAAGATATTATTTAAGGTTTTTAAGCTTGTCGCCGAAACGCTCTGCAAGTGAGTAGCTCATGCTCTCATTGCTCAAGCTTACATTCGGGTTATCGATTTTCTCGATTTTTGGTGAACGTGGTGCACGATCAGGTCTAGCGCTAGGAGCTGGTTGCTCAGGCGCTTCTTCTGTTTCTTTGATGCTTAGGCTAACGCGTTTTTCAGCAGGGTTAAAGTCAAGAACTTTCGCTTGAACTTCTTGGCCTTCTTGAAGAACTTCGTTAGGTGTAGCAATGTGACGGTGTGCGATTTGCGAGATGTGAACAAGACCTTCAACGCCTGGAGCGATTTCAACGAAAGCGCCGAATGGAACTAGGCGGCGAACAGTACCTGTTACGATATCACCAATTGCAAATTGACCACCAGCAGAATCCCAAGGACCTGGTTGAGCGGCTTTCAAGCTAAGGCTGATTTTTCCAGCAGCTGGATCAACTTTAAGTACTTTAACGCGTACCGCTTGACCTTCAGAAACTACATCCTTCGGATGTGCAACATGCTGCCATGACAACTCGGATACGTGAACTAGGCCGTCAATGCCACCGATATCAACAAAAGCGCCGAATGGTGTAAGACGTTGAACCGTACCATCAAGTTCTTGACCTACTTCAAGCGCAGCAATAACTTGCTTTTTGCTTGATTCGAATTCAGCGTCAAGTACTTCTTTTTGAGACAAGATCACTTTGTTGTTCTCACGATCGATTTCTTTGATCTTAACGCGAAGCGTACGACCTTTGTAACCTGCGAAATCTTCAACGAAATGACGCTCAACCATCGATGCTGGAATAAATCCGCGAACGCCTACGTCAGCAACAAGGCCGCCTTTTACAACGTCAGCAACAGCAACTTCAAATACTTCGCCGCTCTCAAAACGTTTTTCAAGAACATCCCATGCTTTTTCGCCGTCAACTTGACGTTTTGAAAGAACAAGCTTTTCTTTCTCGTCATCGATGCTTACAACTTTAAGCTCAACCTCTTGACCGATTTGAACAGCATCCGCTGCGTTTTCAATCTGCACTGCAGAAAGCTCACGAACCGGAATAACACCGTCATATTTATATCCAAGGCTTACATAAGCTTGGTTATCTTCGATTTTGACGATCGTACCTTTAACGGAATCGCCTTTTTTCAAAGACACGAAATTATCCAAAGCGTCTTGGCTTACTTCTTCCGCCACGGATTCTTGCACATTAGTTTCTTCTGACATTGAAATAACCTCCTCAGTTCTAACCCCAACTTTATTTAAATCCGCAAGCGCCTAGAGCGAAAGCAGCATTTAAAACATAAATTAACGATTGTTTGCAGCTAACTCGCGAATGCGAGCCATAATGGCGTCTGTTACTTGCTCAAGCATATCAGGCGATGATTCTTCAATAATTGCAGTAAGATCAATAGGCTTGCCGTAACAAACGATTATTTTGCTGAATGGTCTATATTTACCGACAATGGCAACAGGAACGACTGCTGCGCCGCTGCGAACAGCAATCATGGCTGCACCCTTCTTGGCTGCTCCAGATTGATTGTTGCGAGAGCCTTCCGGAAAAATACCCATGACATTGCCTTCTTTCAGCAACGTGATCGCAGACTTGATAGCGTCCTTGCTCACACCGCCGCGTTTGACTGGAAACGCGCCAAACGAACGAATAAGAGGCCCAAATACGGGAACTTTAAATAATTCCTCTTTCGCCATAAAATAAACCTTGCGTTTCACCTTGACTCCAACCGTAGGCGGATCAAAGTTACTCAAATGATTCGAAGCGAGGACAACAGGTCCGTCGGCTGGAATATTTTCCGTGCCTCTAGCTTCTAATCGAAATAACACCGTGTAAATAACACGCAGGAGAAACCTAAAAATAAGATATGACATAGTTTACTTCGCCTCCGCCAATTTGGTTCGGCTTAATTTCACAATTGCATGAATGACTTCATCAATTGTCATGGCGGTGCTGTCGAGTACAATAGCATCCTCCGCACATATGAGCGGTGAGATGTCACGTTGCTCGTCCAAACGATCACGTTCTGCGATCTCCGCTTCCAATTGGGCAAGCGAAATGGTTTGAGTGTCCACTATTTCACGGTAACGGCGAAGTGCCCGTTCCTTAACGGATGCAGTCAGAAAAATTTTCAGTTCCGCATTTGGCAGCACATGTGAACCAATATCACGGCCATCCATTACGACGCCTTTACGCTCTGCAAGCTTGCGCTGCAAGTCGCCAAGAACTTCACGTACCGTTTCATTCGCAGCAATATGAGACACTTGAAGCGTCACTTCGCGCGAGCGAATCAATGCGGTTACATTTTCACCATTCACAAATACCGACTGGCCATGTTCACCAGGCTCAAGCTCAATCTCTAATGCTTTTACTAGTTCAGCAAGTTTGGCTGTCTGGTCCACCTTTACTTCTGCTCGCTGGGCGCTTAGTGTTACTGCGCGATACATAGAGCCTGTATCGATATACACATAGCCAAGCTGCTCGGCGACTTTCCGTGCAACCGTGCTCTTGCCCGCGCCTGCCGGCCCGTCAATTGCAATGTTCATACGGTCGCTGTCACCTTCGTGATGCACCACCTAAGGTCAACCCCCTTTTAGTAGAGACGGCTGGCCGAATGCATGTAAGAATGCGACGCAAACCTCTCAAGAAAAAAGCAGGCTTTGCCTGCGAACGTGAAAATTATACCACACTATATACGCAGATGCAAAAGCTGAGCGTCAGTTCATATGGGTTCCTTCCCACTGATCCACACCCGTCAGCCAATATCTAACCGTATCATTTTGCAATGCTGCTTGTGAGCATACGAGTAAAATAACGAGCGTAATGATGATTTTCTTCAATACGCTGCTTACTTCATCCGTTAGTTTAATCATTTTTTTGCGGTTTGTTTTTTTATGTAACAGATTTCGTGTCATATGGACAACCCCTTCCTCTTTCTGGGTAGTTTTCCATATTAAACGAATGTTATTCAGCGATTGCGATATTCTAGCTGCTTCTCAAAGCAGTACCTGATAACCTTTTGCCGCTCTGAATCATTGATGCTCACATATTTAATCATAGCCTGCTTCCTTCCGGATTCAAGCTGGACAACTCGTACGACTTCCCCACGGAAAAAAGCATGTTCAATGGTCCCGTTCTTAAACGGAACTAGCAACCAGCACTCTAGTACTTGTTCAGGTGCGATCTGCCATTTCCCATCACATATAAAGGAGATTCCGCCACCGCCAACATCATCGGTTTCACATACAAACCGAATGTTGCTTGACATTTTAACAGCAATCTCAAGTTCAGCTGATACGCGCAAGAAGCTGCGTCTTTGAACTTTAGTAATGCGATCCAGTTCAGGCCTGCGAATTTTTATGAGTTTAACAACGCCATCCTCTTTGAATCCAAGGACATGTGAATCGAAATAATTTTTTATGCCATCCTCTGATACAAAATAAACAGAAAGCTCATCTCCTAAAAAAAGACGCTTGTACCTTCCTGATTTCTCGCTAATTGGAACTTCTATTAGTAAGCCGTCCTCTTGCTCATCGGCAATACGGGACTTGTATTCAATCGCTGCTTCCTCTTCGTCTGACGATGCGATCTGATAGTAAAGCATTTGGTTCACTTTTGGCAACAAATTGACTCCCCCCATTTACATGTCATTATAACACGTCGATTTGAGGGGAGCCATATCGTTATTTGTCAGAAGCTGCCTTAGAATCTTCATGAGACATTTCCTCAATCGATTCTTCCGTGCCGGTTTCTGCATTGATATATACGCGATAAATCGAACCGTTCATATTACCCGTATATTCATAGCAAAGAGCCTCTTTGCCTAAATCGTTGAAGATGATCGCCATTTGCTCGGTTTGCACCTTCATCTCCGGATTTAGCGCCTTCCTTGCCTCAGCTTTTGTAATCGTTGGACTAGGTATCTTGCGAGTGTGATGTTGATACACATAATCATTTGCTTGCAAGCCTACCGTCTGCCCTTTATCAAGAGCAACCTTCAAGGTTAATTTATCAGGGTAAATAAGAACCCCGTTCTGTGTACCTACATAGGTAAATGCACCTGTGTTTTCATACTTGTCATAGCTAATAGCTTTCATATCCTTAAATCCGTGTTTCTTTAAGAAGGAATCAGCCGATGCTTTTGCCTCTTCAAAAGTCACTTTCGCTTCTCCAATATCACGAGAATTCAAAAAGTAGAGAAGCTGGCCGCCTTTTTCCGTAAAATCCATTTGAAGCGTACTGTCCTTGCCTTCTTTCACCGTCGCTGAGAACGAAGCATATTCAGTTCCTTTCGCATTTTCAACAACACGGATGTCAGCATTAGGAACATCAGTAAACTTAGCCGCTTCTTTTTTAATTTCTTCAGCGGTCACCATGTTTCCGCCAAGCATTTTAATCGTACGCTTCTGATACATGCTGCTAACGGAAGGGCCCCAATTGATTTCTGGATATTCACTTACCTTCTTGTCTACCGATCTAAAGCCGTCAATGATAATGTTGGGGTCACTTGCGTTTTTGGCAGCTGCGATTTCAGCGTCCATCCAGCGCAGACGGTTGTTCAGCACATCCTTCTGCATCTTTGACAAATCCTTCGATATTTCCTGTGAATTCGTATAGAGCGTCTTAAGCGTCTTGAATTCATCAGGCGAAAGCGGCTGCTTCGTCAAGTCGCGAACAGATGTCTTGTATGCAAAGTTTGCAATGCGCGACAGGAAGTCTTCTGCTTCATTGAAAGGAAGCATTGATACAGGAAGCTGGTTGATCTCATTTTGCGCTTGGCTCGTTAAACGCCATACATTGACAAGCCCTTTGCGATGAAAGGCTTGTGAGGTGGAGTTAACAGCTAGCGTGTTGCCTAATTGCTGATGCAGTTGCTCAACATGGTTAGTCAAATCGTGGAACGCTCGTTGATATTGGTTTTCAGCCTTTATCAAAACTGCGTTTTTCTCTTGTTGCTCTTGATAACCCCAGTAGGCAGCGCCGATAAACAGCACTGTCATAATGGGAAATAGAATTGAACTGAGTCGACGGTACATAATACAAAAGCTCCTTTCTTGTGCAAAACCTGGTTTTAGTTTGGTTTGCCCAAGGGAGCTTTATGCATCCATCTATTTATTTGTCATTACTGCATGTATTTCCCTAAAAAACGCTATGCTCTTCAATTTCCAGATCATTTGCATTGTTGCAAATACATTGCTTAAAGCCAGTATCAATCGAATCTTTTTCTCTTCGTCCGCGAAGCACAAATTTTTCTCCGCATAGATTGCATCTAATCGTTACCTTTATTCTTGCAGCCTCCATAAGCCCCTCCTCAGCCATTATTCGAACGCCATCATTTCAGGCATTACAATATAATGTAAGTATGGACGGATCGACTACAGTTTAATCTCATCTTCACGGACCATAAATCGAAAGGGCGACCGTGCATTCGCATGACTCATTTTGCGCAAGCCCCATATCCAAAGCACGATCATAAACGGAATAATAAAATACATCCAATTTGTGCGCAACGTAATCATGATCCAATCGTAAGTACCATGTAGAAGCACTGGCAGCAAAAGTGAAATGCCTAAGAAATAGACGGTTTTGTTTTTTGGAGCAAACTTCGCTTTCCCTAAATAATAGCCCATCATTATACCGAACAAGGCATGGCCAGAAACGGGAAGCAGCGCCCTCACGAGAAGCGTGCCGAACGTAGCAGGCGAGTAAATGGCATACAAGACATTTTCTAAGGTTGCGAAGCCAAGCGAAATGGCTGATGCATAAACGATTCCGTCATAAGGCTCGTCAAATTCGGTATGGTTGTAAATGACATGATACAGAACGAACCATTTTACGAACTCTTCTACGCCTGCGGATTCGCCAAAGGCAAATATGAGCGAGTGATCGCCAAGCCAAAGCTGAAGTCCCCGCTGAATAACCATGATCGGTACAACGACAAGAATGCCTAGCACAAACATTCTCGCTACCATGTGGATAGGCTCCGCTTCATAACGATCTCTCAAATATAAATAAGTAAGCAGCGAAACGCCTGGCGCAACAGCCGCAGTCAAAACGGAAAACAACAGCATTCTTCCCCTACTTTCTTACACCCAGCCACGATAGCGTACAGCTTCAGCCATTTTGCGTACACCGGCCATATAAGCTGCAAGACGCATATCGACCTTACGGGTGCGGTGTATTTCATACACTTGGTTGAAGCCCCTTATCATCATAAGCTTCAGCTTATCATCCACTTCTTGTTCATCCCAATAATAGCCTTGATTATTTTGCACCCATTCAAAATAGGACACGATGACGCCACCGCTGCTCGCTAGCACATCCGGAATAAGCAAAATGCCTTTGTCCGACAGGATTCGCGTAGCTTCCAGCGTCGTTGGGCCATTCGCTGCTTCTACTACGATGGTTGCTTTAATGAGATGGGCATTTTGTTCCGTTATTTGATTCTCGATTGCCGCAGGCACAAGCACATCACAATCGAGCTCGAGCAGCTCAGCATTCGTTATTGTGTTCGTAAACAAGTTCGTTACATTGCCAAAGGAATCTCGACGATCGAGCAAATATTCGATATCGAGTCCTTCTTTATTATACAACGCCGCGTTCACATCGGAAATACCTATCACGCGCGCACCGGCCTCATGCATGAATTTGGCAAGATAACTTCCAGCATTACCAAAGCCTTGAATGACGATTCGCGCATCCTTTATGTCTATATTTTTCATGTTCAAAGCCTCATGGATCATCATAACGACCCCTCTGGCTGTAGCTGTCTCTCTTCCTTTGGACCCGCCAAGCACAAGCGGCTTCCCTGTTATAAAGCCTGGAGAATCAAATTCACGAATGCGGCTATACTCGTCCATCATCCAAGCCATGATCTGTGAATTAGTCATCACATCAGGCGCAGGAATATCTTTGCTTGGTCCTACGATTTGGCTGATGGCCCGCACATACCCTCGGCTTAAATTCTCAATTTCTCGGAAAGACATCGTTCTTGGATCGCAAATAACGCCGCCTTTACCACCGCCATAGGGCAGATCAGCAATTCCACATTTTAGACTCATCCAAATGGACAAAGCCTTAACCTCGTTTTCCGTGACGGCTGGATGAAAACGCACACCGCCTTTTGTAGGTCCTACCGCATCATTATGCTGTGCTCGATACCCCGTAAACACTTTTGTTTTGCCATCATCCATCCGAACTGGAATACGGACGGTCAGAAGCCTCATGGGCTCCTTCAATAAATCAATCATATCCTGATCATAGCCAAGCCTGCGCAGCGCTTCTTCAATAACAATCTGAGTAGAATGCAACACATCGTTTGCTTCTTTATCACTCATTCCAATCACCGCCTTTGTCTACATCTAATATGAGCGCCTTTTCCTTCGTATATTCCATTATTATGTCATGCTACATGCAAGAAGAGCATCGTACAGACAAAATCAGCCTGCAGATGCTCTATCCGTGTACATTTGATTAAAAACTAAAATGATTACATATTTCCCTTACCGCTGTTTCGGGTATAATCACTTTACCGTACTCTTCCAGCATGGCATAGGTTACCGATGTTGCTTCACCATACTCAGCGAGCAATGCAATAACAGCGTTATGCCTGGAAGCCTCGATAAGAGCAGGTTCCAGCGCTAATATATATTTGCCATGATAGGAGTACAAACGTCCGTCTTCTGTAAGCGTAGAGCTTAGCAATTGCTTGCAAACCGATATGACATCCTCAAAATCGCGGAAAGAGTACATCACAATATCGCTTTGCTCAAGCGTCACTTCCATCTCGTATATTTCGTCTTCCGTGTCGTCATCTTCAGTTGGCCTATCGCCTGCATGACTGTTCATTTTGCCACGGGTGACAATCACTACCATACCTTGAGCGGGGAGGGCAAACACTTCGACCGCTAATGGGCCGCTGGCATCGAATCCAAGTTCACTATATGCTTGATCCATCATTTCACTGAATAGTTCGTGTACTTTTGGAATTTCGCGCCACATGTCGTCCTTCTGGATCCCCCGTTCCAGCAGGTCGTCGAACGTCAGGAAAATCCGAATCTTATCCTGGCTCAGTCGTTCGATTTTCATGACAGGATCCTCCTCTGCAGCATCTGTTGTAATAGCGTATGAATTTCTAAGTAAGATGTGATCAAATTGACCAAATCATGCTATGTAACTACTTTATCATGTCTTTTCACTGATTGCACTAATAATGAACGAAAAAAAGAATCGTTTGATCGCATCGCATTTCTGCTTTGCGTCCCTACGATTCTGCATGCTTGCTGCTTTACTTAGTGGGAAAAGGCTGACGATTCCGCTTTGATCTTGTCCGCTTCCTTCTTCAATGAGGGATCGCTGTTTACGATAGCCTCAATTTGTCCCCAAGCGGCTTCGGATTTTACGGCGGTATCGTCTGAATGCTTTGGGGAGAGCGCAGACGCATTTTCCTTCACAGATTTACTCATCATTTTCGCAACAGAATTGCGTGCAACATTGGAACAAACGTCAGTAAACGCATGTGCTGCCCATGATACTGCTCCAGGCTTTCTGCGCGAGATATATACCGTTGCTGCTGCRCCAATTATTCCACCGACTAAAAAGCCACTTAACCTCATGATCTCGAACACCTCTTTCCTAATTCATCTTGCGTATTCAGTTGTTAGTTTGACCGACAAGCAGAAGCGCCATTCCATATAAAATAAGGAAATCATCCTTATCCTTCTATTAGGCAAATATGATACAATGATGTCGTTTCAGCAGCATTTACATCAAAATTATGGAGGGCAAGCATCATGAAGCGTAACCTGCCTATAATCATTCTGCTTCTCGGGTCGCTTCTAACGGCCTGCAGTGCGCAGCAGCAAAACGAGAGCCTGCAGTCTTCAACTGAAGCCACTGAGACAGCAGCCGTTCCCGAGACTACACAAAGCTCAAACAATGCAATAAACGATGATACAGTCGTAACGAGTGAGGAACCTACGCCAACCGCTTCGAGTGAGCAGGAAACCAGCATAACAGCACTATATCGAATGAGCGAAGCCTATCGCTTCGTACCGATTGAGGAGAGTACATCAAGCAAGGTTGTTTTGCTTACTTTCGATGATGGGCCAAAAGATGAAACCGTCTTAACCAGCATGCTCGATACCCTTGATAAACATAAGGCTAAAGCGATTTTTTTCGTAAATGGTTATCGGGTGAAAAAAAATCCCAATTTGTTGAAGCTCATTGATGAACGCGGACAAACAATCGGCAACCACTCTTGGGATCATAACGATTTGAAAAAAGAAGCTAAAGAAGTCGTTGAACAGCAAATCGGCGATGTTCAAACAGATGTCGAAGCTTTAATAGATAAAAAACCATTGTTTTTCCGCCCTCCGTACGGCTCTGGCGGTGATACGGTCAAGGAAATTGCAAAAAACCACGGCATGCTTTACATGACGTGGTCAAATGGTTCCCTTGATTGGGATAAAACGGCCAAAAACAAGCCTGAGGTTGTCATTAAAAATGTGCTGGAGCAGCTGCATCCCGGCGCCAACATACTTATGCACGAGCTGCAATGGACTGCCGACGCTCTTGATGAGTTGCTCACCTCACTTGAAAACAAAGGCTACGGATTCATTGATCCAGCCACCATTGAGGTCACTCGCTAAATTTTAAGCCATACCAAAAAAGTCCACCAACTAAACTTACAAACAATAGGAACAATAAATTGTAATAAAACTTTGTAACCTTATTCATTTGTGTAGGATGTTTCTTTCGCCGAGGCGGCAGAGCTTCTCCCTGATTGGAATCCGTTCCGATGATGGACGGCTCTGCCGTCTCTTCATGCTGTGCTGAAGCTCTCGAATTTCCAAACTTTTCTTTCCTGCTCATGACTCCCTCCTGAATCTTATAATTAAACCCATGATGAAATCGATCAAAAAGTGTGCAATAATCGGTGCCCAAATCGTACCTGATTCCATATAAATCCAGCCTAAGCCATAGCTAATCGAAAATACGAGTCCGGTGGGAATCCAATGTTTTAAATACCTTACATGAATAGTAGCAAAAATTATGCTTGTCCAATAGGGACCTATGGCATGCTGAATCGCCCCGCGAAAGAGCAATTCCTCACAAATAGCTACAACTAAGGAAATAACTGCAATATGCCAAACCTTCCGCGTCCGAAAAATACGATCATTTACTCCGCCATCGTCGCTTGCTTCTTCTGGAACAAAGCGCGAAATAAGCAGGTCAACTATGATAACAGCTGCTGCTAAGCCTGCACCCCAATAAACAAATGCAAGCTCCTTTGGAGGCGTAAATAAAGCAATCACATTTTGATGCTGAAATAAAACCCATATTAAACCGATAATAAAAGTAAATGCTTGCGTAGCATATAAATTGATTAACAGCATGCGGTCATCTAGCTCATCAACGGACACCTTTCGAATGCGAATATTGCGAATATCAAATTTCTTCATAGCTTCCCGCCTGTCTGGAACGTTCATATTTTCTTTTTCGACCTTTTCACCTATACTGGTAGAACAAATCGACAGAATTATTTTTTTACATAGAAGGAGATAGAGATAGAGATGGAAAAAAAATTAACGACAACCGCAATGTTATTCAGTGTTGGATTTGTATTTCTACTTATTTGTACAGTTGGAGCCTTTTTCTATGGCATTCAAATTGGCACTGAAAAGACTAAAGCCCGCTATGTGAATGAAGCAGATGACGCAAAAACAACAACCGCTTCAGCAACCCCTTACCAGCAACAAGACTTGGTATCGTTCTATCATACTGTATTTCTGCCTTATCGTGAATTTCAAAACGAATGGTTCGCAGCTATGAACAAATTATCGCAAGGAAAGTCATTTGAAGCAACTTCTATGTTTAAAGATTTGGCAAGACTTGCTAGTACCAAAGCAGATGAAGCAAGCTCGATTGATATGCAAAAATCTCCACTGCTCGGAGAAGCTCAGGTTAGTTACATACGAAGTCTTAAACTATTTAATGAAGCTGCTGTCAACGCAGCGGCTAGTGCAAAGAAATTATCCTTTAATGAATTAATGAAAAATGTCGAACAAGATAAAACCTATCTCTCTGCCGCTCAATTTGCACTAAACGCTCAGCAGCAATATTACTCCGCTATGCTGAAATGGTCAGCAACGGTAGATCTTGATATTCCTTCAGAATACAAGGCTCCAGCTCTGCTGGAACTGTCAGCATGGAAAAACTTTAACATTACGATAAAAAACAAAGTAATGGCTGATCAGCTAATGACTCGCAAAAAACTTACTGCCTATTATCCGCACGATTTAACAAGTCGAGTAGATGAGCTTGTCCAATCTGGACAAGCAACTAAGTTAAAATTACATTCCGTATCTGCTGTTGTTGATTTGTTGATTAATACGGAAGCCGTTCGTTCAGGTGACTTCAATGAGAGCAAATCAAGGCTTTATCAACAGGCACTTCTGCCGCAGCTACCTTTTTTCTACCCTGAAACAAATTAAATTCCAATTCTTTTGTTAATCATATTGAAACCCTTGTAAAGAGGCTATAGCCGCCATCCCACCGGTAACGTTGTGAAGGCTGCTGTAGCCTTTTTCTTCTAAGTAATTGCAAACCGCTACACTTCGTACGCCATGTGCGCAGATGATATAAATAGGCAGCGTGTCGTCAAGCTCATTCAGTCGCACAGGAATCGTGTTCATTGGAATTAATTTTGATGTCTCCAAATGATAAAACTCCCATTCAAACTCTTCTCTTACATCTATGATTTGACTTGCTTCTACTTGTCCATTCCCTAGCAGTTCAAGCAAAAATTGCGGTGTCACATCCTGCCATTTCGTCATGAATAAAGACCTCCAATGTCGTAAATTGTTGCTAATGATGCTTGAATCATAACGAAATTTTCACAATTCAGCAAGTTTGAGGATTGCTTTTGTCCACCACATTGCTTTAAAATAGAAAAGTCTAAGTTCGATGATCAAACTCTCGACCCGCTGCTGCACAACGGTGCCGGGTAGAGGGTTTTTCTGTTCATATTAAGCGAAGCCTAATAGCTTCGCCCCATTTTAGGAGGCATACTTCACATGTTTAAAGTGTTAGTTTCCGATCCAATCAGCGATTTGGGCATTCAGCAGCTTGTTGATGCGTCAGATGTCGCAGTCGACAAAAAACCTGGACTCAGCGAAGACGAATTAGTTGCAATTATTGGTGAATACGATGCGTTGCTAGTACGTAGCCAAACCCGCGTAACAGCAAAAATTATGGAAGCTGGCAAACTGCTTAAAGTAGTTGGCCGTGCAGGTGTTGGCGTCGATAATATTGACCTAGACGCAGCAACTCAGCGCGGTATCATCGTAATCAATGCACCAGATGGCAACACCATTACAACTTGTGAGCATACATTTGCTATGATGATGGCGGTAGCCCGTCATATTCCACAAGCGTACATGAAAACAGTAAATGGAACATGGGATCGCAAATCCTTCCTAGGCGTTGAGCTTCGCGGCAAAACGCTAGGCGTACTCGGTATGGGACGTATCGGCAGCGAAGTTGCCAAACGCGCAAAAGCCTTCGGCATGGATATTTTGGGTTATGACCCGTTTATGACAGAAGAAAGAGCAACAAAAATCGGCGTGAAGCTTGCTAGCGTGGATGAAATTGTTAGAGGTGCAGATTTTATGACTGTACATACACCTTTAACGCCAGAAACTCGCCATATGATCGGCAAAGCTCAATTTGAAGTAATGAAGCCCGGCATGCGTATTGTAAACTGCGCGCGCGGCGGCATCATCGATGAGATTGCTTTGGTTGATGCAGTGGATGCAGGTATTGTCGCTGGCGCCGCATTCGACGTGTTCGAAGTGGAGCCTCCTGCTAATGACCATCCTTTCTTGACACATCCAAAAATTATCGTAACTCCGCATCTTGGCGCTTCGACTGTTGAAGCACAAGAAAACGTTGCGATTGACGTTTCGGAGCAAGTGCTTCATATTCTCCGCAGCGAGCCATTTATCAATGCAGTTAACATGCCTCCGATTCCGGCAAACCTGCAAAGCATTCTTCAGCCGTACTTTACACTTGGCGAGAAGCTTGGCAACTTTATTGCACAATCAACTGAAGGTGCTGTTACCGAAATCGTTGTAGGTTATGCTGGTGAGCTTGCAGAGGTTGATACGCAGCCACTTACTCGTTATATCATTCGCGGCGTTCTAGCGCATCACCTTGGCGCAGAGCAGGTTAATGTGGTTAACTCCCTTCACCTGGCGAAAGTGCGCGATGTAAACATCGTCGTTCAAAAATCGCATGCTTCGAAAGACTTTACGAACCTGGTAACCGTGTCCCTTCGTACGAAAAAAGAAGAACGTGTTGTTTCCGGCACATTGCTCACTGGTTACGGACCTCGTATTGTTCAAATCGACAAGTTCCCAGTTGATGTGACGCCTGAAGGAAACCTAATTCTAATCTCGCATAACGATAAGCCTGGTATTATCGGACGAGTTGGAACGCTTCTGGGCAACAATGACGTTAACATTGCAACGATGCAAGTAGGTCGTCAGCTTGTTGGCGGCTCCGCAATCATGGTTCTGCGTGTGGATAAAGCGACACCTAAGGAAGTGCTTGAGCAGCTTACAAGCATGCCTGAGCTAAACACAGCCAAAGAAATTACACTTTTTTAAATAAATTTGTTTACTATATAGAAGAAGAGCCTGCCGAATGAATCGACAGGCTCTTCTTTTGTTTCACGAACAACAAGAATTATCTTCTGCTTTCTACAAAAAAAGCGCCCCCAACAGGGGCGCTTTGACAACTATTGATGAGCTTCGACAGGAAGTAAGATTGTAAACGATGTGCCTGTGCCTGCACTGCTTTCGACTACAATTCGACCCTGATGAAGATCGATCAAATTTTTTACGATGGCAAGTCCAAGTCCCGTTCCACTTGATGAGCCGCGTTTACGCGCTTTATCTGCCTTATAGAAGCGTTCGAATATAAAGGGTACATCCTCGGTTGGAATGCCTTGCCCCTCGTCTCTGACGCGAAGCTCTACATACTGTCTTCCATTTACATTCGCATGCTGCCCAGAAATGGTGATGGACTTGCCAGATGGCGTATGCCGCAATGCGTTATCAAGGAGGTTAGTCAATACTTGCTCCAATCTATCCTCATCAGCTTCCTTTACAAGCAGCGACTCATTGGGCAGATCCGCGACCAGCCTCACTTCGCGCTCCTTCGCATACACCTGGAATTTCCGATGTACCCGCTTCAAGACATGGGCGAGATCTATCTCTTGGAAGTTCATATCGACGTGGCCGGCTTCCATTCTAGCGATATCCAGAAAATCATTTACGAGTCTGCCCATTCGCAGTGATTCATCATAAATGACTTGAACGAGCTCCTTGCGATCTTCCTCCGACACGACAATATCATCAAGCAAAGCTTCACTATAGCCTTGCAGCATCGATAGCGGCGTTCTGATCTCATGTGAGATGTTAGCCACAAAATCTCTTCTCAGCTTCTCAAGCTTATGCTCCTCCGTTACGTTACGGATAACGGCAACAGCCCCGCGAATAACATCCTTCGACTGCAGCGGAGCCATTACAACTGACCACACGCTGCTTAGAACATGAACCTTATCGGTAACATCCCTGCCCTCTTCCATCACTCTTTGAAACAACTCGCGGAGCGGCATTGGAACCTCGGAATATGCAGTCGAGCTCTCGGACTCATCCTCTTGCCAAGCAAGCTCTACTCCTGACCACTGATTGATTAGCAAATGACCAACTGGATTCGTGAGTATGACTTTACCTTCCGCGTCGAAGGTAATAACTGAATCTCCCATGCTTCGCAAAATGCTCGCAAGATGGTTTTTCTCATGATTGATGTCATGAATCAGCTTATTCAGCTGCTCCGTCATATGGTTAAACGTATCCGCAAGCTCACCGATCTCATCGCTGGAGCGTATATGAACTCGGGTTGTATAATTGCCTTGAGAAATCGATACCGCTGCATCCTTTAGTTGAAGCAGCGGCTGTTGAATTTTTTTGGATAAGAAGAAAGCAAAAAATGTTGATAACAAAAATCCGATAATCGCTGTTACAACAAAAAGCACTTTCACCTGATGCGTATTGTTTTCTTTAAACCATATGTCAACGTATTGAAGTAAAAATACGCCAACGATAAGCAATACGACAGCAACAAGCAGCATGATTGTCGCCCAGAGCTTTCCAACTACACTGCGGTACAACTTGCCAATCGAACGATGCCACAAGCTCATTTACTTAGGTACCTCTAGCTTATAGCCGACTCCCCAAACGGTAGTAATCATGGATGCCGCATCAGGAGACACTTTATTCAATTTCTCGCGCAAACGTTTTACATGGGTGTCGACAGTCCGCAAGTCACCGAAAAACTCATAGTTCCATACATCCTTCAAAAGCTCTTCACGAGAGAACACTTTATCAGGCGATACTGCCAAGTAATGCAGCAGCTCATATTCCTTAGGCGTTAAACTTACCTCTTGTCCACCAGCTGTTACACGGTGAGCATCATGCTCAATAACCAAATGAGGGAATACAATATTGTTGCTTGAATTAATTTCTTTTGTTAAGAACGCGGTAGCCGAGGATCGTCTCAAGATAGCCTTCACTCGGTAGATAACCTCGCGTGGACTAAAAGGCTTGACGACATAATCATCCGCGCCAACCTCAAAGCCCTGCACACGGTTCATTTCTTCACCTTTAGCCGTTAGCATAATGACAGGAGTAGCCTTCACTTGACGCAGACGAGAGCACACTTCTACGCCGTCGATTCCTGGCAGCATCACATCAAGCAGAATGAGCGCGTAATCCGTATTTGAAGCTAATCTTAGGGCAGTTTCTCCGTCTTCTGCCTCGTCGATTGTGTAGCCTTCCTTCTCTAAATACATTTTGAGCAAGCGACGGATACGTTCTTCATCATCTACGACCAAAATACGGCTTGAATAATCAGACATAGGGCAATTCTCCTCTCAATCTAAGTTCAATCTAAGTTCTAAACACCAGAATAGGAATGCAAACCTGCAATGACGAGGTTAACCCCAACAAGCGTAAATAGTACAACCACGAAGCCGATTACAGCGAGCCATGCAGAAGGTTTTCCCTGCCAGCCGCGCGATAAACGGAAATGCAAATACGCACTGTAGTACAACCAAGTGATTAAAGCCCAAACCTCTTTCGGGTCCCAGCCCCAGAAACGGCCCCATGCAATATTGGCCCATATCATCGCGAATATTAATGCACCGAGTGTAAAGATCGGAAATCCAATTGCGATGGATCTGTAGCTGATTTCATCCAAATCTTCTGGATCTACACCATCCATAACAGGATGAATGACCGCTCCGAGCGGCTTTCTGAATACTAAGCGCAGCAAGCCATAAAGCAAGGAGCCTGAAATAATCGTCCATATAACGGTATTAAACTTGCGTCCTGAATTTGCGCCTTCCATCCAAGATGGTGCTTCGAATAATGGCTTGCTCATGCCGAGGAATGATTCATATTCGACCACCTGGCTGTTATAAGGTTTAACAATTGGCGGCAGTGTATAATTTACTGTCTCCGAAGTCGTCGACTCTATTCCTTTGGCATCAATAGTAGATGTTTCTTGAATAAATTTCGCTTCATAGCCCATTCCGCGGAACGCGAATACAGCGACGATAAAACCTACAATTAGAATAATCGTATATAAAGAGAACTCGACCCAGAACTGCGATCTTTTTGCTTCTTTTGTTTTGCTTTTGAAATCAACCACTCTTAGCAAATACATGAGGCCGGCAGCAAAACCAACGGCAAAAAATGCTTCGCCGAGAGCGGCTGTCGTTACATGTACTTTTAGCCAGTAGTTGTTTAGAGCCGGTATTAGCGGCTGTACCTCTTGCGGAAACACAGAGGCATAAGCAACAATAATTACAGTTAGCGGCAATGAGAACATGCCCAGCAGCGGTTTTCTGTAAATACTGAAGACGATCGTAAATGCAATCATGATTGCCATTCCAAGGAAAGTCATGAATTCATACATATTGCTCGTTGGAATTTGGCCGCTTCCAGCCCATCTTGTAAAGAAGAAGGTCAAATGCGATGCAAGACCAAGACTCGAAGTAATGAATGCAATTCGTCCCCAACGCTTCTCATGCTGCAAAGGATCACGATTGCTCCATTTCTTACCCGCAATGGCAATGACATAAAACATAAATGCGAAGCAATACAGGAAAAATGCGACAATAAATGCGTCGCTGCTAAAATCGACTAAGCTCACGCGTTGTTCCCTCCGTTATCTAGCGACTTCGGATCTACGGTTATCCCTATTTTTTTAAGGGCTCCCGCTACATCTGAGCGCATACCGTACCAGTTTTTATTCGTATGAGCGCCCAATGAAAGCTCTCCATTGTCCACTCGCAGCCAAATTCGGCGGTGCTGCCAATAGGACCCCATCAGCAAGCCGAGCATGGAGAACACTGCACCTACCCAAACATATGGCAGCGCCTTATCCATCCTTACGTTCAAGTAAGTGGATGCTTCAGAGAAATCTACATTTTCCATGCCGTCCACTCGAATTTCTATCTTATCCGCGATACCGTGATTAATGGCATCCTGCGAAAATTTAACTTTATCCTTTTGCATTGGGAAATACATATACGGCTCACCTTTTGGATCAAGTCCTGGACCTTTAACCGTGTATACGAACGCCGGAGCAATCGGATCACGTGACAAAGTCGTTGGCTCGCCATTGTCGCCAATTGCAAATTCCATATAATTCGCATATAAATCAAGGGTATATGGCCCAAGCTTATGCTGCAGCGCTGAATCCTTCATTGGTAGATCGAACGGACCGTATTTCTCTCCCGTCGCTTTATCTATGAGAATAGGATGCACAGCGTTCAAGCGAGGCGTTGTATCATAATCAAATTGATACAGCTTTAATCCTTTGTACTTAAGCGGCTCGTTGACGATAATATTATGCCGCTCTACTTCTTTAAGCTCTGGTTTCTTTGTTTGGTCACTGCAGTTGCTAACGCATTCATAAAGAACCGCTTTTGTCTCAAAAAGCTTCGCACGGCTTATTCCTTTAAGCTTGTCCGGCAATTCTTCATCTTTATAATACTCTACAGTAAACTTTTCGTTTTTAACATAATAATTCGTATTCGCTATTTGGACCGTATCCCCATCAGGGACCATTATGTAGCTATCCATTTGCCAGCTTGGAATGCTTCTTGCCAATATGGCTAGAAGAAACAAGATAAGGCCAATGTGATTGATGTAGGGTCCCCAGCGGCTAAAACGATTTTTCTCCGCAAGCAGCGCAGAGCCATCTCGATGAATGCGATAACCTTTGCGTTTCAGCTGCATGCCGAAATTTTCAACCCATTTTTCCTCATCGCCTTCAATCTGATATTTAAATACCGTCTTCTGACGATGAATAAACTGCAGATGCTTACGAATTTGCTGCTTGCTGAGTGCCCGATAAAGCGGGAGCACACGATCCAAGCTGCAAATAACGAGTGAGGTGCCAATCATCACAAGCAAACCAATGAACCACCAGGATTCGTACGTATGTGATAATCCTAGCAAATAATACATTTTGCCAAGAAATCCATAAGTTTCTTCATAATAAACGGATGGATCTAAGTTATTTATGAATGTGTTTTCCTGTGGATAAATTGTTCCAAGCATCGCAGTCAAAAAGGTAATGACGATCAAATAAATCGCAATTTTGACTGACGAGAAAAAATTCCATATTTTATCGATATAATTGGGATTACTTTTTTGCGATCGACGAGCAACACCATCGTAACGCATTTCTAACGGCAAATCGGAAACCGTATCGTTTACAAGCGGTTTGCCGCAGCTTTCACATAGTACGGTGCCTATCGAATTTTGATGACCGCACTCACATTTTGTGTTTTCAACCACTAACACAATAATACCTCCTACAGCTGAAGAAGCCGTTCAATCCGTTCATCAATTTCCTCTTCCGTCATGCCTCCTACTTTTATTTCCATAATCGTCCCATTTGGATTAATGAAAAAAGTAGTAGGGTATGACTTTAGACCATAGCTGCGTTCTGTTTTGCGATTTACATCGCGCAGAATCGGATAGTTCAAATCAAAACGACGGACAAAATTGTTCACGGTCAACGTGTCCTCGCTTAAATTTATAGCTAAAATCACAAGGCCTTGATCCTTCCATTTCGCGTACTGTCGTTCAAACTCCGGCATTTCCTTCACGCACGGTGGACAGAATGTGCCCCAGAAATTAATGACGACAGCTTTCCCCTCATAATCAGACAGTTGTTTAAGATTGCCCTCTAAATCAACAAGCTCAAATGCAGGCGGCTTCCCGCCTTCCTTTAAAGGACCTTTGTCATCCGCGACAAATAAGGTAGATCCAATTGCGTACCCACCTATGATCAAGACGGCAATCAAAATGACAATTTGTACCGTCTTGCGCGATTTTCCCATAATTGTTTTTCACCACCAGCTTCTTTCTATGCAGCCACGAATATTACCATTATAACGAAAAGTCGACGGCAATTACTGCCGCCGTCGATTACTTTTTATGAACTTTATGTGTCTTGCTTTGCGCTATCGCAAGCAATTCTTTAATTTCCTGAGGCGTGAGATGACGATACTTTCCTCTGCCTAGGTTTTCAAGTCCAACTTCGCCAAAACGAATTCTTTTCAGCCTAATCACCTTATGTCCAATAGCTTCAAACATCCGGCGAACCTGACGGTTCCGGCCTTCAAAAATCGTAATTGTAATCGTTGCTTCATTTCCGTCCGTATCCACATCATGATATTCCACTTCTGCAGGCGCGGTCATGCCATCCTCTAGCTTAATCCCTTTTTGCAACTGCTCCAATGCCGTTCCATGAGGAACGCCTTTAACGGTCGCACGGTATGTTTTGGGAACATGATGACTTGGATGTGTTAACAAATTAGCGAATTCGCCATCATTCGTTAGGATAAGAAGTCCTTCCGTATCATAATCCAATCGACCGACCGGATATACTCGCTCTTTAATACCTGGCAAGAAATCAGAAACCACTTTGCGGCCTTGTGGATCTTTGGCGCTAGTTATGACTCCCTTGGATTTGTTAAGCATGAGATAGAGCTTCTTCTCGCTCCGAATCGGCTTGCCGTTAACCGTAATTGCATCAACCGCTGGATCAGCCTTAACGCCTAGCGTCGTAACCTTCTCACCATTAACTTCAACCATTCCTGCCAAAATCATTTCTTCACATTTGCGACGGGATGCAATTCCCGCTGCTGCTAATATTTTCTGTAAACGTTCCAATGCTTTCACCTCAATCTCCATCATAACGATATGAAGGCGAAAGTACAAGCTTCACTAGCCGAATATGTATAAGCAAATGAAAATTGCTGCGAAAAAACCTACTATATCGGAAAATAAACCAACTTTTAACGCATAACGTGACTTTCTTATTCCAATCGCTCCAAAATATACAGTAAGCACATACAGGGTTGTATCCGTGCTGCCTTGAATTGTGGAAGCAATTCTGCCGATCATAGAATCCGGGCCAAAGTTCTGAATAAGGTCAGTCGTGAAGGCTAACGAGCCTGCGCCAGTCAAAGGCCGCAAAATCCCGAGAGGCAGCACCTCGCTTGGGATACCGACCCAATCAAAGAGAGGTCGGACTGTAGAAAGCAGCAATTCCAAGGCTCCAGATGAGCGAAACATACTGATAGCAACCATCATGCCAACCAAATGAGGAATGATATTAATCGCTGTTCCGAAGCCATCCTTGGCCCCTTCAACAAACGTTTCATAGACAGGTACTTTGCGTCTTAAAGCTGCATAGAGCGGAATAAATACGATAATGGCTGGAATCATCCAAGCGGATAAGCTTGTAAAAATATTATACAATTGCCTCACCTCCGGAAGCTGGTGAAGCCGACTTCTTATTCTCAGGTCTAGGTGGCGAAGGAGCTATTGGCGGCGGTGGTGATTTTCTTCGATACCAGCGGTCGGCAAGTATTGCAGCCGTAGTAGCAACAAATGTCGCTGCCAGCGTTGTACCGATAATTTCAGCAGGGTTAGCTGAACCATAATTCATTCGAATGGCAATAAGCGTGGTGGGAATGATCGTAATGCTGGATGTATTTAGCGCAAGCAGCGTGCACATGGCTGGAGTTGCTGTAGCAGGATCAGGATTAAGCTTCTGAAGCTCCTGCATCGCTTTTATTCCCATTGGCGTGGCTGCATTTCCTAACCCAAAGAGATTAGCGCTTAAATTACTCATTATATATCCGAGAGCTGGGTGATTGGGAGGAACGTCAGGAAAAAGCTTGCGCACCACAGGCCCGAGCATTCGAGCAAGTGTACGCAGCAGCCCTGCATCCTCCGCTATTCGCATCATGCCAAGCCAAAACACCATGATACTAATTAATCCGAAGCTCACGGTGACACCCGACTTGGCTCCCTCGAAAGCTGCTTGCGTTACCGCATCCATCTTACCCGTTATCGCAGCTACTACAACACTCGCTACGATGAAAAACAACCAAATCCAGTTAACCATTTAGGTCGCCTCCCCCTCTACGCACCTATACTGTTTTGCAAGCAATCAGCGTCTCCCGCGCAGATTGCATGCTAATGCTCAAATAATGCATCTAATACTTTGATAATAGAGCCAAATATCGGCCCGCGCTGATCAAGCTTGTTTGCTTTTTGAAAATCAGCCAGCGATTGTAATGATTTTTGCGATGCCATTGAAAGTTGAAGTCTGCTGCTGTTTGGATCATACACAGGAACAGCACCAATTTGCTGCTCGTTTAGATACCATTCCAGAAATCCGCGCTCTCCTAACAAATATCGTGTTGTTCCTGCTTCAAGCAGCACAAGACGTGATTGAATATTTCCCGTTTCCTGCTCTTCCAGCGGGTATTTAAAAGATTGTCCAACAGCATAAGGGTAACCAGAAACTTGCTGCCCTTTAACTGCTATCTCTTGAAGCGGATAATGACCAAAACCCCAATCGAGCATTTTCCGGTGATCTGCCCAATCATCGCTGTCATTTATCGTCACAGCAGCAAGCTGTTGACCATTCCTAGTGGCGGAGCTAACTAAGCAGCGCAATGATTTTTTGGTATACCCCGTTTTTACACCGTCAGCACCCTCATACATCGTTAGCATTTTATTTTTGTTCGTGTAGCTGTACTCCCATTTCTCATGCGGATTAGGCACTTTTTTTACGCGCGTGCTTACGATTTCTGCAAATACGTCATTTTTCAAAGCATATGCAGTCAGCTTGGCCAAATCATTAGCTGAGGAATAATGCTCATCATCATCCAGCCCATGCGGATTTTTAAATTGCGTATGTTTCAAACCTAGAAAGGTCGCTTTCTCATTCATTAAATGAACAAAACCTTCCTCCGATCCACCAACATGCTCCGCGATTGCCGTTGCCGCATCGTTGCCGGACCTGAGCATCAGACCATACAACATATGATGCAAACTCATTTCTTCGCCAAGCTGAAGATAAATCGAAGAACCCTCTTTACCAACTGCTCGTTTGCTTGTCTTCACCATATCAGTCAGCTTCCCATGATCTATTGCAACAATAGCTGTCATGATTTTCGTTAAGCTTGCTATCCGCATCGGGGTATCGCCATCACTGCTATACAAAACTCTGCCTGACTCGACATCAATGAGAGCCGATGCCTTGGCATTCGTATACAACTTGCTTGGATTTGCGCTAACTGGGGGCAATACGCTTGTCCCAACCAATAAAGCAGATAACATTCCAACTGCAACAAATCGTTGCAGTTTTTTGAAATTCATATTCATACTTGCCCCTCCCGCAGCGATAGTAGATAAAGCTTGTGTGTGCGTATTTCAGTATATGCCTGTACATGTGGCTCTAGACGAAAAGTAGCTAACAAAAATGAAAAACTGCCCTCTCGGGCAGTTATGTCATCAGTTGTGTTCGTTTGCTTCGACACGTTCACTGATCACAGTTTGAGACGTATCCGTGTATACACCTGTACTCGAAGGCTGCTTCATCATCGATTGCAGCTTATCAAATACATGCGGAGCTGAGTCGATTACCCGCTCAAGCAGATGTGTTTGATTATCGAGCGGAACAATTTTTACGCCATGTGTTCCTACGACCAAGAAAGCAATTGGCGTAATCGACACGCCGCCACCGCTACCGCCGCCGAACGGAAGCGAAACGGAAGCATGCTGTGCATCAGATTGAGAGCCGTTCTTATGATCGGCATCATCTAATCGAATGTCACTGCCTCCTGCTACAAACCCAAAGCCTACTTTGGAGATCGGCATAATAATACTGCCATCCGGCGTTTGGACAGGGTCGCCTACAATAGTATTGACGTCAACCATCTCTTTAATATTTTCCATTGCGGTTTGCATTAAGCCTTGAATAGGATGTTCTGCCATACCTTGACGCCTCCTTTCAATTTCCTCATCCGAACTAAAAGCTGCAGTCCGGCAAGAATAGCATAACCGAAGCGGATTTGAGCTATGCATGACCATTCCGTTGTAAAAGCAGATCGTTGATAAATAGGCTGAACCATCATTTTCGGTTCTGTTTTGAGCTTAACCATTTGGGACAATACGCCAATGATTGATGTTTTTATGGACCAAACAAATCCAGTCGCCATAGCCGTCCACATTGCGTCACCGGTTCCTACTGATGTGGACCAGTTCCATTCCAAAAGACGGACCTTCGTAAGCGATTTTCTAACCCAACCCGTTAAGTTTTTCGTCATTTGTAACAGATGTTTTGTTCTTTCCATTAGATGCGCTATTTTTTCTGCGTCAATGTCCTCGTTATATTGTTTCCAAGTGTCAACGGCCACATTCTTTTTTGAAACCTGTTCCTTAAGTTGGATGGAGGTTCCTGTGAACTGAATAATCGGCACTTTAAAGCGGTATCTGAGGATTCCAAATAAGGCCTTTATATTCAACTCAAAATCATCGTTTTGATCAATTCTCCTCAGATGGCCTCTTAATTCGACCTGCGAAGTGAGGCAGACGACCAAAATGAGCAAAAAAAAGAGACCGACCGCCGTCATCCAACCGTAGGGGTAACCGAGCATCATGATGCTTCCTCCGTTTCCCTAATATGGGTTGAATATAGTATGACCCGGCGGCCAAATCTCATTCTTTTATTTCTTCAATTGTCATCTGCGTGCCATCTAATCTCTCAAATAGCAGCTGAGTTTGTTCCTCCAAGGCATCATCGATATCAACGCTGCCTGGTTCTGGCAATTCTTTTATGGACGGCAATCCAAAATAATCTAAAAATGATTTCGTTGTTCCGTACAAAATAGGTCTGCCAATCTGCTCGGCGCGGCCAACCTCTTCGATTAAATCCTTTGATACAAGCGATTGAATCGCTCTGTCGCTCTTTACGCCGCGAATTTCTTCAATCGATATTCTTGTTATCGGCTGGCGATAAGCGACGATGGACAGCGTTTCTAATGCAGCTTGTGACAGCTGCGATCTCGTAGGAGTGTATGCCATACGCTCAAAATAAGGCGCATGCTCCAAATGAGTCGTCAGCCGATAGGAGGCTGCCACCTCTGCGATTTGAATACCGCGCCCCTCGCGCTCCAAATCGCGCTGCAAATCATAAACCAAATCGGAAGCGAGCTCGGCATCCAGCTCCAAAATATCAGCTAGTTGCCGCTTCGTAAGGCCTTCATCACCTGCCATAAACAGCAGGCCCTCAATAATTGTCTTCAACTTCGGATAATCCAATTTGCGACGACTCTCCTCTCCAATGAATGACGATGTCGTCAAATAACTGATGCTGAAAACAACGAATATGTTTCATTTTCATTAATTCTAGAATGGCTAGAAAAGTAACCACGATTTCATGCCTGTCCATGTTCTCGCGAATAAGCCGTGAAAAACGAACCGTTTCGAATTGCTTGAGCACCTCGACAATGTCCCGTATTCGATCTTTAACGGAAATCTCGTCGCGATGTATGGTAGCAACGACATTACGCCTTGATGCGCGGCGCAGCGCCTTTTGAAAGGCAGTAATCAAATCCGACAAGTGAAGACCCTCCACCGGATTAACAATCTCTTCTTTCAAAAATGGCGTCATATCCTCAGGTTCCCTTGAATAGACAAGGCTGCGCTCGAATTCCTTCTCGCGCAGCTGCTCGGCTATTTGTTTGAATTTCCGGTATTCTACGAGCTTCTGGATGAGCTCATCGCGTGGATCCAATCCGTCATCCGGCCAATCCTCATAGTCTTCCTCAAATACAGGCGGCTTTGGAAGTAGCTGCTTGCTCTTTATCGCCAAAAGGGTTGCCGCCATAACTAAAAATTCACTCGTGACCTCAAGCTCGAGCTCTTTCATCGCATGAAGATAATCCATATATTGAATTGTAATCTCACTGATAGACACCTCATGGATATCGATCTCCGCCTTGTCGATCAAGTGAAGCAGCAGATCCAGCGGCCCCTCAAAAGAATCCAGCTTATAAAGCACTGACACTTACATTTCCTCCCGCCTAGCCTTATCTTCGCTGCTTAGCCTTGCAATTGTTTGGTTAGGTTCGCCATTTCAATTGCGCTTGTAGCAGCCTCATAACCTTTGTTGCCTGCTTTTGTACCTGCACGCTCAATGGCCTGTTCAATCGAATCAACAGTCAATACACCAAAAATAGTCGGAATGCCTGTTTTCAAAGCGATTGCCGCAACACCCTTTGCTGCTTCGTTGCAAACAAAATCGAAATGCGGTGTTGAACCACGAATAACAGCGCCAAGCGTAATGACAGCATCATACTTTCCGCTTTCTGCCATTTTTTGCGCGATTAAAGGAATTTCAAACGCTCCCGGCACCCATGCTACCTCAACATCTGAATCCTGTGCGCCATGACGTTTGAAAGCATCAAGTGCGCCTCCAAGCAGCTTGCTTGAAATAAACTCGTTAAAACGTCCTACTACTACTCCATATTTTAAACCTTCTGATACTAAATGTCCCTCATAAATTCGTGTCATTTGTCATCTTCCTTCCATTATTTTAAATGATGTAGTCAATATCTTCAAAGCTAAGTAAATGACCAAGCTTAGATTTCTTTGTGCGGAGATAACTTTTATTATCTTCCTTTAACTCCATTTGTATAGGAATACGTTCTACAACCTCTAGTCCGTAGCCTTCAAGACCTTTAATTTTCCGAGGATTGTTCGTCATCAACCGCATTTGGCGAACGCCAAGATCCTTCAAAATTTGTGCGCCTATACCATAATCGCGCAAATCTGCCGGAAAGCCAAGCTTTAAATTAGCATCAACCGTATCAAAACCTTCTTCTTGCAGTGCATAGGCCTTCAATTTGTTAATCAAACCAATGCCTCTGCCCTCTTGGCGCATATAAAGCAGAACGCCGCTGCCTGCTTCTTCGATCTGTTTAAGCGCCGCTTCAAGCTGCGGTCCGCAGTCGCAACGATGCGAATGAAAAACATCGCCGGTTAAGCATTCAGAGTGAACCCGCACAAGCAAGGGACGTTCAGGATCGATGTCGCCTTTAACGAGAGCGATATGCTCTTTGTTATCCACTAAATTTGTATAAGCAATAGCGCGGAAAGTGCCAAAATCAGTTGGCAGCTTCACATCAACTGCTCGCTCAACAAGCTTTTCTTTCTCGTTGCGATATTGAATCAGCTCTTGAATCGTAATGAGCTTCAGATTGTGCTTTTCTTTAAAGACAAGCAAATCTGGCAAACGAGACATCGTGCCGTCTTCATTAATGATTTCACAAATCGCTGCTGCAGGCGCCGAACCGCACATGACCGCCAAATCTATAGCCGCCTCCGTATGTCCAGCACGACGGAGTACGCCACCGGGTCTTGCAATCAAGGGGAAAATATGACCTGGCCTGCGGAAATCTGCTGCTTTCGTCGTTGGATCAATGAGCGCTTTAACCGTTTCTGAGCGTTCAAATGCGGAAATCCCAGTAGTCGTTCCAATATAATCAACGGAAACGGTAAATGCCGTCCCGTGATAATCGGTATTATGCGTAACCATTGGCGGAAGGTCAAGCTGGTCTGCTCGCTCTTGCGTAATGGGAACACACACAAGACCTCTAGCCTCTGTAATCATAAAGTTAATGACCTCAGGCGTCATTGTATCAGCAAGTGCAATAAGGTCGCCCTCATTTTCCCGATCCTCGTCGTCAACGACAATAATCGGCTTGCCAAGCTTAAGATCCGCCAAAGCAGCTTCAACTGAATCAAATGGTTTTTTATCTGTTTGTTCCATATGGGTTTCCCTCCTTTGTGACAACCAAACCTTTATAAGGCTTCTACCTTGCCTTCAAAGGTTATTTTTAAGTTTAATTACAGTTTAAAACCAGTTTAATACCAAACCTTAAAGGCTAATACCAAACCTTAAAGGCTTTTCGAACCCACCCAAACCCTCCCTTCCAAGGGAGGGCCCCGAGGACTGCGTCCTCTGGACACCTGCAATTGAACTAACGTAGGCATGACTCAGGTGGCTGTGTGCTAACATTGGTTAAAGATCGCTTTCGTCCCTACGGGACACGCTTACTGTTTGAGCAGCCTAGTTGTTAGTTCAATTAAATAAAAATACTTTAAAGATCGCTTTCGTCCCTGCGGGACAGGCTTGCTGTTTGAGCACTCGAGTTTTCATGACAACCAGACTAGACACTACTGATACTTGACTAACTTATTTACAAAAAACCATTTTCCATTAGAAAAGATGTAGTGAGCTTGGCTTTGGCTGGCAAGGCTTCTGGCTGCTTGAAATGAAGCAGGTGATCGACGTACTTGCCGATGACATCACATTCGATATTAACGGAATCGCCTGCACGCTTATGCTGTAAGGCCGTTTCGCCTAATGTGTGTGGAATAATCGATACGGATAACGTTTGTGATGATGTATCCACTACAGTAAGGCTTATGCCATCAATTGTGATCGAGCCTTTTGGAATCACATAACGCAACATGTCTGCGTCGTCGATATGGATTTTATAAACAACAGCATTAGCATCCGTTTCTCGTGAAGTTATTTTCCCGGTTCCATCAACATGCCCCTGTACGATATGACCGCCAAAACGTCCGCCAGCTTGCATCGCTCTCTCTAAATTCACTTGTTCGCCAGCACGAAGCTGATGAAGATTAGACTTGCGATAAGTCTCAGGCATCACGTCAGCTGCAAATGATGCACCATCAAACGACGTTACCGTTAAACAAACGCCATTAACCGAGATGCTATCACCCAGCTTAACACCATCAGTAACAAGGGATGCTCCGATGACTAGCCTCATCGCCTCGCCTTGCTTCGTGATTCCTTTCATCTTTCCCACTTCTTCCACTAATCCGGTAAACATGGGTTTCCTCCTCAAAGGTTCGCTAATGCAGCAAACCTACTTCAAAACAACATAAATCCTGCGATGATGCCAGAGATTTGTTCAACGCCTTATCCTTAATAAACTGGATATCCCGAGACGCAAATGTCCTCGCCGGCCATTTCTACGCTTACTCGATCTAGGGAAATCGCATCGGCCATTTTTTCGAATCCAGCGAAAGTAAATGTACCTGGTGCATCCAAGCCGCCGATAATCTTGGTCGCGTAATACAGCATGATTTTATCAATAAGACCTGCCTCTAACATTGCACCATTTAATTGACCTCCGCCTTCAAGCAAGATTGAGCCGATTTCAAGCTCCCCCAGCTTCTTCATCCCTTCACTGAGATCTACTTTTGCTCCCGTACCGCAAATGATGACCTCAATCCCTGCTGCTTCAAGCGCTTGGCGATTGTCCAAGCTAGCTTGGCTGGAAGTTAAAACAATCGTTCTAATTGAGCGATCCGTTACAACTCTGGCATTAAGCGGCAGCCTTAGTGCTGAATCCACGATAATCCGTATCGGATCAATTGCAGGGACAGATGCTCTCGTATTGAGCAGTGGATCGTCCGCAAGTACTGTTCCTATGCCAACCATAATGGCTTCATGCTGATGACGCAGCGTATGAACCTGCTCGCGAGCAACTGCACCAGTCACCCATCGGCTATCACCTGAATGAGAAGCAATTTTGCCATCAAGCGTACTCGCAGTTTTTAAAGTAACGAATGGGAGGCGGGTCGTAATGTACTTATTAAATTTTTCATTCATTTGCTGCGATCTTTGCTCGAAAACGCCAACCGTAACGTCGATCCCTTCTTCACGAAGCCTTGCAATGCCTCGGCCTGACACTGCTGGATTAGGATCGCCGCTTGCGACTACAACCCTTGCAGCTTTCGCATCAATGATACGTTCACAGCATGGAGGTGTCTTTCCAAAATGGCTGCATGGCTCTAATGTTACATAAACGGTTGCTCCTTCAGCCGCATCTCCCGCCATCTGAAGCGCATGCACTTCAGCATGACCAGTTCCTCGCTTTAGATGCGTGCCAATGCCGACAATGGCACCATCCTTTACGACGACGCAGCCGACAACAGGATTAATGCCGGTTTGACCCGAAGCTTTTGCAGCCATATCTAACGCTAATCCCATATAATATTCATCATTTAAAATGTCCATAAACAAAAAACACCCCCATCGGCATACGATCCGACAGGGGTGATGAAAGATAAAACGAGAACTACGACAAAACCGATCGATGTTGTCGGCTTTGAGAGCCGTCGCTATCTTACGTCGCAAAATTGCGAAATCGGTTTGTAAAGTACACTAAATAAACTAACCTAATATGTATGTGAAATAAAACACATACAAATAAGCAGTAAATTGTAGCTGTCGAAGCATCCCCTTCTCCCATCCAGACTGTACTGTCGGTCCCGGAGTTTCACCAGGTCCACCGTTTTAATCGTATTCTATCCAAATAATCTTGGATAAAATGCCGTTTAAACCGGGTCACGGACTGACGAGAGGCACAGAAATTCGGTTATCCGATATTCTGTGCCTTCCCGATCACCGCCGGTTAGGAATTTCACCTACCCCGAAGGATTGCTGCACTTACAATATTATAGTTAGTATCTTAACATTAAATCGATTCGACTTCAACCTTTTCCATTTTGTCTCCGCCTTTGAAAGCATCAACAAACTCCATACCTTTTGAAACCTTGCCAAAAACAGTATGTCCGCCATCCAAATGCGGTTGTGGTGCATAACCGATATAGAATTGGCTGCCGCCTGTATTGCGACCAGCATGCGCCATTGCTAGAGAACCGCGCTCATGCTTATTAGGGTTGATTTCACAATCGATTTGGTATCCAGGACCGCCTGTACCTGTTCCGTTTGGACATCCGCCTTGAGCAACGAAACCAGGGATAACACGGTGGAAAGTAAGACCGTTGTAAAAACCTTCGTTAGCAAGCTTTTCAAAGTTTGCTACTGTGTTCGGCGCGTCTTGATCGAATAGATCGATAAGAACCTCTCCGCCGTTTGCTAGTGTGATTTTTGCTTGTTTAGCCATTGCTGCATCTACCTTTCTTTTATCCGAATAAGACTACGTTACCAATTTCGCTCTTATTTCGCAAGCGATGATTTTTGAAGTCTTGCCGGAATGACGTCATTGCAAACGATATTTTCAAGCGATTCACGCTTAACAGCAAGGTCTGCCTGACCATCTTTAACGAAAACGACAGCCGGACGACGAATGCGGTTATAGTTGCTCGCCATTGCATAATTATAAGCACCCGTACAGAAAACAGCAAGTAAATCGCCATTTTTTGCTTTAGGCAATTCCAAATCCCAAATGAGCATGTCGCCACTCTCGCAGCATTTGCCCGCGATGGAAACCGTTTCTTCAGCAGCTTCATTCGCACGATTAGCGAGTACTGCCTCATATTTGGATTGGTAAAGCGCTGGGCGAGGGTTGTCCGTCATACCACCGTCTACAGCAATGTATTTACGTACACCGGGGATATTTTTGCTTGTACCTACTGTATACAAAGTTGTTCCTGCATCGCCAACCATACTGCGGCCTGGCTCTACCCAAATCTCAGGCAATGGGAACTCTGCATCTGTAAACTTCGAAATGATAGCGCCAGTAATTGCCGCAACATATTCGCTGATTGGCAATGGTGTGTCGCCATCAACATAACGAATACCAAAGCCGCCGCCAAGATTGATAACTTTAAACGTTAGGTTAAGCTCATTACGAATCTCAACCGCGAAATCAGCAACCTTGTCCACAGCCATACGGAAGCCTTCAACTTCGAAAATTTGTGATCCAATATGGGAATGAACGCCCAAAACAATCAGGTTAGGCAAAGCAATCGCTTCTTGAATCGCTTGTTTCGCCGCGCCATTGCCAAGGTCGAAACCAAATTTCGAATCCGTTTGCCCAGTAGAAATATAGTCATGAGTATGTGCTTCAACGCCAGGCGTGATACGAAGTAGAATGTTTACTTTCTTGCCTTTATCGCCAGCAAGAGCATTCAGAAGCTCAAGCTCCATGAAATTGTCAACGACAAAGCAGCCGATCCCAGCATCAAGTGCCATGTTGATTTCCTCAGGCGTTTTGTTGTTGCCGTGGAAATGGATACGTTCAGCAGGGAAGCCTGCTTGCATTGCTGTGTAAAGCTCACCGTCGGATACAACATCCAGCGACAGCCCTTCTTGCTCAGCAATCGCACACATTGCCATTACACTAAACGCTTTGCTTGCATATGCGACTTGAAATCTAAGACCTGATGCTTTGAAGGCTTCTACATACTCGCTTGCGCGCTTACGAACAAGAGCCTCATCCACAATATATAGTGGCGTACCAAACTGTGCAGCCAAATCAGCTACATCACAGCCGCCAATTTCCAAATGTCCTTTTTCGTTAATATTACTAGTTCCATGCAGGTACATAATTTCCCCTCAGCTTTCTTCTATCTGCATGCAGATAGAACGGATAGAATTTGCATTAATAGGTTTAGTATAACGCAATCTACCCGGACTACGAAATGGATAAATCCACATTTCATTTGCATTTTATGAATCTACTCTGTATTTGGCATCTTATCGCTCTGCTGAGGCCGCAAAATATTTGGGCGCTGCCGGTTGTACAGGACTGGCTGACGAATGATAATGCTCCAAAGGGCGTGCATATCAAACGGTATAATCGGCCACATATACGGACGGTTGAATGAGCGCTCTTTGATCAGCATCAACAAAATTGCCGTCGTCGCAATGACGAAACCCGGCACACTGAAGGCGGCCACCGATATGATTAACACGAGCCTTACGATTCGATTCGCAAGTCCAAGCTCATAACTTGGTGTTGCGAACATCCCAATCGCTGAAATCGCCATATACAAAATAACTTCATTTACAAAGACGCCGGTCTTAACGGCAATATCACCAATGAGAATCGCAGCAACTAACGACATAGCCGTTGCGAGAGATGTAGGCGTATGAACAGAAGCCATACGCAGCAAATCCACGCCTATCTCAGCTAACAGAAATTGTACGACTAATGGCAGTTTGCCGGTCTTACTCGGACCAATAAACTCAAGAGCAACAGGCTTCATTTCCGGATGCATGACGAACAGCAGCCATAACGGCAGCATGAACAACGATGCCAAAATACCTATAAATCTCACCCAGCGCAGATAGGTGCCAATAAATGGTGTTTGTCGATTCTCCTCTGCATGCTGCATTAGATCGGTATATGTAGTCGGCAGCGTCATTACACTTGGCGAAGTATCAACGAATACTGCAACTGAACCCTCTAGCAGATGTGCAGCTACCGTATCGGGTCTTTCTGAATATCGAACAAGCGGGAAGGGATTCCAGCCCCTTTTTACAGTAGACTCCTCCAGTTGCTTGTCCGCAAGCGGCAGCCCGTCTATTTTCACCATAGCGATTTTGTCTTTGACGGACTTAAGCAGCTCCTTGTCCACAATATCGTCGATATAAGCAATACAAACATCCGTTTGTGTCCGATCGCCCACCCGCACAATTTCATAGCGCAGCTGGGGATCACGCAACCGCCTGCGAACAAGTGAAATGTTGACCATCAACGTTTCTACGAAGCCATCTCTGCTGCCGCGTACAACTTTCTCAAGCGAAGGCTCCTCTGGTCCTCTTGCGGGGAAAGCCTTCGCATCAATCATGAGAACACTGGATTCACCATCAATAAACAATGCGGTTACACCGGATAACACGCACGTCAGCATGTTATTCCAATCGTCTTCCTTTATGACCTGCGCCGCAGGAACATATAAATCAAGGAAAGAATGAAAGGCATCCGCAGATAAATCCTCGGGTTGGAGATACGTTAATCGCTTGAGCACATCTGACAGCAGCGTATCCTTAACCAAACCGTTCAACGACAACATTGCTGTGCGCTTCTCGCCAAACGTCATCTCTCTCACAACAACGTCGAAGCTTACTTTATAACCGATCTCATTTTCCAATCTCATCAGAACTTCATCCAAATCGCTCGGAATCGGAGTTATGTCCTTATTACCGTTCTTATTGGAAACAGCTGTGCTGACATTGTTTTTTTTATTTCCACTACCGAATGATGTTTTGTTTCGAGCAACTCCCGATTCCTCTTTCTGTTGATCCTCATTGACTTCTAGAAACGGAGGTCTTCCATTTTGTTCATTATCGTTGTCATGAAAATTTTCATTGTCATTCATGTTAGCTCACCCCATCCTTACTGTATCACCATTGAAATACTAACCAATCGAATAATGAGCCCAACGTTTTGCCTAGAACCATTGCCATGACGAGACTGACCATATAAGCAGATAAATTCATTCTTTTGGCCAAAATCGGGAGCACATTCATTACCTCAGTCAAGGCTGCTGCGAGCATCCCCACAAACATGCCATCAATCAGTCCTGTAGCACTTAAAAATAGACCCGAAGGCAGCGAAAGCTTCCAGCTCATAAAATCAGCAAAGGTCCAGTACAGCGAACCGGATATGACGGCGGTCTCAAACCACACTGACATCCGGTAAGCATTAGCAACTTGAGCGAGCCGCGGAATGAGATCAAGGACAATTAGCAATGCTACCAACCCACTGCCTACAGCAAGACCCCCTGCCAAGCCTAGCAGAGCAATAAAAATATTAGCAGCAGCACTAATCATGCTTGTCCCCCTGCGTTTGATCGTAATCCGATTTTTTACGCATTTCGTCGGCGATGACATAGGCATTTACATTTTCTTGATACATATAGAGCTCAACCTCAAGCGGGTTAGGCTCCTCATTGAATCGTTTACGGAATAAATGGTTGAAAAACAATACCATCCCAAGTCCGATGCCCAGAGAATAAGGGATTTGAAACCATAGCGGATGCTCCGTGCGCTTCCCCGTTATCAGTTCGACAATTCGGATATGAACCTCCTTCATACTGACATCCGTATGAAAGTTCATAATCGCAAGGCCCGCTCCAAAGAACAGCAGCAGCCACGAAAAAATAAGCACTGCAATACGCGGTTTTACTGGCTTCTCCGCCACCATAACGAGCACTTGAGGGTCACCATAGGCTTCTACAGTTAAACCCGGCTCAAGCTCTCTTATCGCTTTGACGATTTGAAGCAAGTCTATAACGACGCGATTGCCATCCGCCTTCTTGTGCTCGTAAAGAACAAGCCCCTTCAAGCGGTTCTCAAGCAAGTCATCCTTTGCGAGCAGTCTCGCTGCTTGGCCTAAGGAAACGCGTTGATTCGGTTTCATGTATATCCGTTTTTTCAGACGCAGATAGAGGACCGAATGGTTTGGTTTTGCCATTTGTCAACTTCCCTTCTGCTGATACGTTGGTGTATGTTTCCCTTTTAGTATGATATAAGGACGATTCGGATACTCATGCAAATTGAGGTAAAAAATAGAAAAAAACCAAACCGCCTTAAAGGGCGATTTGGTCTCGGATGGACTGCAATATTTTTTTCTCAAGCCGTGATACCTGTACCTGTGATATACCAAGCCTGCTCGCTACTTCGGATTGCGTTTTGTCACGGTAATACCGCAAATATACAATCAATCGTTCACGCTCGCTTAGACCTTCGATGGCTTCCACAAGCGCAAGCTTGTCAAACCACCGATCCTGAGATTCATCGGCTATTTGATCCATCAGAGTGATAGGGTCCCCGTCATTTTCAAACACAGTTTCGTGTATCGAAGTTGGCGGCTTATTCGCTTCTTGAGCGAATACAACATCCTCTGGGGTAATGCCCAGCCGCTCCGCAACCTCGCTAATGGTGGGCAATCGACCTAACGTTTTGGAAAGCTCATCCTTCATTTTGCGCACCTTATTGGCGGTTTCCTTAAGGGATCTGCTAACTTTCAACGTACCATCATCGCGTAAAAATCGCTGAATTTCCCCAATGATCATGGGAACTGCATAAGTTGAAAACTTAACATCATAAGACAAATCAAATTTGTCTACTGATTTAAGCAATCCTATGCAGCCGATTTGGAACAAATCATCGGGCTCATAACCACGATTGATGAACCGCTGCACGACTGACCAAACTAGCCGAATATTACACTGTACGAGTGTATCCCTTGCAAGCGTATCGCCGGACTGACTTAACGCAATAAGCCGCTTCACTTCCGCGTCATCCAAGTATGGCTGGGCCGTCTGCTTTAGATTGACATCCATGAGGTTCAACCCCTATACGCTAATTGTAGAGCGCTTTTTTCGATTCAATTCGTTTAAGCATTGCTACGCGTGTGCCGCCGTCTACCTGACTTGAAACCTCAAAACGATCCATAAAGTTTTCCATAATCGTGAAGCCCATTCCAGAGCGCTCAAGCTCAGGCTTCGACGTATAAAGCGGTTGACGAGCAAGCTCCAAATCTTCAATTCCGCGACCGTTATCCGACACCGTTAAGGAAACCGAATCTCCTTCAATTCTTGCCTCTATTTTGACCTGACAAGTAGGATCGTTCTCGTAGCCATGTATAATCGCATTCGTTACAGCCTCGGACACAGCCGTTTTCAAATCATTCAGCTCCTCGAGCGTCGGATCCAGCTGTGACACAAATGCAGCTACCGCGATTCGTGCAAAGGCTTCGTTTTCCGATCGGGCGCTGAAGGAAAGCGTCATTTCATTGGAACCGTTCATGACACCACCTCCAAACTAGAAATTGCGGTACGTTCGTTTTCATGAATCGTCAGAATTTTGAACAGACCCGACATTTCGAATAGGCGATGAACATTCGGATTCACATCGCAGACGACCATTTTGCCACCCTTGCTCTTCACCTGCTTGTATCGGCCCAATATGACGCCTAGACCGGAGCTGTCCATGAACTGCAGCTCCTTCAAGCTAAGAATGACATGCTCGCTGTTACCGCGAAGTAGAGCCTCTTCCATCTTAAAGCGTACGACATCGGCAGTATGATGATCCAACTCGCCCCGAAGCCTTACGATCAGCACATTGCGGTATTGCTCCAATTCTGCTTGCAGACTCATTATGCTGTTCATCTCCTCTAGGTTTTTTCAAACACAAGCAAACGTCTTTGGCGTCTTTCGGACGCTAAAGCAGCTTTGACGGTGAACCATAAGGCAAGTATAAGAAAACGATATACCTGCTTATCTATTAAGAAAGAATAGGTCATACCTATACCTCTCCTAACCTTTCACCGTGAAACGTGGACTGATCTGCGGTGAGTCAGGTTCAGCCGTTTACACTTGCCGAGATAGAACTAGCAATTCTCCAAAATGCTTCACGATTCCTGCATGCCGACAAAACTAGAAGCATACCGCTAACAGCTGACAAAAAACGAGTCGCTTTCAGACATAAAGTTTATGTGTTTGTTACGCAAATAGACCAGAGAAAGAACGCTTCAACAATTTCCACCAGCCTGCCCGTTCAACAGACAAGGGAGCATCCACATCAAATTCTTTGAGCACTTGATCGCCTTGATAGACAACAAGCTTGCCAATCGGTTGACCGATTTGAACTGGCGCTTTGAGCGGACCCGCAATTTTTAGCTCATAACGGATATCTTTTGTTGGACTGCCCTTTTTAAGCAGAACGCTGTACGCATGCTTAGCGACAAGCGGAAGTTCCGCGGCAGTGCCCTTCTCGATTTTCAGCGTCCCCATCGACTCGCCTTCTTTAATAATCGAGTGATTCATATACTGCGCGAACGTGTAATCGAACATTTGCGAAACTTCAGCATTTCTGGTTTTCGTATCCGGCTCTCCCATTACAACAGCAATGACGCGCATGTCATCACGCCTAGCTGTTGCCGATAAGCAATATTTTGCTTCACTCGTGAAGCCAGTCTTCAAACCATCTGCGCCACTATAAAAACGTACTAGCTTATTCGTATTTACGAGCCAGAAAGGCTTCGCGGACGTCTTCCTTAAGTAATCCTGATAAAGCCCTGTATATTTGGTTACTTCCGAATGCTTTAAGAGCTCCCGAGACATCACCGCAATATCATGCGCCGATGAGAAATGATTGGCTACAGGCAGGCCGTTTGGGTTAGAAAACTGTGTATCGTTCATGCCAAGCTGCTGGGCCCGCTCATTCATCATCGTTACGAATTGCTGCTCTGTACCCGCAAGCTTCTCAGCCATAGCCACGGATGCATCATTGCCTGATGCGAGCGCTATGCCCTTAATCATATCGTCTACGGTCATTTCTTCTCCCGGCTCAAGAAAGATTTGAGAGCCGCCCATAGATGCTGCGTATTCGCTCGTTTGTACCTTGTCTGTAAGTTTAATCTTGCCGTCATCAAGTGCCTCCATAATAAGCAGCAGCGTCATTATTTTGGTGATACTTGCAGGCGGTAGCTTATCATGGCTATTTTTTTCGTAAATAACCGTCCCGCTATCCGCATCCATAAGGATGGCAGAACGAGCTGAAGGTGCTAAATTAGCGTTAGAGGCCTGACTTTGCTGCGCAGGGGTCGGACCGGGAGCTGGTGTTGGCTCCACAGCAGCAAAAGCGGCTGTCGGCAGCACAAGCGCGAATGCAAGAATGATTATACAGAGCTTCATAGTACGATTTACCAACTAAATCTCCTCCTGTAAAAGTTTTGAGAAGCAAAACTTGCTTCGTAAGCATCCGCTTAGTTTTGAGAAGCAAAACTCGCTTCGTAAGCATTTGCTTAGTTTTGTGAAGCAAAACTCGCTTCGTAAGCATTTGCTTAGTTTTGAGAAGCAAAACTTGCTTCGTAAGCATTTGCTTAGTTTTGAGAAGCAAAACTTACTTCGTAAGTGTTCTAAGCTGCGCAATTCGCTTATATTTCTCTTTTTAGTGTTGACTCTTAAGTTGGAAATTATTCCATCAGCTAGAGTTAATTGAAACGCAAAAAAATCCGCCCCCAAATTGCGGAGCGGATTTCATAATAAAATATTTAATTATACCTAGTAATGCCTTCTGCTGTTATTACGGATAATAGCAATGGACGAGACAGCGGCTTCTCCGAAGATATCGTATATGCTTGCTTTACTCGCTCAGCAACTGCAAGTGTGGATTCATTTGATTCACGGACATGAAGCAGGGCAAGCGTATCACCAGCATTTACAGGATCTCCAAACTTCTTGCGAAGCGTGACTCCAACGGCGTAATCAATTGAAGCATCGTATGTCGCCCTTCCTGCACCAAGCAGCATAGCGGCTATCCCCAGCTGTTCGGCTTCAATCGCGTTGACAAAACCAGAGTCCGAAGCTTTCACTTCTACAATGAAAGGAGCTTGCGGAAGCTTCGTTGGATCATCAACAATTGAAGCGTCCCCACCCTGTGCAGTAATAAATGCTTTGAACTTATCTAAAGCTGCTCCGCTTGCGATCTGATCACGCAGCAGCTGCTTCGCAGACTCCACAGAATCGGATTTCCCGCCTAAGATAACCATATGTGCCCCAAGCGTTAAACAAAGCTCTGTAAGATCCTCAGGGCCATTTCCTTTGAGCGTTTCAATTGATTCTTGTACTTCTAAAGCATTTCCGATCGCAAAGCCAAGCGGCTGATCCATATCACTTATAACAGCAGCCGTATTGCGTCCGACTTCTGTTCCGATATCTACCATCGCTTGCGCTAATTGCTCAGAATGCTCTAGCGTTTTCATAAATGCTCCACTGCCTGTTTTGACATCAAGCACGATGGCATTAGCGCCTGCAGCAATTTTTTTGCTCATTACTGAGCTTGCGATAAGTGGAATGGATTCTACTGTAGCGGTAACATCACGAAGAGCATATAGCTTCTTATCCGCTGGCGCAAGATTTCCGCTTTGCCCTATGACGGATAAACCAATATCGTTCACCTGAGTCATAAATTTCTCGCGTGAGAGCTCCGTACGAAAGCCTTCAATGGATTCCAGCTTATCAATCGTGCCGCCAGTGTGGCCTAAGCCTCGACCGGACATTTTGGCAACAGGAATGCCTACGGATGCGACTAATGGCGCAAGGATCAAAGTTGTTTTATCCCCCACGCCTCCTGTGCTATGTTTATCGACTTTAATTCCGCTAATAGGACCAAGATCGACCTGATCGCCTGAATTAGCCATTGCAAGCGTTAAAGCTGCTGTTTCTCTAGGCGTCATCCCTTGAAAAAAAACAGCCATCGCCCATGCTGACAGCTGATAATCCGGGATATCGCCACGAGAATAACCATCAATTAAAAAAGTTAACTCCGAAGCGGTCAGCTCGCCGCCATCTCTTTTCTTCTGTATAAGATCTACCGACCGCATTTGTCCCTCTCCATTCACCATTACGTTGTTGATCCGTTATAAAGCGCGTCGTTCCCTCTGCACCTGGACAATAATCTCATCTAAAGTCTGGCTTAGTACAAGCACGTCCAAGTGCTGAAGGCTTTCATTCAATAGAGCTGCTTCTATCATTTTTTTACGCAACTGCTCCATCTGCGTGAGAACTTGCTTGTCCATGTCATTGTCCACTCCATCTTTCTTTGATCATGGACATTATACGACGAAACGTAAAAAAAACACTGTCATATTGAGTCGACGAATATATTACAATTGTGTTACGAATTTGTTACATTTTCGCAATCAATGCATTAACTAGACCCAAAAATTGGGACTTGACACGTTCAGTCGTTTCCATAACTTCTCCATGCGACAGCGGTTGATCCAAAATACCCGCTGCCATATTGCTAATACACGATATTCCGATGACCTCAATCTCTGAATGACGCGCTGCAATGACTTCGGCAACAGTCGACATTCCGACAGCATCAGCTCCAAGAACCCGCAGCATTCGAATTTCTGCTGGTGTCTCATAAGTTGGTCCAAGCAAACCAGCATACACACCTTCACGAAGTGTAAAGCCTTGCTCTTTTGCAATATCTCTTGCAACAGCACGCAGACGCTTGCTGTATGCCTCCGACATATCTGGGAACCTTACGCCAAGCTCGTTGTCATTTGGTCCGATTAACGGATTTTTGCCAGTCATATTCAAATGGTCTGAAATCAACATTAGGTTGCCTGCTTCATAATCCATATTGACTCCACCAGCTGCATTGGTAACAAGCAATGTCTTCACACCTAGCGCCTTCATGACACGTACAGGAAATGCCGTTAGTTCCGGACCATAACCTTCATACATATGAAAACGACCGCGCATCAGCAATACCGTTCTGCCCGAAAGTGTACCAATGAGCAGCTCGCCCGCATGTCCTTCAACAGTGGAAATTGGGAAATGAGGAATATCATGATATTGAATCGTAATCGCATTTTCCAAATAGTCTCCAAGCACGCCAAGTCCCGAACCCATAATCAAACCAATTTCCGGTCTTTGCTCTGTTTGAGCCTCGATATATTGTGCTGCTTCCTTAATGTTTGCTGCTGTTAGTCCTGCCGAAGTAATTGTTGTCATTCTATTTCCTCCTAAAAGTATGTTCATAAAACGATTTGTACCCAATTGTAAAAAAAATTATTTTTGTTCCCGTGTAATAAGCTCAGACAGGAAGCTGGTTCCGTTAGGTGGTGCTGCAACACCAAAATTATCGGCTATTGTTGCTCCAAGATCAGAGAACGTAGAACGTACTTGGAGAGGCCCTGGCTCGTTAAAAGCAGGACTCACGAGCAATATTGGTACGTATTCACGAGTATGGTCTGTACCTGGATGTACGGGGTCATTGCCATGGTCCGCTGTCACGATAAGCAAGTCTCGCTCGCCAAGCTGTTTCTCAAGCAAAGGAATTGCTACGTCGAACTCTTCCAAAGCGGAGGCGTAGCCAATTGGATCGCGGCGATGGCCATAAAGCGAGTCGAAATCTACAAGGTTCGTGAACAGAAGGCCTTTAAAAGGCTGCTTCAGTTGTTCGATCGTTTTGTCGATGCCGTCCGCATTGCTTTTGGTCGGAGTAGAAGCTGTAATGCCTTCTCCGTCAAAAATATCATTGATTTTCCCAATTGCAATGGAATCGAAACCAGCGTCCTTCAACGCATTCAATACTGTTGGCTGTGGAGGCTTCACCGCGTAATCATGACGATTAGGCGTTCGTTTAAAAGCGCCTGGCTCGCCAATATAAGGTCTTGCGATGACGCGCCCTACTGTGAAGCGCTCGTCCATTGTCAGCTCTCTTGCTATTTCACAAGCTCGGTAGAGCTCCTCGAGCGGAATGATGCCCTCATGCGCAGCAATTTGAAATACACTATCAGCTGATGTATATACAATCCATGCACCAGTTTCCATTTGCTCGGCACCCAGCTCATCGAGTATGTCTGTACCGCTTGCTGGTTTGTTTCCAATGACTTTACGGCCTGTTCGCTCCTCGAATGGAGTAAGCAGCTCAGGAGGAAAACCTTCCGGAAACGTTTGAAATGGCACTGTCATTTCTAGCCCCATTAGCTCCCAGTGCCCAGTCATCGTATCCTTTCCAACGGACACCTCAGCCATTTTACCATAATATGCTGCGGGAGCTTCTGAAGATGGACTCCAATCATGGATGCTCGCTATTCGATCAAGCCCCCATCTTCTAAGATTCGGAAGCTGCGTTGACGGTGCTTTTTCTATGATATGGCCTAGCGTATGTGAGCCAAGATCACCGAATGCCTCAGCATCTGGCAGTTCACCTATTCCAACGCTATCCAATACGATTACTGTTATTCGATCAAATCTCATATGTATGACTACCTCCTCTGTAATTGGGATTTATCGATGTCGACCTTTGTTAAGCACGCGGATGAGCTCGAGAATAAACTTCTTTCATTCGCTCTTTGGACACCTGGGTATACTTGAGCGTAGATGATATATCCGCATGTCCAAGCAATTCCTGAACAGAACGAATATCCGCTCCGTTATCGAGTAAATGTGCTGCTACGGAATGTCTAAGCGTATGTGGCGTAATCTCTTCTTCAATCCCAGCTTCCTTCGCGTACTTCTTTATCGTCTTCCAAAATCCTTGTCTTGTCAAACGTGTTCCTAAATGATTTAGAAACAACGCCGATTCAGACGCTCTTTCTGTCAGCAATTCATCACGGCCATATTGCAAATAGTCTACAATTGCCTCCGAAGCTAATTTCCCGAAAGGAACAAGTCGTTCCTTTTGGCCTGTACCCATACATTGAATAAATTCTAGCTGCATATTAACATGCTCAATATTAAGCGAGACAAGCTCCGACACTCTTATTCCTGTTGCATAAATGAGCTCCAGCATGGCTTTGTCACGTTTGCCGGCTGCACTTGAGCAATTCGGCGTCTCAAGCAGCTTATTCGTCACAGAAACGCTTAATATGCTTGGCGGCTTCTTCTCCTGCTTTGGGGCCTCCATATAGATAGACGGATTGCTTTGAATAACGTCCTCTGCGAGAAGAAAATGAAAAAATGCTCGTACTGACACGATGTGCCTGGATAACGTAGCGGCTTTCCTACCCTGTTCCTTCAAGTGGAGCATATACCTCGACATGTGATGCCGCTTCACAGCAGTAAGCTCTGTCAAGCCTTGCTGGTCAATATAAGCTATAAATTGATTCAAATCCCGCTCATATGAAGAAAGCGTATTTGCTGACAAACCTCGTTCTACCTGCAAATGTTGAATGTAGCGATTTAAATGAGCCTTCATTGGACTTCCTTTCACATAAGACACCATTCTAACATGCTTTTCTACAAAAATATTCAACATTCGACTCTATTAATCCTGCTTGAGATCGTTTATCTGCACAACCTTAACAATCCTTTACTCTCCATACCAATAAAACCAGCGAAGCCGATCGGCAGCATCTTTACTGTCTGGAGAGTTAGGGTCCGTCACAAAAACCTTCATGGCATGCCCTTTAGGCTCACGATAAGGATGGATAGGTGAAATCGCGTCGGCAAGCCAGCGATAGCCCCCTGTGACGACAAAAAGCAAAACTACAAAAACAAAAATAAAGAAAATACGGCTCGTCCATCTCCGTATCGAGAAAACCATGTAAACCAGCCTCCTTCATTAGCCGATACGTTGTCACTTGTCCATCCGTATCACCATATGAGGAGGCAGGTTCTATTATGTCAATCATCCTTCAATTGCTCGTAAGGAACGTTATTCAACAAATTTTCTATTGGCACATAAGGCTGATTGGTCGCTGTAGCAACCGGCTTATACGTTACTTTACCTGCATGAGTATTCACGCCTTTTTGCAGCGGCAAGCTTTTTTGAACAGCGTTCATGCCATTATTCGCCAAATCAAGCGCATAGGAGCTCGTTACGTTCGTTAAAGCGATAGTCGACGTCCGCGGCACTGCGCCTGGTATATTAGCAACGGCATAATGAACGACCCCGTGCTTCATATAGATTGGATCTTTATGCGTTGTCGGCCGGTCTACCGTTGCAATCGATCCGCCTTGGTCGACTGCTACATCGACGATTACTGCACCTTTTTTCATACTTTGTACCATCGGTTCTGTTACCAAATGTGGTGCGCGTGCACCTGGAATAAGAACTGCCCCTATAAGCAAATCTGCTTTTGCAACAGCTTCTGCAATATGATACGGACTCGACATTAGCGTATGAATTCTTCCGCCAAATATATCATCCAAATATCTCATACGGTCGGCACTTTTCTCCAAAATAATTACATTTGCACCCATCCCCAGCGCAATTTTCGCCGCATTCGTCCCTACAATTCCTCCACCAATAATGACGACCTCTGCTGGTGGAACGCCTGGAACCCCGCCTAGCAGCACCCCTCTTCCACCGTTAAACGCTTCTAAAAACTGCGCACCTACCTGCACTGACATTCTGCCTGCCACTTCACTCATCGGCGTAAGCAGCGGCAGGCTGCCGTTTGCAAGTTGTATCGTCTCATAAGCGATACCCGTCACTCCACTGTCGACTAGCGCTTTCGTCAAATCAGGGGCGGCGGCCAAATGCAAGTACGTAAACAGCAACAAGCCTTCGCGAAAATAACCGAACTCCTCTGAAAGAGGCTCTTTCACCTTCATAATCATTTCCGCACGCGTCCATACCTCTGCTGCGGTCGCAACGATCTCAGCACCTTCACGCTCGTAAACGCTGTCTTCAAAACCACTGCCGCTGCCCGCTCCTGTTTCTACAAGCACTTTATGCCCAGCTCCTGACAACATCGTAACGCCAGCGGGAGTTAAGGCAACACGGTACTCGCTTTGTTTAATTTCTTTTGGTACGCCTACAATCATACCCATTTCCTCCTCTAAAGCTTTGTGTTTGTTGATGCTTAAATAACCGCTTTCTATGTTGTATGAGAGTTCGGCATGGAATGATCGTCCTTTCCGTGAACTTCACAGCAAAATATATGTAGAACATAAGCTTCATTTCTATACTTTGTTATATTTCGAAAAATATGTGTCAGAGTGACAAGTACCCATACCGAAATACGTCCTATCCCATAGACTGAAAAAGGAATTGCTTGATTAGGGGGTTCTAGGTCCATTGTCAAAATTAAAAGGTATATTTAAAACCTGTATTTCTTGTAAATCGTCACAAAACACCAATCGGAAGCTAATAACACTCCAATCAGCTAAATCCTATAAACGCTGTCTTCGGCATCTCAAACAACTCGGAATTACCCCGTTCAAAACCGTCTCAAAAAGCCGAATCATCGGTTGTCATTTTCATAAAAACTCGTCTTTACAGTCACTCTTGAATCTTCCACAAGTTAAGCTTGTCGAAAAAGATTTCAAAATCCGCGCTCACGGCCTTCGCAATAATAATACTAGGAAACACAGATATGCAATGCCCCTGCTCACGCCAGCTACAATACCCGCAATTTTGCCATGGAATGTTATTCGAGTAAAAGCACCCGAAGCATGGGCTAGAACACGGGGAAAATCCATTAATGTCGCTATCCTCGACACAGGAATCGCCAATCATCCCGACTTGAATATCGCTGGCGGGATTAACACAATCAACGGCGGTTCTTACGCTGACGATAATGGTCATGGCACCCATGTGGCAGGCATCGTCGCAGCAACGGGTAGAGCAGGCAAATCATTGGGTACCGCTCCTGAGGTGAATTTATATGCAGTTAAAGCGCTGAATGAGGACGGAGAAGGATTTGTTTCGGATATTATTGAGGGTATCCATTGGTGTGTCAAAAACCGCATGAATGTCATAAATATGAGCTTTGGCGTGCTCGGCTCAGAAAGCAGCGATACGCTGCACAACGCAATAAAACGAGCAGCGAAGCAAGGCATCGTCATCGTTGCATCAGCCGGCAATGAAGGTCGTTCAAACGGAGCAATTGATGAACCGGCATCTTTTAAAGAGACGATAGCGGTAGCGGCTACGACAAAAGCAAATAAAATAGCTACTTTCAGCAGCAGAGGCAGCGGGATCTCCGTTTCAGCCCCCGGCGAAAATATATTATCCACATGGCTTGGCGGTAAATACGAAAAGCTCTCCGGCACTAGTATGGCTTCACCTCATGTTGCAGGCGGAGCAGCCTTGCTGCTTGCAGGAAAACCTGGACTTAGTCCCTACGCGGTAAAAACAAGGCTGCAAAAAAAAGCGCTGAAGCTGAACAATTATAGTTCGCTTGCACAAGGTGCTGGATTAATGCAGCTTGATCATATTTTTAAAGCTTAATAGAATGCCAAAACGGCTTGCCGTCCAGTTATGCTGGGCAGCCAAGCCGTTTATGATTGATTCTCATTTGGGTTTGCAAGGTCGTTTTTCTCTTTGCATCGATGACAAATGCCTTGAAAATCAAGGCGATGATCGAGCACAAAAAATCCGTATTCCTGCTCTAGCCTCTCTTCTAAAGGCAAAAGCCAGTCTTCCTTGATTTCATCCATAGTTCCACATTGTACACATATGAGGTGATGGTGGTGATGTTTATTGCTGTCCGTACGAAGATCGTACCGCGCTACCCCGTCGCCAAAATTCAATTTTTCGACAACATGCATTTCACTAAGCAATTCCAATGTCCGATAAACCGTTGCAAGTCCGATTTCTGGAGCTTTATCCTTAACTAGCATAAATACATCTTCAGCGCTAAGATGGTCATCTTCATTTTCAAGTAAAACTCGTACCGTTGCTTCGCGCTGCGGGGTTAATTTGTAGCCCTGCGACTGCAACTGTTGTTTAATCTTATCAATCCGGGCTTCCATGATTTCCCCCCTACCACATGACTGCGCCTTTTTCAGGAAAGGTTTCCTCTCATTATAGGGGCTAACATGCCGTAAAGTCAAACATTTTGGTGTCAGATTGTGGCGCTAACGGACGCGAGAAGGGGCGAAACCCAACTGATTAATGTTGGTGAAATATAAGCCTCTAACAAAGCTGCTCCTGCAAAAAGAAATAGCATCAGCACAGCTGTTGATGTAAACGAGCCCAGCTCAGGCGCAAGTTCCCCCTTTTGCCGGAGGAGCCTATTTTTGATAACGAACATGGAGAAGGATATTGCAGCAGCACTCATGATAACCATTGCCGGTATTGCAATAATATTCTGTGGCGCGATGGAGACCAGCGAAAACAGTACTCCCTTCCACGCATATTGATTGATCAGCGTCCCTACCGAAAACCCAACTAATGCCCCTTTCAAGAAATTAAGCGCAAGCACTCCCGGTATGCCAATCACCGTAATTCCGAGCAGCCATAGTACAAGCAGCCACTTGCTATGGAAAAAAAACCGATCCCAAAACGAATCCGCAGCTCCAGAACCGATGCCCTGATTGATCAGTTGAACATATTGATCTACATCTTGAGCTAGATCCTGCTGCTGCTCCAACGTCAGTGCATTGACCATCAATGCGCCGAAGATGACACCTACGATAAAAAGTACCGACACAAAAACGTATAACGACAATTGATTTTTGGCCATGGTCACCGGACCTTTCGGAGTTGTTTGACCCCGCCCTAAGATTAGGGCCTTACTTTTAGTTAGACTGCTACTTACTCAAAAGTTTTTCGAACCCACCCAAACCCTCCCTTCCAAGGGAGGGCTCCAAGGGTTGCACCCTCTGGACACCTGCAATTCGACTAACGTTGGCGATACTCTGAGTGGGTATGCTTGGTTTACAGTGGAGCGCTTTCGTCCCTGCGGGACACGCTGGAAGCTTGTGATTGCATTGCATGCTGCTCAATTCTCGTTTTGAGCTATTTCAAAACTTTTAATGCCTTCTAACAACTTTTAAATCCTTTTAAAATCTTTTTAAAATTATTTTAAAGAAAAGCAGTAATGACTTTTTAGCATTAGCTTTTTAAGTTAAATGCTTTCGAACCCACCCAAACCCTCCCTTCCAAGGGAGGGCCCCAAGGGTTGCACCCTCTGGAACCCCGCAATTTGACTAACGTTAGCGATAATCTGAGTGGGTATGCTTGGTTTACAGTTGAGCGCTTTCGTCCCTGCAGGACACGCTAGAAGCTTGTGATTGCATTGCATGCTGCTCAATTCTCGTTTTGAGCTGCTTCGTAACCTTTAGAACCTTTAAAAAGTTTAGTAGCAATGATTTGTCGCATACTTTTTTTTTAGATTTTAGTTAGAACCCTTACAAACACACCCTTCCAGGGAAGAGCTTCAGGTTGCACCCGCAGGTCACCAGTAACTCGACAAACGTTGGCGATACTCTGTGATGGAACATATGATTTAAGTTAGAGCGCTTTCGTCCTTACTAGACACACTTGGAGATTGTCAGTTTCATTAGTTAGTTATTTAGTTTAGTTACAAACATATAGCCATATAGTAGAAAATTTAAAGGAATTTCAATATTATTGAAAACCAAGTTTCAATTTTGGGTGTTTTTTTATAATTTGCGCTGATTATAACAATATAAATTTATGCTTCTAGAAATTGAGATCGATCAATGAATAGATTAGTTTAAAACAATAAAAATCCACCGCTCTAGATGCTAACGGACATTAGATACCCTATTTAGCTATTTTTCACCTTTTTTCTGATCTTACGGACATAGGATCTCTTATTTAGGTTTGAAAGCTTCGATTATGCTCCTTTTCATCCAAATAACGGAACTCATGTCCGTTAGTAGTTTGTTTTAGTAGATTTCTTTACATATAACGGCTTTCATGTCCGTTAAGAGCGCATTTCACGACGCAAAAGCAACCTTGATATACACAATGAACCTTGCAGGGCTAAATACGAGAAGTGCGTCCCCAAAAGTAAATGAACCACCGCAAACCAAAAAACTAACACTCAAAAAAAAATATAAGAGCAGTTAAATACAAAAAAACAATAAGCAAAATTAGAAATATACAGCTTACGGTTCTAGAGTTCTGCAGTTCTGCAGTTCTGCAGTTCTACAGTTCTAAAATTCTAAAGTTATAGAGTTCTAGAGTTCTAGAGTTGTTGAGTTGTTGAGTTGTTGAGTTGTTGAGTTGTTGAGTTGTTGAGTTGTTGAGTTGTTGAGTTGTTGAGTTCTTGAGTTCTTGAGTTCTTGAGTTCTTGAGTTCTTGAGTTCTAGAGTTTTAGAGTTCTGCAGTTCTAGAGTTTACAGAGTTACAATTGTACAAATTTAAAGATTTAAAGATCTACAATCCACAAATCTAACGTCCCGGAACTCCAGAGATTCACTGCTCTATAGCTCTATAGATCTACCGTTCCAGATTTCCAGAGTTCCATAGCTCTACTGTTCTAAAGATCTGCATCTCTGCTTCTCTACAGCTCCACGAATGTACATCTCTACGGTTACACAACTCTACATTCCTATAAATTTAAAAAATCACAAAATTACCCAAGGGGTTGTCTTACTTTTCATTATATGAGGGGTTTGAGAGAGGTATGACGGGTATGTTGTGGGAAGACAGGGTCGGTTAGAACCGACCTGTCAAAGTGTATAGTTTCCAAGCGTAGACGGCTAGGATCGTTTTGGCGTCGCTAATACGGCCTTCTTGGATATAGGCTTCAGCTTGCTCGAGAGTGATGGCTTCGACCTTCAAGTCTTCATCGTCGTCAGGATTGATTACGCCCTGCTCCACTTTATCAGTGAAATAAATATATAGCTTCTCATCTGCAAACCCTGGTGATGTATAGAAAGCGCTTAGGAGAGTCAAATCATCAGAGCGGTAACCCGTCTCTTCTTCAAGCTCACGAGCTGCTGCTGTCATCGGGTCTTCGCCTGGATCAAGCTTGCCAGCAGGAATCTCGATTTGGAATTTTTCCAGCGGCTTGCGAAATTGCTCCACTACAAGCAGCTTTCCATCCAAAAGCGCCATAACTGCTGCTGCTCCCGGGTGTTTGACGATTTCTCTAGTTGCTGTTCTGCCGTCTGCAAGCGTGACGGTATCAACCTGCAGCGTAATCATTTTACCTTCAAAAATAGGCTCTGTCTTAATCGTTTCCTCACGCCACAACTCAGCTCTTTGCTGCTCTTCCACTCGTATTCGCTCCTTAAAATTGAATTTGATACTTTCGCATAACTTGTCCTGCCTCTGCATAACTATCATTATATCAAATCGACAGGGGAGATTAATATGAAACAATATGTTGCACTCAATCACTTGCGCTTAGTAGGAAAAGGCTGGGAAATAAAACATCAGCTCCGCAAGCTTTCTGCTTCATCCTTATCAAGAACACCCATGTCCGAATATACCAATGTCATCAGCGTACGCCGTGTTCCTTTGGAAAAAACGAATTAATCATGTCACGGACGCATGCACTTAGACAAAAACCCTCCTTCCGCGATCAGCCAAAACTGAGCCGCAGGATCGAAGGGCTTTCTGTCATTTTACGGAAAGGCCAAGCAAGCTATTGCTTCTTAAGACCTCCGCTAAAACTATTGTGCTTCAGACGCTTGTTTAATAATTTCAACGACAAGCTCAGTCGTTTTCACCAAATCATCAACCTTGATCTGTTCTTTCGTCGTATGAATATGCTCATAGCCAACAGCTAGATTGACTGTAGGAATGCCTAATCCATTAAAAATATTTGCATCGCTTCCCCCGCCAGAATGGAATGTACGCGGCGTACGGCCGATTGCTGTGATTGCTTTTTTGGCGAGCTGTACTACTGGATCTGCATCATCGTATTGATAAGCAGGATAAATGATTTCACTTTCAAGCTCTCCCCGTGCACCAAACTCTTCTGCAGCACTCTCAACCGCTTTTCGCATCGCAACAATCTGATTGTCCAGCTTATGCTGTACAATGCTTCTCGCCTCAGCATACAGCGTCACAAAATCACACACAATATTTGTAGCGCCGCCGCCTTCGAATCGGCCGATATTCGCCGTTGTTTCTTTATCTATACGTCCAAGCGGCATTCTTGCAATTGCTTTTGCAGCAACTTGAATGGCACTGATCCCATCCTCAGGATTAACGCCAGCATGTGCTGAACGACCATACATTTTGATCGTAACTTTCGCTTGTGTCGGCGCTGCTACTGCTATATCACCAACGGCACCATTCGAATCAAGCGCGTATCCAAACTTAGCTTCCAGCTTCGATGCATCCAGTGAGCGTGCGCCAAGTAGACCTGATTCTTCTCCTACCGTAATGACGAATTGAATACGCCCATGCGGAATGGACTGCTCCTTAACGACACGGATTGCTTCAAAAATGGCAGAAATGCCTGCTTTATCGTCAGCGCCCAGAATCGTTGTTCCATCACTTCTTATATAACCATCAGCGTCAAGCTGCGGCTTGATGCCAACACCAGGTGTTACTGTGTCCATATGGCATGTAAAAAAAATCGTTGGTGCTGATGCTGATGCTCCCTCTGCTTCCCATATTGCAAATAGATTCCCTGCGCCATGCCCGGTCTTAGCTGCTGCATCATCTTCGCTAATTTGCAAGCCAAGCGCTTCGAACTTTTGCTTTAGCACACGGCTTATTTCCTGCTCGTGTTTTGTTTCACTATCTATCTTCACCAATTCCATAAATTCATTCACTAAACGATCTTTTGTAATCATTAACGTTTCCTCCGTCCATAACTTTCGTATACAATAGAGTAAATGACAAGCTCATAGCAAGCTATGACGTTCCAAATCAAGAAAGGGGTTTTTCATATGCGCAGACAGCGATTGATTCGAATTGTTGCCATCGTTCTCGTATCGGCATTAGTTTTATCATCCTTGCTAGCTGGTCTTGGATCACTATTTCTTTACTAGATCCAATTCACATCTGAATTCTTTCACAAAATGAGGGAGCAATTGGTTCGCCGCTTCCTCAACCGATAAATCAAGCCCTGTTAAATCATTAAAGGATGTTACGCCGAATTGTTGGATGCCGCAAGGAATAATCCCGCTAAATCCTTCTTCGGCAATGCCAGATTTAATATTAAGAGCGAATCCATGACTCGTAATAAAGCCCCGCTGATGGCGGGCTTTATTAAATTTTACGCCTATGGCCGCTATTTTCAGATCACCGACCCATACTCCTGTATATTCCGGCTTTCTGCCCGCTTCTATACCATACTCGCTCAGCCAATTAATAATGACTTGCTCAAGGCTCCGCAAATAGGCATGCAAATTAAGACCTACTGCATCTAGATAAAGAAGTGGATAGCCGACCAGCTGGCCAGGGCCATGATAAGTAATATCCCCGCCACGGTCGATTTGATAAAAAGCGATACCTCGTTCCTTAAGCTCTGCCTCATCAAGCAGAAGGTGCTCAGGATGTTTGTCAGAACCCATCGTATACGTAGGCGGATGCTGAAGAAGGAGCAGCGACTGATTGCGCTCCTCCTTATCAATTTGCTTTATATATGTTTTTTGCAGCTCCCACGCTTCCGCGTAATCGAGCATGCCTATATATTGGGCATCCAGCCGTCTCAAGCTTTTTGCGTTATCCGCTTCAGCCATGATCGTGCTCCCCTTTTCTAATACAATTTGCTTTCTAGATTAAAGCTCTCTAGATTATCCTTCACACGCTGTAAGAAACGACCACAAATAACGCCGTCCAAAATCCGATGATCAAGTGACAAACATAAGTTAGCCATTGAACGAACAGCGATCATATCATTTATGACAACGGGACGCTTCACAATGGATTCAAACGTTAGAATGGCAGCCTGCGGATAGTTAATAATCGGATATGACAAAATGGAACCGAAGGAACCTGTATTGTTAACAGTAAACGTTCCGCCCTGCATATCAGACAGCGTCAGTTTACCTTCTCTCGTTTTACGAGCAAGCTCTTCAATTTCTTTCGCAAGACCGGCTACGTTTTTGTGATCAGCATTCTTGATAACAGGTGTAAGGACAGAATCCTCTGTACCAACCGCCAGTGCGATGTTGATATCCCGCTTCACAATGATTTTATCAACAGCCCACATGGAATTCATGATTGGCACATCTTTGATTGCATTAACGACAGCTTTGAGCAGGAATGCCAAATACGTTAAATTAATGCCTTCGCGCTTCATGAAATCATCCTTAAGCTTATTGCGCAGAAGAACAAGATTCGTTACATCTACTTCAATCATAGTCCATGCATGCGGTATTTCACTTACGCTTTGTCTCATGTTGCGAGCAATCGTATTCCGAATTGGCGTTACATCAATGAAGCTATCACCACGACCAGCTCCCGATGCTCCTTCCACTTCGATTTTTGGGAACCTTGGCGTTTCCGTCAAATGCAGACCAGAAGAACGAACCTGCGCAGCAGCATCTACAGTTCGGGCTGCAGGCACAGCAGCATTCCCGCTAGAGGCTTGATTGCCACCAGCTGCTACATAAGCAAGAACGTCTTTACGTGTGATACGTCCGCCTAAACCGGTTCCTGGAACATCAGTAAGACGAATAGAGTGTTCAGCTGCCAGCTGCTGTACAGCCGGTGAGAAACGATTGCGCATTGGAGCGTCTTGCAAATCTATTTCACTTACTTGTGTGGCAGTTGCCTCTTTTGGTGCAGCCGTCTGGGATTCCGCAGCCCCGATTCCGGCATCCTCAGCAGAACCTTCTGTTTCAATTATGCAGATTGGAGTGCCGACTGGAACGGTCTCCCCCTTGCCAACAAGGATACGAACAAGCTTGCCGGCTACAGTGGAAGGCAGTTCAGCATTCACTTTATCTGTAATAATCTCGCAGACAGGCTCGTAAACATCAACCCAATCGCCAGGCTGCTTCAGCCATTTATCGATGGTAGCTGATACAAGTGATTCTGCTAGTTGAGGCACGACGATTTCCGTCATAGTTTTCATAATTCACATCTCCCTACTGGCCGAGGCGTAAACGGCTACCGCCGTCCTTCGGCGGCGCAGCATACGTTTCGCGGTGACATATAAGCTTAGTACTTTAGACTTCTTATATTTTAATAAAGCGCTAGCTGTCGCATTGCTTCTTTAACTTTATCTTTGTTGAGCATAAAAAACTTCTCGCCCGGCGGGTTGATAGGCATCGCTGGCACGTCTGGTCCACATAGTCTCATAATCGGAGCATCAAGCTCATAAAGCAGCTCTTCTGCGATGATCGCTGAAACCTCAGCACCTACGCCGCCAGTCTTATTGTCCTCATGGATAATAAGCACCTTGCCTGTTTTTCTCACCGCTTCAAGAATGCCTTCTTTGTCCAGAGGCTGAAGCGTCCGTAGATCGAGAATATGAGCGCTAATGCCCTCCGTCGCTAGATCTGCTGCCGCCTGCTCCACAAAATGAAGAGGCAGACTATAACCGATAACCGTAATGTCATCGCCTTCGCGAAGAACATTCGCTTTACCAATAGGAACAATATAGTCCTCTTCTGGAACTTCATCCATAATGAGCTTGTAGCATTTTTTATTCTCAAAAAACAATACAGGGTCCGGATCACGCACAGCTGCTTTTAGAAGCCCTTTCGCATCGTATGCACGGTATGGAGCAACAATTTTCAGACCAGGTGTACCGAAAAATACCGACTCCGTACATTGTGAATGGTACAGTCCTCCAAAAACACCGCCGCCAATAGGAGCGCGAATTACGAGCGGGCAAGTCCAATCATTGTTCGAGCGATAACGGATTTTGGCCGCTTCGCTAATAATTTGATTGGTAGCCGGAAACATAAAATCTGAATACTGCATTTCAGCAATGGGCTTCATGCCATACATCGCTGCGCCGATTGCAACACCTGCAATGGCTGACTCTGCAAGCGGAGTATCAAGTACACGATCCTCGCCAAATTGCTCCAGCAATCCTTTGGTCGTTGTAAAGACGCCGCCTTTGAGACCAACATCCTCACCCAGAACGAAGACATCTTCGTCTCGTTCCATTTCTTCCTTCATCCCTTGGCGAATTGCATCAATATATTCAATAACTGCCATTATTCCGTACCTCCTTGATCAGCATCATCCGCATACACGTGCAGCAATGTAGATTCCGGCGTCGGGAACGGCGCTTTATCGCCATATTCAGTAGCCTCGTCAAGCATCTTGCGAATTTTGGCTTGAAGCTCTGTTTCAAGCTCCTCGGACCATATCTCGCAATCAATCAGATATTGCTTATATTTTGGGATGCCATCTTTCGCACGGTTGGAATCAACTTCTTCCTTCGTACGATAAGCGAGATCGTTATCTGAAGTAGAGTGTGGTGAAATACGGTACATCATTGCTTCAATCAATGTTGGACCTTCGCCTGCAATTGCGCGCTCACGCGCCTCCTTCACAACACGGTACATCTCAAGTGCATCGTTACCGTCAACCTGATATCCAGGGAAGCCATAACCAAGTGCACGATCGGCAACTGTACCTGCTAATTGCTTGTGAATCGGAACTGAAATTGCATATTGGTTATTTTCGCACATGAAAATAACAGGCAGCTTATGTACTCCAGCAAAGTTGCAGCCCTCATGGAAATCGCCTTGATTGCTCGAACCTTCACCAAATGTAACAAAGCTAACAAGAGGCTTGTTTTTCATTTTTGCCGCGAGCGCTATGCCTACTGCATGAGGAACCTGCGTTGTTACTGGACTTGAGCCCGTGACGATTCGCAGTTTCTTCGAGCCAAAGTGGCCAGGCATCTGGCGTCCGCCGCTATTTGGATCTTCCGCTTTGGCGAAAACCGACAGCAACAAATCACGCAGTGTCATACCAACAGAGAGCACGAAGCCATAGTCCCGATAATAAGGTAAAAAATAATCTGTTTCTCGATTAAGTGCATACGCCGCAGCAACTTGTGCTACCTCTTGTCCTACACCTGATACGTGAAAATTGATTTTCCCTGCACGCTGCAGCAGCAGCATACGCTCATCAAACTTGCGAGCAGTCACCATCGTTGCGTACATATCAATTGCTTGCTCATCGCTAAGCCCTAATTCCAAATGACGAACATTTTGCCCAGTAGAAGCAGATTGGGTCATAAGGTGTTCCTCCTTTTGCGCGCTATTATAACCTGGTACTAAGACTTGATCATATATATTATAACTCCAATTGAACCAAAAAGAAAACAGTCTTCATTAGAACGATATCGCTCTATCATCTACGGCAAGCATCGCTTCTCCCAGCGCCTCCGAAAGCGTCGGATGAGGATGGATCATTTGGCCAACTTCCCAAGGTGTTGCGTTCAGAATTCCAGCGAGTGCTGCTTCGGATATTAGATCCGTTGCATGAGCTCCAATCATATGAACACCAACAATATYGTTGGTCTTCCGATCAGCGATTACCTTGACGAATCCTTCTTTCTCTCCTAAAACAATAGCCTTGCCAATCGCTTGAAACGGAATTTTACCCGTCTTGATGTCATGCCCTTTCGCGCGTGCTCCATCCTCTGTCAAGCCGTAAGAAGCAATTTCCGGACGGGAATAGATGCACCTTGGTATCAAATGAGCCTCAATCGCAACGGGTTTCTCACCGCAAATATGCTCGGCTGCAATTATACCCTCATGCGCAGCAGCATGAGCGAGCTGAACACCGCCAATAACATCGCCAATGGCATAAATATGCGGCTCGCTCGTTTGACCGAACGCATTGACCTCGATCACACCGCCCGATGTGCGAACATCGGTATTTTCGAGACCCATGTTTTCCACATTCGCTTGGCGTCCTACGGATACCAATAGCTTTTCTGCAGTCAATATGACGTCACCGTCTTGCGTAGCTGCAACGATAGACACTTCACCGTTTTCGCCTTTGTATTGATCGGTCTGCAGTTGAACGCCAGTCAGCACACGTACACCGCGTCCACGCAGCACTCTTGTCAGCTCAGCTGAAACCTCTGTATCTTCACCAGGCAAAAGGCGGGAGCCCGCTTCTACCAAAATAACTTGAACGCCAAAATCATGCAGAAGTGAAGCCCATTCAACGCCGATAACCCCGCCGCCGACAATAATAACGGATTTAGGCAGTTTGTCCATAACTAGCGCTTCATCACTGGTCATTATATATTCGCCGTCTGGTGTTAAACCTGGCAATGTACGAGGACGAGATCCTGTAGCAATAATGAGATTAGTGGATACAACCGATTCCATTTCCCCATCAGGCAGCTCTACGGCCAATGAGCCACTTTTTGGAGAGAAGATTGAAGGACCAATGACTCTGCCCTTTCCTTGAATAATTTGAATGCCATTCTTTTTCATTAAGCTTTGAAGTCCACGATAGAGCTGCTCTACGGTTTGATCCTTACGTTCTTGTACTTTGCCATAGTTGAGCGATATCGCCCCATCTGCCACTTGGATGCCAAATGAGCTTGCTTCAAGCAGCGTTGAATATACCTCAGCGCTCCGGAGCAGCGATTTACTCGGAATACATCCTTTATGTAGGCATGTGCCGCCAAGCTTGTCCATTTCGATAATGGCAACCGATTTTCCTAGTTGTGCAGCACGAATGGCTGCTGTATAACCGCCAGGCCCGCCTCCGAGCACTGCTACATCTACCTGTATAGCCATAAAATCATTCCCTTCTAATAACCATAACTATATACTTTTTTTGCCTATTCATATAAATCTCTAAGATGCCCATTCGCATTGTAACATGTCATCCATCCCTATTGTACCTGTTTTTAATGACGAAAACATCGTCGTTTTACGAAATAGACACTCTACACGTAAAAAGGTATGATAGAGCTAACTGTATATTTTGACCGATAAGGAGACACTGTATTTATGAAATTAGTTGCTGCTCGCTTTATTGCTATCCTCATGCTCGTTATTCCAGGCTTACTTGCTTGCTTCGGTTTTCTGAAAATGAAAGATTCGGTATTCGTGTATTTCTCTGAATTCGGAAATGAAACCATTACGCCAGATTTTGAATGGCTCAAATTTTTACTTGGCTTTATCATGTTCGCTGCAGGTGCAGGTTTTATCGCGGGCTGGACTTTTTTTCGYGACCGCAAACGGAACTACGTTGCTCCTAGGTTCAAGCAGAAACGTCCTCGTCCGCCAAAGCCACAAAGCTAGTTTTATACAACAATCATAATTAAAACCGCTCATGTTCGGATCGTTTTGATCCTAGCTTGGCGGTTTTTTTTATGATGAATTTTAAAAAAAACTAGGTATAATCCACGTAATCAAGCATTTGCGCATACGCTTTTGGAACCATATACGAAGCTGCCAGCTCCGTCTTATCAGACATAAGAAACATTCTAACGAGTGAGCTGCTCGTTTGCATGTAATGCGTGTATGGAGATAAATAAATCGTATCCGCCAACGTAGTATTACGAATATATTGCTCAAGCTGCAGTTCATATTCTAGGTCAGTTGCATTTCTAATTCCCCGTATGACTACGTTAATATCATGCTCATTTATATAGTCAGCCACAATGCCTTCATAAGGAATAATATGGATTTTATCATCCTTTGGCACAGATAAAGCGACAAGCTCCGTACGCTGCTCTATCGTAAAATGATGTTTTTTTGATCGATTATTGGCGACTATAATATGAACCTCACTAAATAATTGAAAGGCTCTCTCTATAACGGACACATGCCCAAGTGTAATCGGGTCAAAACTTCCTGCGTAGACGGCTCTCATCCTGTCACCTCTCCTTGGATATTTTACATAGCGATGATGCTTTCCAAAAAAAATTACAATTGTCCGCATTTCAATTTATGATCTCATCATACAACAACACTATTATGAAATTAACCAAAAGAAAAGAGGTGCAATCATGAAAATAGTATTCGATGTTACCGTAGATGGAAAAGTAAAAGAGACAATCCAGCCACAAACGCAGCGCCTAAAAGAAATTCATAGCTTTATAAAAGCAGAATCGCATGGTTTAATCAAGAAATATGGCAGCAACGTTTATTTAAACCGCAGAGTTGTTTACAACTGAGGCATCCTTGATGGCCTTTTTTTTTGAAAAAAAATCCATTTTATATTCAATTTCCAACTCCTCCAACCTCGATACCTACTTAACACACATCCATGTCTGTTTTTGATTAATCAGATCAATTGTAGGACATCCTCAGCATATAGAAAACTTTTCACCATTCTCTAACAAACATTTTGAATCATCAAATTCGACCATGTGCTGCATTCCCTTCCGTTAGGGCTAATTTGTTTGCACTTCTAAGGGATGGTACACTACTTGGATATGTTTAAATAAATGGAGGTTGTCACCTATGAGTCGACGGAAATTGCATGACAGACTCAAGTTAAAAAAAATCGAAACCCAGCATGGCGAGCAGTTCAACAATTTATTGCGCTATGTTTTTCAAGTGACCAATCGCGATTTACAAACCTTCGGCTGGGAGAACAGAGAGATAGCAAAAGCAAAGCTTCCCGTACTTCAGTATGCCGATGTTCAAGGGTGGTTTGATGGCGATAAACTTATATCTCAGCTTGCTGTATATCCCTTTCAGGTAAACATCTACGGACATATTTATGAAATGGGTGGACTGACAGGTGTCGGAACCTATCCCGAATATGCCAATTTGGGCTTGATGAATAAGCTCATGCTGCTTGCCTTAAGCAAAATGCGTGAGCGGAAACAATCGATCTCTTACTTATACCCCTACTCAATTCCTTATTACAGACGTAAAGGCTGGGAGATCATTTCCGATAAAATTTCTTTTGAGGTTCCGGACACTCAGCTGCCTAAGCTGAAAAACGTGCCTGGTCATGTTGAACGTGTAACCATTGAACATCCGGACATCAAAACAATATATGAGCAATTTGCCCGCTTGCACCATGGTGCTATGCTGCGAAACGAGCTTGCTTGGGAAGAGTATTTGCGCTGGGATTTAGATGATATGACCGTAGCGATCTATTACGACAATAACGACTCACCTATGGGGTATTTGCTGTATTGGATTGCCGAAGAGATCTTTCACATGAAAGAAATGATCTATATTAACGAAGAGGCACGCACTGGATTATGGAACTTTGTCAGTGCCCATTTCTCAATGATTACGCTTGTAAAAGGGGATATCTATCAGGATGAGCCTCTTGCATTCATATTGGACGATGGGGATATTAAAGAAACCATTGCTCCTTATTACATGGCACGAATTGTAGATATCGTATTGTTCATCGAGCAGTATCCATTTGAAAAGCAAGAAAAGGAAAGCCGACTCGTTATCAATCTCCATGATCCTATGCTTGAATGGAATCAAGGAACCTTCACCCTAACGGTAGACACAAACGGAAAAGGCCATATGACCCATGGCGGCATCGCACCATCGGTAGTTATCGACATTCCCGCTTTAACGACGATGTTAATGGGTTACAAGCGGCCAACCTATCTTGCACGTATTGGCCGTATGCAAGCCGATGACGCATCCATTCGAAAACTGGAGCAATTGATTAATCAGGAGCGTCCGTATTTCTCTGATTATTTCTGAGAACAGGGTTAGTGATTTTAAATAAGCACCTATTTTCCTGAGGAGATGAGGTGCTTATTTTTCTTTTCCTTTTATCCGTTATGATAACTTTTTATGTGATACGACGTACGATGCAGCATCAATTACCAACCGTAACGAACCCCATAACTTTAATTGGCTTCATTTCTTAATAAATAAAATGTAACGAACTCTAGTTACCTTATTTCTTTTATTTGGTCTCTTTTATTGATCAAAAGTGACTAATAGCGTTGCTATGATTCGTTAAAATCTTTAAACATCTATTTCCGTAAACATAAGCTCTTTACGGTTCGTTAGAATCTTCATGAGGAGAAATCTGATAGATTGAGCCTTACTCACACAATAAATCCTTATTACTTCGTCATTCTCTCTTACGATCACCAACATGCTCAAAAATAGTTAACTAAAACCTTTATAAATATTTACGTATAATCTCCTTAACTGCATAACTCACATCATGTTCTATTTAGCTTTTTAAAATAACCCCTTAATATAAGATCATTCTTTAATACTCCAAATTTTTAATATAATAACAATTTAATATTTATTATAAATTTTGTCATGTAGCCCCACAAAAAAATCCACTCCTCTTATGGGGTTTAAAGCCCAATAAAGCAGTGGATTCAAATCATATCGAATTTAAGATGACCTAGTTGAAACGTATGAAGTCACACAATAACTAGATTACGGATAGTTATTAAAAAACGAGTTTTCCTTTAACGATTCTCCCTTCTACGTTCAGCTAACTTTATGCTCAATCCTCAGCTTATCAGCCACCATCGCGATGAACTCGCTATTAGTAGGCTTTGATTTGCTGATGTTGATCGTATAGCCAAACAGGTGAGAAATGCTGTCGATGTTGCCACGAGTCCAAGCCACTTCAATGGCATGGCGGATAGCGCGTTCAACGCGAGATGGCGTTGTTTTAAATTTTTCAGCAATGGCAGGATAAAGAGTTTTTGTGATGGCACCAAGAATTTCGATATTGTTATAAACCATCGTAATCGCTTCACGCAAGTACTGGTAACCTTTAATATGAGCAGGTACTCCGATTTCATGAATGATGCTCGTAATGTTGGCATCGAGGTTTTTCCCTTTAGGGATAGGAACGACGTTGGATTTCATTGAAGAGGAGCTAGTTGTGAAGCTGCCCGTTGAAGAGTAAGTTGGGTTCCCAACAAGCTGACGAATACGATTAGCTAAAATATCCATGTCAAACGGCTTCAAAATATAATAGGAAGCACCAAGCTGTACCGCTTTTTGAGTAATGTTCTCTTGGCCGAAAGCAGTCAGCATAATGATCTTGGGCATAGGAGATAGGTTAATTTCTTTCAACCGTTCAAGTACACCTAGTCCATCCAAATGAGGCATAATAATATCAAGGATAAGCACATCAGGAACTTTTCTTGCTTCCTCCAGATGTCTTAAAACCTCTTCTCCATTATACGCGACTCCACTCACACTCATATCACTTTGTTCGGATATGTATTCCGATAACAAGTTAGTAAATTCCCGGTTGTCATCTGCTAATAATACTTCGATCTTATGCAAGTTGTGGTCCTCCCTTAAATGATATTCATGATTTCGCTCACTAGTTGTCTAATCTAAAGTTTTCGACATGTGGAGTTCAATTCCTTCTGTCGAAAATTATTTTTCTTTATTTTTTTACGGGGATTCGATATAATAAAAAATTTATTACATGTACCGATGATGTTCGTTCTTCTTCGACAAATTTCATTGCTCATTTACCTATTGACGCGGTTTTTAGATAAATGGATTTAATTAAAAATAACGCCCGTCTAAGCTGCTATTCAGCTCAAGAGGGCGTTATTTTCTAATAGCAAGCCATTATGCAGCTTCGCCGATATGTCCGTTTGCCGACTTCAGCAGTACTCCTGCATCCTGCAGCATCCATTCGATAAAGCAGCCATATCCTGAAGAGGGATCATTAACGAATACATGAGTGACAGCTCCAACTAATTTGCCATCTTGAATGATCGGACTACCCGACATCCCTTGAACAATACCACCGGTTTTGCTTAACAATCTTTTGTCCGTTATCTTAATAACCAAACCTTTTGTCGCTGGACCAGATTGCTTTGATACATGCACAATTTCAATATCAAAGCGCTCAACCTTCTGTCCATTCACAACAGTCAAAATTTGCGCTGGCCCTTCCTTAACATCTTCAGCAAATGCGACAGGAACAGATTTATCACTGTAACTGTGAGTAGGAACTTCATTCATTTTGCCGAAAATGCCAAACGGAGTGTTTCGCTCAACATTGCCTAATATTTTGCTTTCTTTCACAAAATGCGCTCTTTTTTCTCCCGGCTCGCCATTTTGGCTTTTGTTAATGGACGTAACGCTGGACTGTAAAATCTGGCCTTCGCCAACATCAATCGGAGTTTGTGTGTCCATATCCGTGATAACATGGCCTAATGCACCATAAACACCCTGATCTGGTGCATAAAACGTTAATGTACCTACGCCGGCTGCTGAATCACGGATATATAAACCTAATCGCCATGCCTTATCTTCCGCATCATAAACTGGATTTAAAAGCGTCTTGCCTAATTGCCCATCTCGCTTATAGGTTACTTCAAGCGGCTTCTTCTCATTGCCAGCCTTCTCACTTAGCTCCGCAATCCTGTTTACTTGATTAATGCTTGTACCATCAATCTTCACAATTAAATCGCCTAAACGCAGTCCTGCGGCCTCACCAGGGGATTGTTTCATGCCGTTGCTGCCAGCTACCTGATGATGTCCTACAACTAAAATGCCCGATGATTTAACTTTGACTCCAATCGTTTGACCGCCTGGAATGACACGGAGATCAGGTACAACATTAACCTTTACAGTCTTGAATGGAATTTTACCAAATAATTTCACTTTCATTTTCGTTTGACCGCTTTGACTCGACTGCAGTGACAGTGGTTCATTCAAATTTACGGATAAAGAATGACTGGTTGATCCGTTAATCTGAAGCATTTGAGGGTCGACCGTTACTTCAGCATGAACGGGCACTCCATATTGTAAACGTTTCAGTTGCCCGGAGAATAAACGAAGTTCATTCGGGATTGCGGCAAAATGTTGAAACGGGGTGGAGCTTCCGATCATGCAAATGAAGAAAACGAGAACCAGGCCAAACCATCGCTTCCTTTGACTGGAGTTCAATGATTTCACGCTCCCTGTATTTCCATCGCATGACGAAGAAGGATAAGTCGCCAATGGCGTACCTTTAAGTTACCCTCACCCGTTCGTTTTATGTCCACAAAAACATTCCCTAATTGGCTTCCATTACGCTCCTTTCTGTCTATGTGCCAAATCAAGCATTTCTTGTGCATGATTCCGTGTTTTTTCCGTTACTTCCACTCCGCCAAGCATGCGTGCTAGTTCTTCGATACGTACCGCTTCAAGCAGTTCCGATACAGATGTAGATGTACGCGAACCAATGACTTGTTTTCTTATTTCATAATGATGATCTGCCATGCAAGCAACCTGAGGCAAATGCGTTATAGAGAATACTTGGCACTTCGATGCAAGCTGTGACATTTTCTCTGCGATAGCCTGAGCAGCACGTCCGCTGACGCCTGTATCGACCTCATCAAAAATAAGTACAGGAACTTGATCAATTTCTGCGAAAATGCTCTTAAGGGCGAGCATAATACGCGACATTTCTCCCCCAGAAGCAATCTTGCTTAACTGCTTCAACGGCTCTCCTGGGTTAGTAGAGAGCATAAAGATCGCTTCATCCATACCATTGCTATGCAAGCGAATCTGCTTTGTTTCACCCGCTCCTCCGACTGTCGTATCGATTTGCACACGAAACTTAGCCGCTGGCATTTGAAGCTGTCCTAGCTCATTCTCAATCGCTTCAGACAGCTTTGTCGCTGCATGCTCCCGAAGCTGTGACAATTCCTGTGCCAAAATCAGCGCTTGATCATAAAGCTTCATTTCCTCTGCTTTAAGCTCTTCAAGAAGTTGATCACGGTTCTCGATCTTGTCACGATCCACAATTGTCCTCTCTAAATAAGCAAGTATATCGGGTATTGTTTCCCCGTATTTGCGCTTCATACTATTTATTAAATCAAGCCTGTCTTCAACCTGCGAGAGCTGATCAGGATCAGACTCAATGCCATCACGATAATCACGAAGCTGGAATGCAGCATCTTCAGCTTGATAAAAGGCAGATTGAAGCTGTTCAAGAAGTGGATTTAGTTTCGCTGCGTCATAAGTTTGAATATCTATCAGCTTAGCTACTGCCTTGCTAACCATATCAAGCCCTTTGCCTCCATACAAAAGCGAATAGGCCTCCGATACGGCGTCCATTCTCTTCCCTGCATACAATAACTTGCGCCTCTGCTCTGTTAGAAGCTCATCTTCCAATGGCTTAAGCTGCGCATTCGATATTTCTTCAATTTGAAAACGATATAAATCAAGCATTTGCACATTGTGTCTAGTCGAATTTTCCAGCTCGCGTAATGATGCCCTTGCCTGCTGAAGCTGCGAAAATATGGTCCGATATATTTGCTTCCGTTCAATTAGCAAATCTCCAGCGAATAGATCTAGCCACTCTAAATGCTGTTCTGTTCGAAGGAGTGATTGATGCTCATGCTGACCATGAATATTGACAAGGCATTCGCCAATTTCCCTTAGCATGGTCATTGTAACGAGCTGGCCATTCACACGGCTGCTGCTCTTACCATTTGCAGACAGCTCTCTTCTTATTACTAACATCTCATCACAGGATGCATGTACACCAAGCTTGTTCAGAACGACCCATACAGGATGATTTCGTGGAAGGTCAAATAAAGCTTCCATTTCAGCTTTATCACAACCATACCGTACCATGTCTGCGGAGCCTCTACCGCCGACCAGCAAGCTTAGCGCATCAATAAGAATCGATTTACCTGCTCCTGTCTCTCCTGTCAATACATGAAATCCATGATGAAATGTAACGTTTACTTCTTCAATTACCGCTAAATTCCTTATCGACAACTCACGCAGCATGGCTCTGACATCCTCCTTAGTTCAATAGCTCAAGTAATCGTTCTACTACTTCATTGCTTTGCTTCTTGGTTCTGCAAATCATCAAGATCGTATCGTCTCCGCAGATTGTACCCATTACTTCAGTCCACTCCATATTATCAACCAATGCACAAATGGTATTTGCTGTCCCTGGCAAACATTTCATAACAACAAGATTATCTGTAAAGTCAATATGTACAAAATGGTCAAGCAAAGCCCGCTTAAGCTTATGAATAGGATTTTGCTTCTGATGCTCTTGCGGAATGGAATACTTATATTTGCCTTCACCTGCAGGCACTTTAATTAGCATTAATTCCTTCATATCGCGTGAAACGGTCGCTTGCGTTACTTGCATACCTGTCGTGCGAAGCGCTTCTACAAGCTCCTCTTGTGTCTCAATCACACTATTGCTAATAATTTCTTTAATTCGATATTGACGAAGCCCCTTCATAAAAAACCTCCATGAGTTATTGGTCTGCAATGTGAAACGTGACTTTGCGAATCAACTTCTCCCTTGCGTCCACGAATAAAATTCCATCGCATTCGGGCAAAAGCAGCGAATACACAAGCAAACGATCTCTTACACCGCTCGGCGACCAGTCAATTGGCATCCGGTCACGAGCAGTTTTCACTATATACGTGCAATTATTCTTTTCCGCAATATAATCAATGTATAACCGGCTTCCCTTTCCAAGCGGCACATCATCAAGCTTGATTGGAATCGGAACTAAATGTTTTCCTGAAGTTACTTCGTACCCAGCTTGCTCCAGCAACAATATATTTTCATCATCTACTGAAAGAGTACCGCCCTTGCCGAGCGTAAGCCGACTAACGCTTGCAGGCTCATGCAGCCAGCGGTGAAACACTCTGAACAGCCACAATACGAACAAACATCCAGCGACAAGCATGATCGCCCAATCACCATAGGTTCCCATCAGCATCCCCCATTCGCAAATGGATTGTATACTTATTCGTTCGCTATGCTGGGGGCATTTTCCTGTTTGTGTCGATTGCCGAACGTTTGTTTGCTTTTCTATAGTTTAACAAATGGAGCACTATGCTGTAAAGTAAAAAAGATGCCGGCAGTTATGACTCTGCCAGGCACCTTCCTCATTTATTTATTCGTTGTAAAGGTTTCATTTGCTTGTTTCACTAGCTCTGCTAATGCGTTGTCATCGGGTACAGCAGTATTTGGTTCAGCAGACCAATGCCAATAAGCTAAAAATTCAATATTGCCTTCTCCACCCGTAATTGGGGAGAACGTAATATCCTGCAATGAAAAACCAATCTCAGCTGCTCCAGTCAAAACGGTACGAAGTACATCTCTGTGCACGCCAGAGTCACGTACAACTCCTGATTTACCTACTTTCTCACGCCCAGCCTCGAATTGCGGCTTAATTAAAGCTACAATACCGGAACCAACCGTTAATAACGTAGATAAAGCAGGCAATATATGTTTTAACGAAATAAAGGATACATCAATTGTTGCAAATGTTGGCGGTGGCCCAACTAAATCAGCTGGCTGCGTATAACGAAAATTAGTTCGCTCCATAACATGAACGCGTTCATCTTGTCTTAGCGACCAATCAAGTTGGTTATATCCAACATCAATAGCATATACATATGATGCCCCATTTTGTAATGCGCAGTCGGTAAAGCCACCGGTTGAAGCACCGATATCGAGCATAACGCGTTCGCGCAAATCAATATTAAACACTCGAATCGCTTTTTCCAGCTTTAGCCCGCCTCGGCTAACATAAGGATGAAGCGCGCCCTTTACCTTAATGTCTGCCGAACGTGCCACCTTCATACCGCTTTTGTCAACAGGCTCGTCATTTACTAGCACAAGACCCGCCATCAAAGCCGCTTTTGCCTTTTCTCTGCTTTCATAAAAGCCGCGCTCAACAAGCAATACGTCTATTCGTTCTTTAGCTGTTGTTGTTGTCATCTTTCACCCTCAGACGTTACTGTTTGCCAGTAACTCGTTTCATGCGCCTTGGCTGCATCGTTTTTAATTCTGTTGCAACTCTATCAGCCGTTAATCCAATTTCTTTGCGTTGTTCTTTAATGGATCCGTGTTCAACGAATACATCAGGTACTCCAATGATCCGAATAGTTAAGCCGTAAATGCCTTTGAGTGAGAAGAACTCAAGAACAGAACTGCCAAAACCGCCAAGCTCTGCATTTTCCTCAAGCACAATCATATGCCTGCCTTCTGCAGCAAACGATAATAGCATCTTTTCATCAAGCGGCTTAATAAACCGAGCATTTACAATTTGAACATTGATGCCTTCACGCTTGAGAAGGTCTGCAGCTTCTTCAGCAACCTGCAGCATCGGTCCAATGGCCATAATAACGGTCGAGTCGCCTTCGCGTACGGTTTCCCACTTGCCTATAGGCAATACTTGCGGATCTGCTTCCATCTCTACGCCTAATCCTGCAATGCGCGGATAACGAACAGCTATTGGGCCATCATTATATTCTACGGCGGTCTTGAGCATTCGTCTTAGCTCATTCTCATCCTTAGGCATCATAATGACCAAATTTGGTATATGTCTTAAGAATGAAATATCATAAACACCATGATGTGTTTCACCATCCGGGCCAACGAATCCAGCACGGTCTATGGCAAATATAACATTCAGGTTCTGACGGCAAATATCATGAACGACTTGATCATATGCTCGCTGCAAGAAAGTCGAATACACTGCAAACACAGGTTTCATGCCTTCAATCGCTAAAGCAGCAGACATGGTAGCTGCATGTTGTTCTGCAATGCCCACATCGATCATTCGATTCGGAAATCTTGCTGCGAATGGCAGCAAACCTGAACCGCCCGGCATTGCTGGAGTAACAGCAACGATGCGCTCGTCCTTCTCAGCAAGCTCAATTAGCATCTGACCAAAAACGTCAGTATATACTGGCGGGCCAACTGCTTTGACTACTTGGCCTGATTCAATTTTGTATGGCGTGATGCCATGCCATTTGAACGAATCTGCTTCGGCAGGAGAATAACCTTTGCCTTTCACAGTCAATACATGGACTAAAACAGGTCCTGGCATTGCATCCGCTTGACGCATAATATCAATCACTTGCTCGATATCATGTCCGTCTACAGGACCCAGGTAAGTAAATCCAAATTGCTCGAACAATATGCCGCTAACGAGCAAATATTTTAAGCTGTCTTTAAAACGTTCAGCCGTCTTAGCAAGCTTCCCGCCGATTGCCGGGATTTTGTTGAGCAGCTGTTGAAGCTCATCCTTAGCTTTATGATAATGACGATCTGTACGAATTTTCCCTAAATAGTGATGCAATGCACCCACATTTGGAGCAATGGACATCTCATTATCGTTCAAGACAACGATTAAGTTCTTGTTCTCGTGTCCGATATGATTAAGCGCTTCTAAGGCCATACCGCCAGTTAAAGCACCGTCGCCTATAACTGCAACTACACGATTGCTCTCACCCTTAAGATCACGAGCAAGCGCCATACCCATAGCGGCAGACAATGATGTACTGCTATGTCCAGCTTCCCAAACATCATGTTCGCTTTCTGAACGTTTGACGAAACCGCATAAACCTTTATATTGACGCAGCGTATCAAACCGATCCATACGACCGGTTAAAATTTTATGAACGTAGGATTGATGGCCTACATCAAAAATAAACTTATCTTCTGGACTATTAAATAAATAATGCATGGCTAGGGTCAGCTCAACGACTCCTAAGTTAGGAGCGAGATGACCACCCGTAACGGAAAGCTTCTCAATAAGGAACTGACGGATTTCAGCGGCCAGTTGCTCTAGCTGAGCGGTTGTCAAAGCTTTCAAATCTTGAGGTCCGTTAATCTGGTCAAGCAGCACGTTACTTTCCTCGCTTTCGCGGACAGCATTTATTGCTGTCCCATGTACATCTACATTTTTCCTATTATAGCATACCGAGCTTTTTTTCCCAACCAAAATGGAAAAAGCATCACATACTCAATGATCGCGCCCAACAAGATAATCTGCAATTTCAAGCAGTCGATCTGGAGCTATGAACTCCGCTTCCAGCACTGCAGACTTCGCTTCCTGGGTAAGCCGTTCAACTTGAGCTTTGCTTTCTTCTATTCCGATAAGGAACGGATAGGTTACTTTATTTTGCTGAACATCACTGTTCGTCTTCTTACCCAGCTTTTTCTCGTCCCCAATCAAATCCAAAATATCATCCTGAATTTGAAAAGCAAGACCGATGTTGCGTCCATAAATCGCGAGCAGTTCAAGCTGCTTTTCTGTTGCTCCGCCAATACGGCCGCCAGCCATAACCGAGAAGGCAATAAGATCACTTGTTTTATGAAGATGAATATACTCTAGTTCATGAATTGACGTAATGCCTTGCTCACCTAGCATATCGGCAACTTGACCGCCTACCATCCCGGGAGCTCCTGCTAATTTAGCCAAATCTTCGACAATGGCAAGCGCAACATCTGCTGCGACACCGCCTTGACGAGCTGCTTGTGGAATTAAATGAAAGGCGTGCGTCAGAAGCGCATCCCCGGCTAATATCGCCATTGCTTCACCAAAAACCTTGTGGTTGGTTGGCTTGCCTCTGCGGAAATCATCATCATCCATAGCTGGCAAATCATCATGCACTAACGAATAGGTGTGTATAAACTCTACGGCACAAGCAACAGGCATAGCAGCACTCAATGTTTCTGGCTTATTGAAAACAGCTTCTGCGGCTGCAATAACGAGTGCTGGTCTTAAGCGTTTCCCACCTGCTTCAAGGGAATATAGCATTGCTTCCCTCAGACGTAGGGGAACATCCCATGAGCTTGGTAACGATTGTTTTAGCGAAGCTTCAATAAGCTCCGTGGTTTGCGATAAATATGCTTTTATTGCTGCCCTCTCGCTCAAGCTTATTCCCCTTTATTCTCGATTGCATCTGCAAACGTTTTTTTCTGGAAGCCTTGCTCTGTTTCAATCAATAGTTCGATTTTTTGCTCAACTTGCTCAAGTTTCCCCCCGCAAAGCTGCGAAAGCTTCATTCCTTCCTGGAATAACTCAATCGCTGTCTCAAGAGGAACATCGCCATTCTCAAGCTTAGATACAATAGAATCTAGTCGTTCCATTGCTTGCTCAAAAGTGAGCTCACTTTGATTCGTTGCTGCCATCCATTTGCTCTCCTCTCAATGAACCTACATGACAATCTAGCTGACCGTCTGCTACTTTCACCTTTACGATGTCGCCTACTTTCACATCGCGAATCGATTTGATTAATCGTTGCTCTTGCTCATCATACACAAGGCTGTAACCTCTAGACATAACTTTTAAAGGACTTAAGGCATCAAGCTGCTTCATAGAGGTATAAAGCTTGTTTTTCCTGTCTTTAACAGAATTATTCATAGCACTCTCTAGCTGCTTCGTCGCTGTCTGCCACCTTTTGGCTGCGAAAGCTACCCGCTCGCCAGGATGATGGGCAGAAAGTGTAGCTTGCTGCCTTGCCAATCTTATATGACTTCGTTCTGTAATACGTTTTGTTCGCTGAACGAGCTGCTCTGACAATCGATCGAGCCGTTCAGCCTGCTCAAGCAAGTACCTGCGCGGATGCAAGAAAAAAGGTGAACGCCTTATGCGCTGCAGCTTCTCCTTCTCATCACTCACACGGTAGCGAATTCCTTGTACTAGACGCTGCTGCTGGCGATTCAGCTGCTGCTTCAATTCGGAAATGCTCGGAACAGCGAGCTCTGCCGCAGCTGTAGGTGTGGCGGCACGCAAATCAGCGACAAAATCAGCAATCGTGAAATCTGTTTCATGGCCTACCGCACTAATTATCGGAATCTGCGAGTTCGATATGCTTCGAGCAACGGATTCTTCATTGAAAGCCCAGAGCTCTTCTAATGATCCGCCGCCGCGCCCTACAATTAATACGTCGGCTTCGCCAAAACGGTTCATTGCTTCTATCGCTTTTACAATAGCAGGTGCTGCCCCAGTCCCTTGAACGAGCACAGGATAAACATAGATCGGTATTAATGGGTAACGGCGCTGCAAAGTAATGATAATATCACGTACAGCTGCACCCGTTGGCGATGTGATAACTCCAATAGCCTTTGGAAAAAGAGGAATCGCCCGTTTGCGTGACTCTGCGAAGAGCCCTTCATTGCTCAGCTTGCTCTTAAGCTGTTCAAACGCTAGATACAAGCTCCCAATACCGTCAGGCTGCATCGAATTAACATAAAATTGATAATTGCCGTCGCGTTCATAAACCGTTATATTCCCTCTAGCAATTACCTTTGTACCTTCCTTAGGTATAAACGGAAGCCGCTGGTTATGGGATGAGAACATAATGGATTTGATTCGGCTATCGCTATCTTTCAGCGTAAAATACATATGTCCGCTTGAATGATGTGTAAAATTGGAAATTTCACCGCGCAGCCAAATATCGCCAAGCAGTGTATCCGACTCCATTTTCATGCGAATATACCGATTAAGCTCTTTTATGGAATAAATTCGAGGCTGATCAGCCATGCCCGCCATCACTCCTTAATTCCGTTAGCCCTTTTTGCTGCTGTAATCGTATTTTTCATTAAGAGCGTAATCGTCATCGGACCAACTCCGCCTGGTACTGGTGTAATGAAGCCGGCTGTATCCAAACAATCGTCAAAATCAACATCACCCGCGAGCTTGCCGCTCTCCAAACGGTTAATGCCGACATCAATAACAATTGCCCCTGGCTTAACAAATTTACTGTCAATAGCTTTTGCCTTCCCGATGGCAACAACAAGAATATCTGCTTGTTTAGCGATTTCCTCCATGTTTGCAGTACGAGAATGACAGATCGTAACTGTAGCATTCTCACGAAGCAGCAGCATGGCAACTGGCTTGCCCACAATATTGCTTCTTCCGATAACAACGGCATGTTTCCCCGAAATATCAACACCGCTGCGCTTAATAAGCTCAATTACTCCAGCAGGCGTACAAGGCAGCAGGCTGTCGTCGCCAATAACCAAATTGCCAACACTTTCCGGATGGAAGCCGTCAACATCTTTTTCAACGGCAATCGCATCAATAACAGCCTTCTCGTTAATATGCTTCGGAAGAGGCAGTTGAACTAGAATCCCGTTGATCGTAGACTGATTGTTCAAACGTTCAATAACAGCAAGTAAATCCTCTTCACTTGTGTCTGCGTCTAAACGATGTACCTCTGAATAAAAACCAAGCTGCTGGCAAGCTTTTTCCTTAGAGCCAACGTAAACTTTTGAGGCAGGATCTTCGCCTACGAGTACGACTGCCAAACCTGGGATAATTCCCTTTTCTTTCAAGGCTGCAGTTTCCTTAATCATCTCCTCACGGATAAGGTCGGATATTTTCTTTCCTTCAATGATTTGTGCACACATAGCTCCAGTCTCCTTTTACATCGATGAATGTTTGATTAATTTCATATCCATTATGATTTTAATTCTTCGATTTCCAAAAGCAATTTTCCAAGTACGCCGTTTACAAACTTGCCGGATTCCTCTGTGCCAAAATGCTTGGCAAGCTCAATCGCTTCATTGATCGTTGCTTTCGGCGGAACATCATCGCGAAATACCATCTCGTACGTAGCAAGCCTTAGAACCTGGCGATCTACACGGGATAAACGATCAATATGCCAGCCTGTCAAAAATTGCTGTAGCATACCGTCAATGGCTTGCTTATGTTCCATTACGCCAGCTACAATCTCACGTGCGAACGCATCTGTGCTGCCTATCTCAGCAGGATCAGCACCCATTTCATTATCTAAACTCATTTCTTCCACAAGCATGTCCACTGCATCTGAAGCCGTAACTTCATTCATTTCCATCTGGTATAAGCTTGAAATCGCTATTTCTCGTGCTAATCTACGTTTCATGTGACCTCCGCGGCAGTTTCATGCCGATAAAATGGTTTTATTCTTGTAAACTCAATTGTTCAAGCCAATATTTCAAAAAAAACCTATGATCTCCTCCCTGCCCCGAATAAGCGGCTTTCCGAAATCCGGAGTACGGAGGAGACCACAGGATCATTTAAACGGTCGAAATCTTTCCAACAACGAATACCAAAGCCGCTGCCATGGAAAAACAGGTCCGTCGCTTGTTTCCTTTTGTAAGCCGATCCAATAACCGATTGAGACGAGCAGCCCTACAAAAAGCATGTCCCAAAAACCGACAAACAAATATAGCAATCCGAAAAACAGCCCTATCGCTGCGCCAATCATACGATTCTGATAGATGTTCCAGAATTCCCTCCACATGAGCAAACTCACCTCTATTCCACGCGACTCTTAAATGTCCCCGTTTGAATGATGTTCGCAACATATACCGCAACGTTCGTTACGGGTATACCGGCAATATCCTCTACATGCTCTTTCACCGTACGTTGAATCTCTTCCGTAAGCACCGGTATGGAACTTTCTCCATCTACTACAGCGCGTATTACGATATCAAGTCCAGCATCCGTTGCCCGAATGCGCGCACGCAAGTCCTTAACGCCGCGCTGGCGCGATGCTGCTTTCAATGTCAAATTTTCAATGGTTTCAAGAGAGATGCGAATATCTCCGAAATCAGTTCTTTGATCAATTGACGGAGCTGTAGCTGATCCTCGATAAAGAGATACGACAAAAAACCTTAGGCTAAGAATGAATAGGATGACTCCGACAACTGCGAGCGTAATCTGTATGGAGTCGATACGATATAAATCGCCTATTAAATCGTTTAATAAATCTCGCGATATCCAGCCAAATCCTATGGATAGCAGAAAAACGGATAAACATCCAATCACGATGCTATACAAAAACAAAAGCAGCTTGTCCACGACCTTAATCATGCGTAGCGCCTCCTCCTGCCAAGCCGAATGAAAACCCCCTTGCGCCGAGCGGCATGCCCATTCACGAGGGGGTTGTACGGGATTTAATTAAAACATCTTTATTTATTTAACTCGGTGCAGCACTTCTTCTTCTTCCGGTTTATCAGGCGTCTTGAAATGTACATCGTGAATATGTACGTTCACTTCAACAACGTGGAGTCCCGTCATCATCTCGATAGAACGTTTCACATTACGTTGAATTTCCGAAGCGATCTCCGGAATACGGTTGCCGTACTCAACGATAATGGATACATCTACCGCAGCTTCGCGCTGACCCACTTCAACTTTAACACCTTTGGATAAATTTTTGCGTCCAAGAAGCTCTACGATGCCTCCTGCAAATCCGCCGCTCATTCCAGCGACTCCATCCACTTCAATCGTAGCTAATCCAGCGATAACTTCGATGACTTCAGGTGCAATTTGAATCGTGCCAATGTCCGTTTTCTCATACTCCGCAGCTATCGTACTCATGATGGCTGTACACCTCCTTAAAGTTGCGCGTACTCGGCGTCAAGGCCAAGCAATAAACCGCATCTTGTTAATATACTATAACATTCGGTAAGAAATATGACAAACGATACTACTTGTTCACATCTTTGTCGTATCTTCATTCAGAAGCGTTAATATCGTGCTCCTCAAGAAACTTAATGTCGAAGTTTCCGCTTATGAATTTCGGGTGATTCAGCAGCTTCAAATGGAAAGGAATTGTTGTCCGAATGCCATCAATAGCGAATTCAGACAATGCCCGTTTCATTCTTGCAATGGCTTCTTCGCGGGTTGAGCCCCAAACGATAAGCTTAGCAATCATCGAATCGTAATGCGGTGAAATCGTATAGCCAGGGTAAACTGCGCTATCCACACGTACACCCGCGCCGCCTGGCGGCAAGTAAAAGGGAATCAGGCCAGGAGAAGGCATAAAGTTCCTTTCGGAATCCTCTGCGTTAATCCGGCACTCGATGGACCAGCCAGTAATTTTCAAATCACTTTGTGAGAATGAAAGTGGATTGCCCTCTGCTACAGAAATCATTTCTTTAATTAAATCCACGTTAGTGATCATCTCCGTTACGGGATGCTCAACTTGGATACGCGTATTCATTTCCATAAAGTAGAACTTCTCATCAGGGCCAAGTAGAAACTCTAATGTTCCTGCGCCTGAGTAATTTACAGCTAAAGCAGCGCGAACTGCTGCTTGTCCCATCTTATCCCGCAGTTCAGGAGTAAGAACAGAACAAGGCGCCTCTTCGACGAGCTTCTGGCGTCTGCGCTGCACAGAGCAATCACGTTCGAACAAATGAACAGCATTGCCATGCTTGTCAGCCATAATTTGAATTTCAACGTGCTTCATGCCCGTCAAATATTTTTCCAGATAAACGCCCGCATTTCCGAAAGCCTTTTGAGCTTCCTGTTGTGCAGTCGTAATTTGCGCTACTAGCGTTGTCTCGTCATCCGCAATTCGGATGCCTTTGCCTCCGCCACCCGCTGTTGCTTTAATAATAACGGGATAGCCGATTTCGCGAGCGACACGGATAGCTTCATCCATATTCTCAACAAGACCGTCAGAACCCGGAATGATTGGCACATCAGCCGTTCTCATCGTCAGCTTAGCAACCGCTTTGTCGCCCATCTTATTAATGGCTTCCGGCGATGGCCCGATGAAGGTGATATTGCATGATTCGCATATTTCAGCAAAGTCAGCGTTTTCAGCTAGAAAACCGTAACCTGGATGGATAGCATCACACTCGGTTATTGTAGCTACGCTCATAATATTCGTTAAGTTTAAATAGCTGTCTTTAGATGCCGTGGGCCCGATACAATAGGCTTCATCGGCTAACCGTACATGAAGCGAATCACGATCCGCTTCGGAATACACGGCAACAGTGCTAATACCTAATTCGCGGCAAGCGCGAATGATACGTACAGCAATCTCACCGCGGTTTGCAATTAATATTTTGTGAAATTTCACGTAGGAACCCCTTTCAAACGACAGTTTCCCTGTTCGGACGTCAACTCACTACATTATTCAGGCTTTACAAGGAATAGTGGCTGGCCGTACTCAACGAGCTGACCATTAGAAACCAAAATTTCCACGATTTCGCCTTTAACTTCTGCTTCAAGTTCATTCATCAGCTTCATAGCTTCCAATATACATACGACGCTCTTATCATTTACGCGATCGCCTACTTTTACGAAAGCTCCCGCTTCCGGAGTCGGAGAACTATAGAACGTTCCTACCATTGGAGATACGATTTGATGCAAATGATCCGTTGAAGGACGAGCTGGTGCCGTTTCTTGTACGGCTTGAGTCTGCGCTGCTGGAGCGGCTGGCTGAGCTTGTAATGGTGCAGGCGCGTATGTATGCGTAATTGGGGCCGCTTGCACATTCACCACTTCTGTTTTGCCAGGCTTGCGGATGAGCAGGCGAGTCCCTTCGTTTTCAATTTCCAGCTCATGAACGGAGGTTTGATCAACCAATTTGATCAACTCTTTGATCTCGCTCAATTTGAACATGAATATTTTCACTCCTTAAATTTGCGATAGCAAGATTGCTTCCATAGCTTGTACACCTAAATGGTGTCCATGCCATTATAACCAATTCTTTCACATAACGTTTAACATTATATCATAAACAAGCCTGAACACGAATCATTTTTTGTATATTCGAGCATGACAGCCAAAAAAAAGGTCTTGCCCCCTCCAGCTAATATGCCGAAGGGACAAGGCCTTTTCTTGATGGTAGAGCTATTGAGGCTGCTTAACCGCTACATATTGTACGGATACTTGATCAGCATCGACATCAAGCGTGCTCATGACCAGTTTAATAATGTCTGCAGCTTGCTTTTTCTCAAGCTTATCGCTTGAAACCACTACATTGTATTTATCGCTTTGCTCGTCGATAACTACATTTTCGTATTGTTTCAGCAGCTCTGCTTCAATGCCTGTGAGTTTCGTGTGCTTCTCCTCCAGCATGTCAAGCTCAGCTATTGCAGCTGATGCTTCCTCCGGCTTTTTAAGCGTATCATTAACTGCTGCCATCACCCGATTATCTACCTCATTGTATTTCATTTCCCGTTTAGCAAGCAGTTCACTAAATACGCCGCCTGCTGCTAATCCTTGCGCATCAATCTGTTTCAAAGTTTCTTTATCAGCTTCGCTCAAAACCGCTCCATCAACTGGCTTCTCTACCTCGTTTACAACGATGCCATTGCCGCTTGTTGCAGCTTCTGTCGCATTTTGCGCCGCTTGCTCTGTTTGCGAGCCATCCGTCAACACATCAGGCGTATCCACATCTTGCGTGAATAAATAATACGCTGATAATACCACCATTAAACTGAGCATTGATACAAGCCATACCGTTTGTCTTTTCGTGTTCATGRGAACACCCTCCCCATCATTTCAATTTGGTTTTATTGTTTGCTTGGTACAACAGAAATTCGATTAACCGGTACGTTGATGCCCTTCTCCACCGCATTGGTAATGAGACGTCTGACTGTTACGTTTTCAGCACCTTTGGCAACTATGAGAATACCGCGTATGCGCGGGTTAATCGTTTTAGTAATAATTGGCTTTTGGTCCCCGGACACTTCGTACAGTACGACCTGTCCGTCTTTTGTGATTGATGTAATGTGCCGCTTGCCGCCGTTCGGATCATTCTCATCCGTAATTTGCTGCGATTCTTGTGTATTTCGTTCTAGGATGCTTTCTTCTGTAGAATCGAGAGTTACAAGTACATCAACTGTTCCAACGCCTACAATTTTCTCTAATATTTCCTTCAGCCTTACTTCTAAGGAATTTTCGAGAGTGGCGAACACTGAACTTCCTGAGGTAACCGAATTGCCCCAAGCTGCCTCCGACTGAGGCGGCGGATTAGGTTCTTGCACAGAGGGCTCAACTCCTTTATAGGGTAAAAATGAATTTAGAATCATCAGTGCTGCACCAATCCCCCCTATGATTAATAAAATTCGCAGTGTCCGCACTCGCTTTGGACCGCCAGGACCGCCGCCAACCGCTGATTCTATGCCATCAAGCCATTTGGCCACCGCGCCTTACCCCCTCTCCATCCTTGAACCTCTCACTTCGCCTTTTGTTGATCCGCAGGTTGTCTTACGATGATTTGATCTTCAGCAAGCCCCCACCCCTTCGAAATCAAGCTGCTTATTGCAGCTGAAGTCGCTGGATCAGCTCTTGACCAATTCCCTTCCGTCTTTTCCGTTTCCGTAGATGCTTCCAGAGCAGCTTGATCATCTATACCGCTTGGAACTGTGCTTCCACCTTCAATAGGCGCTATTTCAACATCTACAACAACGGGCTGTACTGCTTCCACGGAAGCCTCTTCCTTAAACGAGCTTTTTTTGTTATCTGCTGCCTTGAGTGTCACGGTTACTTCACTAATATAGGGAGTTGCTTTACCGGAAACAGTAGTCCATTTCAATATGGCATCAACCTCTGCTATAGGAGCTTTTGTCCGCTCGACCAGCTCATTTCGAATGGATGCTTCCAATGTTCGTTCCGTTAATTTTGCAGCTTCCAGGCTGCGCTTATCGCTCATCGCCTGAGCATCTCGCTTAATTTGGTTTAATCCGCTCATTTGCGATTCAACCTTCATGGCAGATTTGCTCCAATTGTCCATTCCTTCATCCAGCTTGGCTCCAATGTCGCTTTGTATAAGTTTCAATATGGGTGAGAGTATCGTCAGAAGGATGAACAAGCCGACTACTAGCCGAGCGTAGCGCTGCATTGCTTTGTTCGGGAGCAGAAGTTCGACGAACACTGCCAGAAGAATGACTGCAATAATATCTCTCAGCCAGTCACTTAACCAAGCAATCACAGCTCTCGTCCCCTTCCTTACCTGACCATCATCGCCGCATTGCCTGCAGTCAAAATGATCGTAACCGCAAGAAAAAACATAAGACTGACAGCAGCCAAAGCCGCAAATACGTAAATCATCGTCTTGCCGATCGTCTCTAGGCAGGTGACGATCGGTGATTCTCCCAGCGGCTGCATGACAGCAGCAGCAATGTTATAAATGAGCGCTAGCGTCAAAATTTTGATTGCAGGAAATGCGCTGATGAAGAGCAGAATAATGACACCTGCTAAGCCAATTGCATTTTTCGCAAGCATGGAAGCAGAGATGACTGTATCCGCCGCATCGGAAAACATTCTCCCTACAACAGGGACGAAATTTCCTGTTACGAACTTAGCCGTTCGCAGTGTAACGCCATCTGTAACCGCTCCTGTCGCCCCTTGTACGGAGATGACTCCTAGAAAAACCGTCAGCAGCACTCCCATAACGCCTACTCCAATGTTTCGCAGCAGATTAGCTAGTTGGGTAACCTTGAATTTTTCTGATAAAGCACTTGCTATATGAAGCACGGCCGAAAAGAACAATAATGGAAACACTAGCGTGTAAATGAGTGTTCCTACGGCATGAATCATGAAAATAATCAATGGATGTAAAACCGATACGGTGACTACGTTGCCCATTGAAGCAAGCAGCGTTAGCAGCAGCGGGACCATCGCAAGCATAAATTGAATCATGCTTTCAATAGCTCCTTTTGCATAACCCATTGCGACATGGAAACTGTTTACCGCGATAATGATTAGCACCATGTACGTAATCGAGTAGGCTACCTTGCTGACCGCGTTTCGTTCAAAAGCATTTTGCAGCGTTTCGAGCACCATACTGAACACCGTCAGCATCACTATTGTCACAAGGAGCTTGCCATTATAGAGCACCTCATGCCATAAATACTTCAGCAAGCCGCTCAGCATATCCGTTAGCTTTAGGCCATCACCTCCTGGAAGAATCATCTCCATAAAACTTGGAATATGCTGCTCTGGGAAAAAACCGCCATACTCGCTTCGGAGATTGTTCCAGTAAGACTCAACAGCACCCGTTTCCAATCCGCCAATCTGCTGGGTTGTCAGCTCTTTTGCAAGCTCATCCGCGTTAGCTTGATTATCCAAAACCGGCGCTGCGCTCTCACCGCTAATGGCATAGGTAACTGTCGGAGCGATTGATAAAATGATCATGGATACAAAGATGAACAGCAACAGCTTGGCCCGTTCACGTGCAGGAGTCAGCTTCATCATTCGCTTCAACCCCCATCCGGCAGCAGCCCGATTACTGTCTCGACAATGACGCTGATAATAGGGACAGCCATAACCAGAATAAACACTTTGCCGGCAAATTCGATTTTTGAGGCAATTCCTTCTTGCCCTGCATCTCTGACGATCTGTGCTCCAAACTCAGCAATATATGCGATTCCGATTATTTTCAAGATCGTCTTCAAGTAAATGGAAGGGATACCTGATCGATTAGCCAGATCCTCAAGCACGGAAATGACAATTTCGATTTTGCCGATCAAATACAGGAATATAAACAATCCCGTAAACGCGGCGAGCAAAAAGGAGAACATCGGCTTTTGCTCTCGAACGACAATAATGAGTACCGAAGCCATCAGACCAAGACCAACGATTTGAATCATTTCCATCTGGCTCACCTGCTTGCAATCACTTCTAAATGATGATGTCTACTGGAACAAAAAAATCGATTTAATTTCTTGGAATAATTCATTAAGCATTCGAACAACCATAAACAAAACGACAACAAATCCGATTAGCGTTACCCAGTGCGCCATATCTTCTTTTCCCATTTGCTTCAGCACCGAATGTATCATTGCGATAACAATTCCGATTCCAGCAATTTGGAAAATGGCGCTCACATCCATATTCATCAATGCGGCACCCCACTACACCATCAAAATGACGACCAGAACGGCGATCAAAATTCCGAGACTTTTCCACATTTTCTCGTAACGCCCCTGATCGTCTCTCGCAGCGTCCTCCTCAGCCTTCAGCTGCAATAACGCAAGATGTATATGCTTCATTTGATCTTCCTTATCGCTTATACCAAGCGTCGTTCCTAAACGTATAAGTACGGCTTGTTCGTTTTTTCGCATCGATGTTGCATCCCATTGTGACTTTATCGCTTGCTCCCAGCTATCGCTGAAGGTAAAGCTTTCGGTTTCCCAAACCCCGTTTGCTGCCTTGCGAAAAATGGTTGCTAACGGCTCCGGAGTAGCAGAAGCAGTCCTCTCCAGTGCTTCTGGCAATGGAGTATGACCATAACCGATTTCTGTCTCCAGCCTTTGCAGTGCATGTGCCAGCTGTCTTAGCTGCCTTGGACGTTCGGCGAATTTCGCTGCTTGCTGGAAGCCTATCATCGTGCCTGCAAACAGGACCAAAACCGCACCTAACAGCTTTATCACGGGTCACCAGCTCGGAATCGACCAGAGAATGAAGGTGCGGTATCCGCAAGCTGCCGATTAGGTGGCTTTGGCTCGCGTGCAAGAGCTCGTTCGGCGACTGCCTCAGCAGGAACGACGCGGTGCATGATACCTTGATCTGTGCGCTTCAGCTCCACCACGTAGGTAAAAGCCCCTTCTTCCAGCAGCTTCAGCAGCACCGGCCTGCCTCTAGCATCCTGCAAATCGTAGGCGTGCGCGGTTGCGACTACACTAATTCCCGCGTGGCTTGCTTCTCGGATGGCTTCCGCATCCTCAGGCCGTCCAATCTCATCAATAATCATGACCTCTGGCGACATTGAGCGAAGCAGCATCATCATGCCTTCTGCCTTCGGACAAGCGTCCATAACATCGGTTCTAGGTCCAACATCAAATGTTGGAATACCGCGAACACAGGCTGCAATCTCTGAACGCTCATCTACAATTCCTACCTTTCGGCCCTGCCATCCGCTTGCTTCTAGGCTTGGCCATAACCCATAGCTGACTGATCTCGCAATGTCTCGTACGAGTGTTGTTTTTCCTTGCTGCGGTGGAGCTAGAATGAGAGTGGAATGCAGCGTTTTTCTCGTCCGATCGATTAGTTTGGGCAGGAGAAGCGCACTCGCTCCGATCACTTCTCTAGCAACTCGAATATTGAATGCGCCAATATCGCGGATACCCCTCACAACGCCGCTGTCGAGTATCGTCCTGCCCGCTAGTCCAATGCGATGTCCGCCTGAAACCGTTATAAAGCCCCTTCTCAGTTCCTCCTCCATCGCATACAAGGAATAGTTGGTAATGCGTTCGAGCAGCTTGCGACATGTGTCTGCCGAAGGCTTGTATGCTCCGTCGGCAGCCTGACGCAGCGTCCCGTCAATCATCATAAATCGAGACTGTCCGCGGAACCCTATTTCTAGCGGTCGTCCCTCTCGAATCCGAATTTCCTCCAGCTGCTCCTGCATTTGTTCAGGAAGGCGCTCCAGCAGCGTCTTCAGCTCCAAAGGCAATAAATGTGATACGCGTGCCAGCATATGATTATCACTCCCGGATGTTTGTCCTTCGTAGTTCCTATTTGTATGCTTGTATTGCGAAAATATGTCTGCCCCATTTCATAAATGCTAGAGTTGAAATCTATTATTTTTTCAAAATACCGATCATCAAGCAAATGACGCCCGCTCCTACCCAAAGAAACTTGCCTGGCGACAGCTTATCGGACATCCCGACGAGCCCCACCGTTGTTGTAGCTATCAGAATAAGCGGGCCTACTAAAGCAAGTGATGAGTTTACTACTAGTGCCTTGTCAATTTGGTTTAAACGAAGCATGAGCAGTGCAGCGCAGATCTCAATTGTTCCAGACGTCAGCCGCAGTGAAGCCATCGTTAATACAATTTTATTTAGCATGAATGGATAACCTCCCTTCAATGAAACGACTATTCCTTAATCATATGCTGGCTTGTCTGTCTTTCATGCCGGGCACAGGCACGTTGTTAGGCGCATATCATAAAGAATTGAGTTTGAGAAAGGCGGAATAACAACGATGCAAGTGCAGGTTATATCCAGTGTGAACGAAGCGAGCTCGGCAAGATTTCATCATAAAACGGCAATTATTATCGATGTTTTGCGAGCTACAAGTACAATTGTTACCGCTATTGCTGCGGGAGCTTCATGCATCATTCCTGCTGAAACGGTAATGGAAGCGCGAGCACTTCAGCGACCGGGAGATTTGCTTGGAGGAGAACGCTTTTGCCGGAAAATCGCGGGTTTTGATGTTGGCAATTCGCCAGAGGAATACACCGAGCAGGCCGTCGCTGGCAAACGAATTATTTTGACGACTACGAACGGAACGAGGGCAATCCATAAATCAATGAGGGCGGATCATGTGTTGACCGCATCGCTTCTAAATGCGGAGGCTTGCGCACGCGCAGCGATCGAGCTGCGGAGAGATGTCGTTATTTTGTGCGCGGGGAGTCACGATGAATTTGCTATTGAGGATGGCTTGTGTGCCGGCCTTGTACTTGATAGACTTCAAGGCTTAATCCACTTCGCTATAGAGATGGATGACTTTGGCTGTGCGATRCTCGCTTTGTACCGAAATCGCTCCACTCAAGTGAAAGAAACGATCATGAACGGAATGACCGGAAAAAAACTGATAAAGCTAGGAATGAAAAAAGACATAGAGGCATGCTCCGCTATCGATATCTATCAAGAAGTACCTAGACTGAACGGTGATCAATTAACGAGGAATGGTTGAAATTCCAAGTTAATAAAAACAAGAAAAAGCGTGCTCCCTAACGAGGAAGCACGCTTTTGTTATTTCTATTAGATTAACGGCGATCCTGAGGGCCGCCTACAAATGCCTGCTCTGCTGTATCAAGACCATACGCAGTATGAAGTGCACGTACAACTTCGCTGAGGGGCTCTGCATTAATAACGCAAGAACATTTAATTTCAGATGTGCTTACCATCTTAATGCTAACACCTAGTGAAGATATGGTTGCGAACATTTTCGCTGCTACGCCTGGATTGCTGACCATGCCAGCACCTACGATCGAGATTTTTACAAGTTCGGATTCCGATGTCGTTTCACGGAAAGGAACAGTGCCGCGAATTCCCTCGATAACGGAGATCGCTTTATCTTTATCATCGCCTGAAAGCGTGAAGGAGAAATCGGCTTTGCCGTCCTGAACACCGCTTTGTACGATAATGTCCACATCGATACCGTTGTTTGCTAATGCGCCGAACACATTTGCAAGCACGCCAGGAACATCCTCAACTCCCATAATGCTGATTCTAGCTACATTTTTGTCAAACGCGATGCCGCGAACGACCACGCCTTGCTCCATGACCGCTTCCTCCTTCACACTTGTACCTTCGTTTTGAGTAAAGCTTGAACGCACAACTAGCTTTACATTGTTATGCTTAGCGTATTCCACCGCACGCGGATGCAATACAGCAGCGCCTAAATTAGCTAGCTCCAGCATCTCATCATAAGAGATTTCATTTAGCTTGCGCGCATTTTTGACTACGCGAGGATCCGTTGAGTAAATACCGTCAACATCGGTATAAATCTCGCAAACGTCTGCTTTCATCGCAGCTGCCATTGCAACTGCAGTCGTGTCAGAACCGCCGCGGCCGAGTGTTGTAATTTCTCCCTCTTCCGTCATCCCCTGAAAACCTGCAATAATAGCTACATTACCCTCTTCAAGCGCTTTGAACACACGCTCTGGATGGATATTAGTCATCTTCGCTTTACCATGCACCGCTTCTGTACGAATGCCTGCTTGCCAACCCGTGAAGGAAACGGACTTTGCACCAAGCTGATGTACGGTCATCGATAACAAGGCTATCGAAATTTGCTCTCCAACTGTTAAAAGCATATCCATTTCCCGCGCCGGCGGATTTGGATTTAGCTGTTTCGACTGATCGATTAAATCGTCTGTCGTATCTCCCATGGCAGAAACAACAACAACGATATCGTTGCCTTCTTGCTGCCTCTCAATAATACGTTTTGCTACACGCTGCATCCGCTCCGGCGTTCCAACGGAGCTGCCGCCAAACTTCATCACGATTAACGACAAAGCCGATTCACTCCTAAACCTGACATATACATACAAGTCAATATTATATCACATTGCGCTTACCTATGGGTATATTCTCTTACAAAAAAACCGTCCGAAATCCTTCGGACGGTTTTAAATATAAGAATTTATAAGTTAGCACACTTATAAACAGCTTATATTTCTCCGCGAAACGAAAGCTAAGCCTCCAAGGATGGCTTTAGCCGTTTACACTAGTCAGGCTGCTTACTAAGCGCGCGAGATGTATTTGCCTTCACGAGTATCGATCAGCAAAACGTCGCCTTCGTTAATGAACAGTGGAACTTGAACGTTAAGGCCAGTTTCAACCTTAGCTGTTTTTGTTGCACCTTGCGCTGTGTTGCCCTTCACGCCCGGCTCTGTTTCAATAACTTTCAGATCTACGCTGTTTTGCATTTGAATACCAAGGATTTCACCTTGATAGCTCGAAATGTTAACGTTCATGTTTTCTTTCAGGAAGTTAAGCTCCCACTCAAGCTGTTTCTTGTCCAAGTTAAATTGGTCAAACGTCTCGTTATCCATGAAGGTATACTCCGAACCGGAGTTATACAAATATTGCACTTCACGGTTTTCGATGATCGCGCGGCCAATGCTCTCGCCTGCACGGAACGTTTTCTCAACAACGTTGCCGTTGCGAAGGTTTTTCAGCTTAGAGCGTACGAATGCAGCGCCTTTACCAGGTTTTACGTGCTGAAAGTCTAGAACTGTAAAAATATCGGAGTCTACTTGCACGGTCAAGCCTGTTTTAAAATCGTTTACTGAAATCATTGCTGATTCCCTCCTGAATGAATAGTCCTTAACCCAGAGTGATTAAATCCTTCGGGGATGAGGTTAATATTTTAATACCGGTTTCCGTAATAACGATGTCATCCTCAATGCGTACGCCGCCGAAGCCTGGTACGTAAATGCCGGGTTCTACCGTAACCGTCATGCCGGGKGTTAAAATCGTTTCACTGAATTTGGACAACCTAGGGGCCTCATGAATTTCCATGCCTAGACCGTGTCCGGTACCATGTCCAAATAGATCGCCATAACCGTATTTCGTAATAATGTCGCGAGTTAGCGCATCCGCTTCACGACCGGTCATGCCTGGCTTAATATGCTCAAGTGCATGCAACTGCGCTTCAAGCACGATATTGTAAATCTCGAGATGCTTAGCTGTCGGAGTGCCGACCACGACTGTGCGTGTCAAATCGGAGCAATAACCGTTGTAATAAGCGCCGAAATCAAGCTTTACAAACTCATTATTCCCAATAATTCGATCACTAGCTACTCCATGCGGCAACGCAGAGCGCTCGCCTGAGGCTACGATCGTATCGAAGGAAGAAGAAGTCGCGCCATGGCTGCGCATATAAACTTCCATTTCAAGTGCGATATCCGTTTCACGAACTCCTGGGCGAATGAGCTTCAAAATGTGATTGAAGGTGCTGTCCGCAAGATCGGCAGCTTCCTGCATAATTTGAAGTTCTGCCTCGTCCTTAATGTAGCGAAGCTGTTCCACTAATCCTGAGGCAGGCTCAAGCGTGATACCTTCTAATGTTTTCGACCAAGCTGTAAATTCACTGTATACGACATGGTCTTGTTCAAAAGCCAGCTTCGACAGCTTATGTTGTCTTAGCAGCTCAAGCACATCCGCAAGCGGATTCGAACCATGCTCAACAATTTGAAAATTGACCGCCTGCAGCGGCGCTTGTGTGCGGTAGCGGAAATCCGTCAGCAAATAGCTTTCGCTTAGCGTAATCAACACCATGCCTGACGAACCAGTGAATCCGCTTATGTAGCGACGGTTATACTCGCTTCCAATTAGTATCGCTTCAAAGCGATGTTCTTCCATCAGCTGCCGAAGTCGTTTTACTCTATCGTTTGCCATAACCGCTTCACCCTCTCTTAACTTATTACTGTTTGTTCAAGTGACGCACGAGCGCAGTTAGACCAAGCTCATAGCTATCAGACCCGAAGCCGGCAATTTGACCGACTGCAATCGCAGCAATGACGGACGTATGACGGAACGCTTCTCTCTTGTGAATGTTCGACATATGCACCTCGATAATCGGCAAATCAACGGTGCTAAGCGCATCGCGAAGCGCGTAGCTGTAATGAGTCCAAGCACCAGGATTGATGACAATGCCGTCTGCTTTGCCGTACGCACTATGTATTCGATCAATCATATCGCCCTCATGATTCGTTTGGAAAAATTCAACGGAGACGCCAAGCGCCTCAGCTTTATCCTTCAAGAGCGATTCGATGTCTGCAAGTGTTTCTGTCCCGTATACGCTAGGCTCACGAATGCCGAGCATATTTAAGTTCGGTCCGTTTAAAACAACAATTTTGTGCATCAATGCACCTCCCAAGCAACCGAATCCATCATAGGTTCAAAGATCATTAGCCATTTTACCACAAATGTCTGCCGCTTGAGAAGTAGAACTCGCTACTGAGCTTTCGCAGGCTCCCTCGATGCTTCATCCGTGAACTCAAAAGCAATCGAATAACCAATGAATACACCCCATAAAAGAAAGACACACAACTCTGTGTAAAGCGTATTCCAGCCCGCTTTCGTGATGCCTGGCATAACGCCGAGCAGTGGTCCCACCGCAATAAACAAAATCGCCCACCAAACCAATCCGTACACGATACCCGGCCAAGGTCCTCGCAGCTTCCCAAGTATAACTTTATATAGAAAGGCAGCCACAATAGAAAAAATAATAAACGCTCCAATACTTACAACTTCTCCCCATCCTGTTTTTAGAAAAGACGCTTTAAAAAAAGGATCTGCTACAAATCCGGGAAGCACCTTCGTAAAATTCATTTCAAAGAACATCCAGCGTACAATGCCCCATATTAAGCCAGCAAAAAAACCGATTTTGATTGCGTAAAGCCACGGGTTTGTTACATGATCCTGTTTATCATATTGGTTTCGTTGTTTATTGTTAGCCATTACGCTAAGCCTCCACTCTTATTTCCATAGTTGTCCGAATTAGTATGTGAAATAATAGCGATGGATAACCATACTTTACCGTCAACTTGCTTATCCCTTCCTTTATGTACGCTGACGTTGGCAATTGACTGATAGATCAAGTACAATAGACATACAAAGATAAGGTACATTCGTCGCAACAGCTAAGACGATATTCCAATCAAGGAAGGTGACAAGCACTTGCCGCAAGACTCCCGAAGCATATATGGCGGACAAGCGGTTATTGAAGGCGTTATGTTTGCTGGTAAACACGTTAACGTAACAGCTGTCCGGCGCAAAAATGATGAAATCGTATTTTATGAAGTACCTCGCACTACGAAGAACTGGATTCAAGCTTTGAAAAAAATCCCTCTCGTGCGAGGCGTTGTCGGCATTCTTGAATCAAGCGCCAAAGGCTCCCAGCATTTGAACTTCTCTATGGAAGCCTACGCTGAGGATGAAGCCGGTGAGGGTAAAGAAACAGACAGCAATCAACAACCTGCTGCAGTAAAGGAAGAGAAAAAGCAAGGCTGGAGTCTCAGCATGATTGTTGGCGTCGCTGTCGCTGGCGTGCTTTCCTTTATTTTCGGCAAACTTATTTTCACTGCTGCACCCGCAGYGCTCGAGGAACTTCTTTTCTCAGGGGTATTTGAAAATAAAATTGGTCATAACCTATTAGAAGGACTTATCAAAATTATTTTGCTGCTTTCTTATTTGTATTTCATTTCCATGACACCGTTAATTAAGCGGTTGTTCCAATATCATGGAGCTGAGCATAAAGTAATTAGTACTTATGAAGCTGGTGAAGAGCTTACGGTTCAAAATGTACAGAAGTACAGCCGCCTTCACTACCGCTGCGGTTCAAGCTTTATCGTGTTCACTGTTATTGTAGGAGTTGTTGTCTACTCGTTGCCTTTCTTTACTTGGGACACCATTTGGGAACGCGTCTACATCCGTATCTTACTGCTTCCACTCGTTCTTGGCCTCTCCTACGAGGTGCTTCGCTGGACAAATGCTTTGCGTGAAATTCCAGTGCTGCGCTACCTCGGATATCCGGGACTATGGCTGCAGCTTCTAACGACCAAAGAACCGCGTGATGAGCAAGTTGCGGTATCCATTGCTTCCTTCAAGCGCATGCTTGAACTAGACAAACAAATGAAATAATTTCTATTGAAAAAGGAAAGGCGGAATTACAATGAGCAGAATACCAAGCAAATGGAATGTTTGGTCCATATCGTTTTTGGCGCTGCTGTTGATCGGTCTCGTTTACAGCGTTATCCAAAGCCCAATAACCTTTCTAATTCCCATTGTGGTGCTTGGCGGCATTTTCTTGCTATATAAATATCCGCCTTCTTTCTTAAAAGGTTACAATACGCGGCAAGGAGGAGTACATGTCACACAAAGACGTGCTCCTGCAAGCAAAACGAGAACGAACAAAAACCGCTCCAAGACCGTGCCGTTTCGTGTTATTGAAGGCGGCAAGGAAGATGACGAAACACCTAAATATCATTAAATCAAACAAAAGGACCGAGGCATAATTGCCTCGGTCCTTTTTGCTTTCTCGTTCGTATCGATATGTATTACTCGCTGTCCATTTCCGCACGCACGGCGCGTAGCTCGTCCATACGCTGAGAATCTCTTCGGAAATATTCAACTAAAGTTTCAATACAGGTTATAGAGTCCCAGCTAAGATGATGCTCGATTCCTTCAACATCCTGATAAATATTCTCGTCCTGTACGCCAATCGTCGTTAGGAATGACTCTAACAATTGATGCCGATCAACAAGCCTTTTGCCCATTTTTTTCCCTTTATTGGTCAGGACCAGCCCGCGATACTTCTCATAGATCAAATAATTATCTTTATCAAGCTTTTGAATCATCTTGGTGACCGATGAAGGATGCACCTCTAGTCCTTCTGCAATGTCCGAGACACGCGCATAACCTTTTTCATCAATCAACTTATAAATTCTTTCCAAGTAGTCTTCCATGCTCGGTGTCGGCACTGAAGAACCCCCTAACCATACTTCTTCACCTATTTCACAGGCGTTACTTATTGTATCATACACTGTTCATTGTGTTCACTGCAACCCAAGCCCATCTCCAAAATAGATAAGGAAGTGCAAATCACACTTGAACTTACCAGTTTCAGCTTCGCTCATCCTCCACACAATAAGATGATGTTGATTGTGATGAATCTACAGGAGGAATGAGCTATGAGCACTGCAATTATTGATCGTCCTAAACCAGATCGCTCCACCCTCTCCTTTGTTCCCGAGCTTGTTTATTTTGAACCATCTGCGCTCGATTATCCCAAAGGGCAGCGTATTTTTGAATGGGTCAAAAAAGAAGGCATTCCTTATCGGATGACAACCTCACATAACCGGATTACGAATTTACCTGGCGATACCGAGCTTGAACAATACAAGATCGCCAAAAGAACGCTTGTCGTCGGCATACGCAAAACCTTGAAATTTGATACTTCGAAGCCTTCAGCGGAATACGCCATTCCGATAGCAACCGGTTGTATGGCTCATTGTCATTATTGTTATTTGCAAACAACCTTAGGAGCAAAACCTTATATTCGTGTATATGTCAATATAGACGATATTCTAGAGGCTGCTGAGGGGTACATCAACGAGAGAAAACCGGAAATTACCCGCTTTGAAGCCGCATGTACATCCGATCCCGTCGGACTGGAGCCCATTACAGGCAGCCTTCGCGAGCTTATTGATTTTATGGGGGAACAAGAACATGGACGGCTTCGGTTTGTGACCAAGTTTCACCATGTGGATTCCCTTCTTGATGCAAAGCACAATGGACATACCCGTATCCGATTTAGCGTAAATGCCAAATATGTAATCAAACATTTCGAGCCTGCTACATCAAGTTTTGATCAACGCATTGAGGCCGCCGCAAAGGTCGCTAGGGCAGGTTATCCAATGGGCTTTATCATTGCCCCTATTATTTGGCATGAAGGCTGGGAGGAAGGCTATGGCGAGCTTATAGCCTCACTTGCAGACAAACTCCCGCAGGATGTGACCAAAGATCTTACATTTGAACTCATTCAGCATCGTTTTACAAAAACGGCAAAAGCAGTTATTGAAAAGCGTTATCCGCGGACTAAGCTTGAGATGGATATTGAAAAACGCAAATATAAATGGGGACGCTGGGGTCAAGGGAAATACGTTTATCCCGATGAACAAGCAAATGCGCTCCGCATGTATTTATCGGAGCGCATCTTTGAACATTTTCCCGAAGCAAAAATTGAATATTTTACGTAAGAGAGAAATATTAGCTTAAAATTTCAACCATTCCGGCGTAATCATATTAAGCCAGATCGTGATTTTGGTCATTTGATCGGTAAACAATAATACACCCATCAAAATCATAACAGCTCCGCCAACCTTCATTACGCTAGCTGAATATTTCAGTATCCATCTTGCCGTACCAAGGAAAAAGGCAAGTACAAAAAAAGGAATCGCAAAGCCTAATGAATAAGCAGTTGTTAGCTGAAACCATGTGCCAGGTTCCGATGCTGCAAGACCTAAAATCGCAGTAAGCGCGGGACCTGTGCATGGGGTCCAGCCTGCGGAGAATCCAATTCCAAAAATAAAGGAGCTGACATAGTTCGCTTTTTTCGGAATAAGATTCATTCTTCGTTCCTTCATCAGGAGCTGCGGCTGAAATAAACCGATTAGGAATAGTCCCATCAAAATAATCAATATCGCTGATAATTGCCTAATCAGATCTCGATATTCACTGAAAAATTCAGCAAATACATTCGTTCCGTAGCCTAATGCATAATACACGGTGCAGAAGCCCAAAATGAAAAACAGCGTGTGTGACATCGTTCGCATGCGTTTTTGTTTGGCATGTGAATTGCCCTTCAAATCCGCTACCGATATTCCCGTTATGTATGATAAGTACGAAGGATAAAGCGGTAAGCAGCAAGGTGATATGAACGATGCAAAGCCAGCCCCTAAGGCCAGCCAAATGTTAATGTCGGACAAACCCTCTCACTCCAATCCTCATTAACTGCCTGGTCGCATGCCACGGCGGAAAACGAGCAGCAACAGCAGCACAGCAATTAGCAATAATACAATGGTACCGCCTGGTGCCAAATTCCATACACCCGCGATTAGTAAGCCTAATACAACGGCAATCTCGCCAATAATGACGACCGTTATAACGCTTTGACGGAAACTGCGGGCAATGATCAAGCTGCATGCGGCTGGTATAGTCAGCAAGGCCGATACAAGCAGCGCACCTACAATTTTGATAGAAACACTAATAACTAAAGCAGTAAGCATGCTAATCATAACATTATAAAATTTGACGGGCAAGCCGCTCACTGCTGCCGCGTCCTCATCGAACGTAAGCAGGAATAGCTCCTTTACTTGAAGCCTAATCGCAACAAGAACAATCAGTGTAACGACGCCTATAACGTAAAGATCAGTGGTACTCAAAGTATAAATGCTTCCAAATAAGTAACTATTCACATTGCTGTTGAATCCTTTGCCCATCGTGAATAATAATGATGCGAGCGCGACTCCGCCTGACATGATAATGGCAATGGACAGCTCTGCGTATGATTTATATGCTTTCCGTAGCTTCTCAATAGCAAAAGAGGCAATAATCGCAAACACAAATCCCATAGCAATTGGATACACGCCAATCAAGAAACCTAGCGCTACTCCAGCAATAGATACATGCGATAAAGTATCTCCAATCATTGAAAGCCTTCGCAGCACAAGAAATAAGCCGATTAGCGGAGCCGTTACCCCGATTAGAAGTCCGCCAATAAGAGCTCTTTGAAAAAATTCACTAGTTACGATCTCCAACCAAAACAACCTCTTTCCTGCTCTCCATTTGTTCCCTTAGCCCTTTCAGGCTGTGTGCAAGATCATTTTCCACACAATCCTGCGTTTCGTGCGAATGTTTAATATGAAACTTGAGCTTCCCGTTTCCACTGGCTGGCTCTTGTCCTAAATACGAGCGAATCATGTCAAGGTCATGAGAAACCATTAGAAATGTAATGTTATGATGTTGATGCATATGCTTGATCATATGAAAGAAGCTTTCCTGTGTCTCTGTATCTATCCCCACAGTCGGCTCATCTAGAATAAGCAGCGATGGGTTGTTAATGAGCGCTCTGGCAAGAAATACACGCTGCTGCTGGCCGCCCGACAACTGCCCGATACGTTTATCCTTTATATCCTCAATCCCCATTGCCTGCAGAGCATCGTCACATTTTTGATAATCCATTTTGCTTAGTTTCTTAAACAGCTTGCTTCGCCCATAAAGGCCTGACAAGACGACCTCCCGAACTGTAGCTGGGAACAACGGATTTAATGTGTTTTTCTGCGGGACATATCCAATGCGCTCCCACTGCTTAAATTTGTCTACTTTCTCACCAAACAAACGGATCGTTCCGCTCGTTGGCTTTATCAACCCAACGATCATTCGCAGCAGCGTTGTTTTTCCAGCGCCATTCGTGCCGATTAATCCGATAAAGTCCCGTTCTTTCACCGCGAAGCTTAGCTTTGATATAACCGTCTGCTGTTGATAAGAGAAGGAGACGTCCTCCAATGAAATAACCTCTTGGTGACAGCTTGCATCCGCATTTGTCATTCGATTTGATTGCGCCATAATTTATCTCCTCACAGCAATGCGGAGCATAAATCAGCTCCGCAGGTTTGCCTTTTCCTCTATTGTAATGCTTGCACAAGATTTTGCAAGTTTCGTTCCATTAGGGTTAAGTATGTGTCTCCCGCTTTTTCTTGATCCGGCGTTAGGCCTTCGAGCGGATTAAGCACCATTGTCTCAACGTCCGCTTCGCCTGCAAGCGTTTTGGCAAGTTGATCTGAAACTAATTCTTCGAAAAAGATATATTTTACATCGTTTGCTTTAACAAACTTCGCAATTTTGAGCAAATCCTGTGCACGCGGCTCAGCGTCAGGGCTAAGTCCCATGATAGAAATTTGCTTCAATCCGTAATCACGAGCTAAGTAACCAAACGCCTGATGCGAGGTAACGATGTTTTTGTTCGATGTTTGTGCAAGCTTTGCCGTGTAATCCGCATCGATTGCTTCGAGCTTTCCTTTTAGTGCCTCATAGTTTTTCTCATAATCTGCTTGGTTTGCGCTATCAGCTTCAATTAAGCTGTTTTTTACATTCTCAGCTAATATAAGAGCTGATTTCGGACTAACCCAAGTGTGAGGGTCCAAGCCGCCATGTTCATGTGATTCTTCATCAGCATGTTCTTCTTCATGTTCATGATCATGCTCATCTTCATTACCCTCAATTAATGGAATGCCTTTGCTGATTTCTTTGGTCACGACTTTGCTGTCTTTGGACAGGCCTTTCAGAAATCCGTCAACCCAGCCTTCTAGTCCCGCTCCATGGTACAGAAACAGCTGCGCCTTCGACGCTGTATCAAGATCGCGGCTCTTTGGTGTCCAATCATGCGGCTCTACTCCTGATGCTACTAGATTAACCGCTTTGACATGATCTCCGCCAATTTCCGATGCTAGAAAATATAATGGATAGAAGCTGGTAACGACACTAACTTGTTTCCCCTCTGATTGACCAGTTCCCGTGCTGCCGTTCGCTGGTTGGTTTGATGAGCCTGAATTATTCGTATTATTGCCGCAAGCCACTGCAAAAAGCAGCATTGCCGATAGAAGAAAACTAAGCGCCATAGGTCTTGTCAATGATTTCAGTCTATTCATTTTGATTTCTCTCCATTCATCTTTCTCTCTTGTTCGTAATCGTTATGATTACGTTTTGTATTATACGATGACCTGAAATAGACTGTCAACCTTATTTCTTAGCAAAAGCTAGTAGAAGTTTCCTGCCGATCATGACTCACAGCTGCAAATTAATCATATAGATTATCTTTATTGACCAAAATGATATGAATTATGATTGATGCTATTTTTGAAGAGCAGCAAAACATAAAGGCACCCCAGAAGTTAAACAACCTCAGGGGTGCCTCCGTATATGAACAAATGAATTTACTTCACAACAGCGCCGTTTGGCATATTGTCAGGAACCGTTGCAAGTGTAAGCTGATCGCCATGTGATGCTGCAAGAATCATTCCTTGCGACATTTCGCCGCGCAGCTTAACCGGCTTCAAGTTTGTAACGCAAATAACTTTGCGTCCAACCATTTGCTCCGGTGTGTAAAACTTAGCAATGCCGGAAACAACCTGCCGCTGCTCATAACCTAGATCCAATTGAAGCTTCAACAGTTTATCTGCTTTGAGGACTGGCTCTGCAGAAATAACCTGAGCAACGCGTAGCTCTACCTTTGCAAAGTCATCAATTGCAATTTCTTCCTTGCTCTCAGGTGCAGCCTGTGGTGCTTCATCCGCTGCCTTCGCAGCATTTGGCTGCTCAGCTGGCTGCTCTGTCTGTGTACCGCCGCTCATTGCTGCTGCGATAAAAGCAGACTCCTCTGCCGTATCGAGGCGTGGGAACAATGGTGTGCCCTTGTTTACTCTCGTTCCACCCGGCAGCGAACCGAATTGCTTCGTGCTCTCCCAGGAAGTTAGTTCACCCTGCTCAAGCCCAAGCTGCTTCCACATTTCCCTTGGAGAATGCGTTAAGAACGGCTGCAGCAGAATCGATACGATTCGCAGCGATTCCGCCAAATGATGCATGACCGATGCTAGCTGTCCATTTTTGGACTCATCTTTAGCAAGCGTCCACGGCTGTGTCTCATCGATATATTTGTTCGTGCGGCTTACAAGCTGCCAAAGGGATGACAACGCCACGGAAAACTCCATATTTTCAAGCGCTGACTCTACCTGAACGATCGTTTCACTCGCAAGCTTCTGCAACGATTCATCAAATTCGGTTACGCTGCCTGCAAATGGCGGGATTACACCGTCAAAGTATTTATCGATCATCGCTATCGTTCGGTTAAGCAGATTACCAAGATCGTTCGCCAAATCGAAGTTGATTCGTTCAACGAAATTTTCAGGCGTAAATGTTCCGTCTGCGCCAAACGGCACTTCGCGGAGCAAATAATAACGAAGCGCGTCCAGTCCGTAACGATCGATCAGCATAACTGGATCAACAACATTGCCTTTGGATTTTGACATTTTGCCATCCTTCATCAGAAGCCAGCCATGTGCAAACACCTTCTTAGGCAGCGGCAAATCGAGCGCCATCAGCATGATTGGCCAATAAATCGTATGGAATCGAACAATTTCTTTTCCGACCAAATGTACGTCAGCCGGCCAGAAATCACGATATTTCTGATCATCGCCTTCATTTCCGTAGCCTAATGCCGTGATATAGTTGGAAAGCGCATCAATCCACACGTAAATGACATGTTTAGCGTCTCCAGGCACTTTAATACCCCAATCAAACGTTGTACGCGATACAGCCAAATCCTCAAGGCCCGGCTTAATGAAGTTGTTGATCATCTCATTCTTGCGTGATTCCGGTTGAATGAAATCTGGATTGTCTTCATAATATTTGAGCAAACGATCAGCATAATTGCTCATGCGGAAGAAGTAGCTTTCTTCTTTTACAAGCTCAACCGCACGTCCGCAGTCTGGGCATTTGCCGTCAACCAGCTGACGCTCGAGGAAAAACGACTCACAAGGCGTACAGTACCAGCCTTCATACGTGCCTTTATAAATATCGTCCTGTTTGAGCAGCTGAGCAAAAATTTTCTCAACAACAACCTTATGACGATCCTCCGTCGTACGAATGAAATCATCATTGGAGATTTCCAGCTTCGCCCACAGATCTTTAATGCCTACAACGATATCATCAACAAATTGCTGCGGGGTTTGGTCCTTTTCCTTTGCTTTGCGTTCAATTTTCTGTCCATGCTCATCTGTACCCGTCAAATACCATACATCATAGCCGCGCAGACGTTTATAACGTGCCATTGCGTCACCAGCCACCGTCGTGTAGGCATGTCCAATGTGAAGCTTATCGCTCGGATAATAAATCGGCGTTGTAATATAAAACTTATTTTTTTTCGTCATTTTTACTCCTCCTATTGCATTAGTCTAAAAAAACGCAAAAAACTCCCGTCCATCATGGGACGAGAGTTTGAACTCACGCGGTACCACCCAAATTTCAATCCGGAAATGAGCGGTTAAACCGCCACTTCAAGAAAGCTTCGTGTGCCGCCTGCATGGCGGCTTGCGCCGTTAACGCCAGCTTCGCGTCGCTCCCTTACCCAGCGCTGCCGCTGAAGCTCGAAAGCGAATCCTCCCGGACCATTTTCCAATGGAGTCCCTTACCGGCTTGCACCATATTTCCCGGCTCTCTGAAAAGGTTCTGCTATTGTACTTATCCATTCCTCGGACATATAAATAAAAACAAAACTTATTTTACCACTTATAAATCAAAATATACCCAAATAGAGCCCTCTCTGTCAAGGAGCATCTATGTTGCTGTCTTTTGCAGGCGGAACGGGATCATAACCACCAGCATTAAAGGGATGGCACCTGGCAATTCGCTTCATAGCAAGCCACGAGCCCTTAGCCGCTCCATGCTTCTCGATCGCTTCGAGCGCATACATCGAACATGTCGGATAGAAACGGCAAGATGGCGGGGTCAAAGGTGAAATCACTTTGCGATAAAAGAGGATCGGAGCTTGAGTCACTCTTCGCATTACCCGTTTCTCTGACATTAGGCCTCGCTAACTGCTGACTCGTCTTGTATGCAGTCTTTGCAATATCCGAACACCTCGAATTTGTGTTTCACAACTCGGAAATCATCAGGAACATTCGTTTGCTCCATTGGGCAGAAGGTAATGGGATAAGTCATCCCGCACTGCAGGCAAATCATATGATGATGATGTTCATTCTCTCTGCAATGCAGCTTGAACTTACCGCCATCCTCAAAAATAACCTGCTCCAGCACACCGAGTTCTTCCATCACTCGCAAATTGCGATATACGGTATCAAAGCTTAATCCCGTATACGATTTCCCCATATATTCATAGACTTCCTTCGGAGCCAAATAACCCTGTGTCTCAGAAAAAAGCTTTGCGAGCGTTTTCCTTTGATCCGTTATTCTCAATCCTTGACTAGACATGCGTCGTATAATGTCTTCCATCGTATGCATATGTCGAACCTCCGGACTAAAAATTGTATATCTCCATAATGACGAACAAACTTAAAACGGCTAAAGCCGCCTATGGAGGCTTAGCATTCGTTTCGCGGAGAATGATATAAGTCCATTATAAGCAATAAAACTTATAAAGTCTTATATTTAAAAAAAGCTCTCGTCAATGAGAGCCTCCATTTAACCATTTAATCTCATGTTGATCATAAAGCTAGCTGACATCGCTACAAATAACAAGATACTAATAATGCCAACGAGCTTCCGCCTAGTATTGAGCTTATTAATTAACGCGGAATCATTGGAGAGCCGTTTCGATTCCGAGTACGAGCGATGCATAAACATATAACTGATAATGGAAACGACGAACAGCATGTTAATAAAAAACCATATAATTGTCCAGGTCAAGCCCTTACCTCCGGTCGTGATCAGCTATAAAAAATTATAGATACCACTTATTTAATATGTACATGAAGACTACAAAACTCACGACCGCTCCTGCAAAACTAAACCAGCCTGTACGAAATTTTTGCTGAAACATCCGCAGGATACCAAAGCTCAGCAAACCGAAAATAAGCATTAAAAAAACGATTCCAAGTATGAATAACGAAGCAGAAACACTGCTTACATCGACTAAGGACACTGAACACACTCCCTTTTTACTAATATGTACATGTTCATTAGACATTATAAGGGATAGCGAAGCCTTTAGCCAGCTGTAATACCTGTCGATTTCGTGACAAAAAGAGCACATCTCATCTAGATTTGTGCCCTTCCTGTTCCTCCATACGTTAACTACCAGCGAATAATCGCTTCATGATAGGTACGATTGGTTGGCCTCTTCTGAAGCTTCACGTGCATAAAATTGTCTTTCACTAATGTTTTGCACACCTTTGGCTTCACAAACTTAGGCAGCTTGATCGTCTCCGGCTTACCGCTCGGCAGTCCATCCAGACGCAGCCGATCTTCCCTTACGAACAACCGCAGCTGCTCTTTATCAAAGCCTTCCGGCAATGTAATCTTCACATTCAAAAAATGACGTGTTTCAGAAAAGGCGGCTGAGCCTCCTCCAATCATAACACCAGCCGCTTCGGGCAGTGCTTTGGTCATCATTTTACGCACATATTGCTCTACCCAAGCCGGTTCGCGCAGCAGCTCAAAGCCTTTCGGCATCTGCTGCTTCTCCATCCACCGTTCCATATCATCCCATTTAGATGCCACAGCAAACACCCGCCTTCCAGCACTTCTACCAGCATATGCGCCTTGAGCGTTTCAGGATACTTTCTGGATAGTAACCTCTGGGCGAATGCCGCATAAGCTATACCATAAACAATCCATTTATCAAAAATCATCTATACAAAGGGAGGATGCTCATGCCAGCTGTCGTAGGTTTTGTCAAAATTGTTAGCGTTGGCTCCGGCTCCATTATTCAATTTGGAGACGCCCTGGAAGTGTCGCCAAATAGCACTTCCAAGACGTATGCGGGATCAGGATCATTCCTAACCGGAAGCTTAACGAACTCAAATAACGCTGTCAGCGCAACAAACACCCTTGATCCGGATGTGCAAGATAGCTCGAATAATGATGTGAGTGCAATATGAGCCTGACCATTCATCAGCAAATTACAATTCATCAGCTACGTGTCGACAGCATATCGAACAGCTCCGTCCTGCAGGTCGGCAGTGCCGGATCCATACGTTCATTGTCACAGCTCTATAATTCGGGCGGGTTCACTGAGCCTGCTCCAGAGTTATCCTCAGATAATCCGCTTTCCTTCGTCCCACTGCCTAACCCTAATTAAGCGGAAATTAGAACTCATTACGAGTAGGAGGTGCAAGTATCATGCAGCAAAACAATCCACTTTCCCCGTGGCAAATATGGTCACTTGAAGTACAAAATAAGCTTAACGAGCATTGTGAGCGGCTGGATGCACTTGAAGCAAAGGTCAACGCTTTATGTGAACAAGTAAAGCAGCTCGAAGCGCGCCCTACTTACCATATAGACGGCATTCAATATCATTTTGATCAATTGAAAGTTGAGAAGCTGGACGGCACACTGAATATCGGGATGACCGCGCCAGGCATCGGAGATGATTCTATCCCTGGAAGCATTGAACAGATGACCGTATCAAATACGCCTACTTTCCCAACTACAGCCTCACCTACACCGCCACAAAATGGGCTATACAATGATATTTATGCTGGGATGACTCGCTATTTGGATATGGAAGCTCAGCAAAAGCTGCTTTCCTACGAAAACGAGCTCCAAATTCCACTAGATCCCTATCATCGACAAATTATTATAAATGATGTCCGCAAACAAGTTCCTGCTCGCATTCAGTACTATATGCAAAAAACAGATCGAGGCAGCGATGCTCAACCAGCCGCGATTGACAACAATGCAGTCACAGCTACCGTTCTGTCCAAAACAAAAAGGGATGCCGACGCTGCATTGCTCGCATATATGCGAGAGCTGCAAAACAACTCCCCATCTACCGGAGGAATGTCATAATGCTGTATTTTAAAGTCGTTAATCATCTGCTTAGTGTTGGTCAAATTGAAGTACTCGGCGTATCCAGTGCCTCGATGCTGCAAGTTGGGGACACCGATAACGTAAACTTATATTCGATGTTCGATACACCGCCTGAATCTGTCATTGTTGGACCGATTGCTCCATTTCCGCTTCCGGAAGAAGAGTCTAGCGGAACTTTTGGGGGAAGCTAGGTGGCATCATGAATCGAATCAATGATCAATCTATCAATACCTTTCATGTTCGAACCGCAACTGTTGGGTTCTTACGTATAATAACCGTTGGTCAGGCAGGTATTGTACAGCTTGGTGATCGCGCTGTGACCAACGCCAAGCTTCGAGCACTAGCGGTGCAGCGGAAAGAAGATCATCTGACTTCAGGCAAAGTTTTTTTTGAATCCTATGAGCTTTTTTCACGCCCGCTGCCCGTTATCAGTGAACCGGAATTTGATAATGCTGGTGGTATTGAGCTGTTTCGAACCAATTGTGCGCCGAATATTACAGTCGGATACATACAAGTCATTGCATCCGGCTCAGCAGCGAGCATTCAGATCGGCAACGGAGTGACTCTGAACGGAGAATCACGAATCAAGCATATTCGGCAGTACCCCCGTCAAAATTCCGCTCTCTCTCAAGGTTGAGCAAATAAAGTCCGCTATGGCACTGTATGCCTGCGGACTTTTTCTTGTCTTTTCTATGCCAATTGAAAAATATGCACAAGCAGCAATCCGAGCCCGGCTAGCAGCACAGAGCCAATGAATCCCGCAATAAATGGTTTTTTCCCAAGCTTCTTAAATACGACAAAATCGACGCCGAGACCAAGTCCTGCCATTGCCATTGCAATAAGAAAATAAGCGGCGACAATCAGATTCGCAGTAGCTGCGGCAGGAATTATGCCTAACGTATTAACTCCGCTCATGGCAAGAAATCCAACGATAAACCATGGAATCGGCAATTGCTTTAAGCTCATTTTTTGTGCTTTATTGGCTTTGCGGCCATTCCAAATTCCAATAATAATCGCGACAGGGACAAGCAGCGCTACGCGAGTCATCTTTACAATAACAGCCAAATCAATCGCTTCTTGTCCTCCAGGTGCCGAAGCAGCAATAACATGCGCAATTTCATGCAATGTTGCACCCGAGAAGATACCATAACCTGCGTTGCTTAAATCAAGCACGGGGTACAATACGGTATAGGCTAGAGTAAATAGCGTTCCTAAAATAGCAACCGTTGTCGCACTCACTGCTGTTTCATTTGGACTTGCCTTCAATTGTGGAGCTATCGCTACAACAGCTGCTGCACCGCAAATAGCTGTACCGCAGGCTGTGAGAAGGCCTAAATTTTTATCTATTTTCATCCATTTGCTTATTCCATAAACAACAAATATCGTAAAAACAATGTTAATAACGGCAAGCACAAATACCTTTGGCCCTGCATGTAAAATATCATATAAGTTCAGGCGAAGCCCCAGCAGAATAATTCCGAATCGCAGCAGTTTTTTGCTTGAAAACGTTATGCCGCTCGTCGCTTGCGCCGGCAAGCCTATCCATGCACGACAGGCTATCCCTAATAAAATTGCGACAACCAGCTGACCCATAACGTTAAAAAAAGGAAGCATCGCGATTCCTTTCGCTGCTATTGCAATACCAATCGTATACGCTAATCCTTGTATAAAACCAAAACCATTATTCGAATGTCGAATAAAAACATTTTTTATAATCATCGATTTCACCTCTGCATCTTGTGTTTAGCAAGTGTACCCGTTGCATTCACTATAAGGCTCGGAGCAGACAAAGTGAAATACCTATTCCCTATCCTTATCATCAGGAATCCTAATGATTGAATTGCCATTCATTCGTTTTTTCCTTATAGTTACGTTATATTCAAGAAAATCGCAATCAATAATGAGGGATAATGATGATCATTGAGGCACTTCGAGTATTCGTTACCGTAACCGAGCAAAGTCATTTTTCAAGAGCTGCAGATCTATTGAATATTTCTCAGCCAGGGGTAAGCCTGTATATTCGAAATTTAGAAAATGAACTTGGAGCAAAGCTGCTGCATCGCTCTCCTAAGCAGGTTCGGCTTACCGAAGCTGGTGACATTATGTACCAACGGGCGAAGCAAATTTTATCTTTATATGAGGAAGCGAAGCAGGACATACAGCTTTTGCAGGATAAAGTGACGGGCAGCTTGCAGATTGGAGCCAGCTTTACGATTGGTGAATATGTTCTCCCAAGCCGGCTTGCTGAATTTGCTGTTCAATATCCGCTTGTTACTATCCAAACAACAATCGGGAATACGGAGGAAATTGTTCAAGCAGTGCGTTCCAACGAACTTGATATTGGTCTCATTGAAGGAGATGCAAGCGCGTCAGATTTAATCGTTACGCCTTACATGAAAGATGAAATGATTCTGATCGCTCCTTCTACACATCCGCTCGCAGCGGAGCGCTTCATTGATGCCGAAATGCTGCAAAACCAAGTATGGGTACTGAGAGAAGTCGGCTCTGGCACTCGCGCTTTTAGCGACCAGTTCATACGTGATGCGCAAATAACCCAAAAACGCTCTTACATTTTTAATAGCAGCCAAAGTGTCAAACAATCTGTTGTATCCGGTTTAGGAATTGCTATGCTGTCACGCTGGGTCGTAAAGAAGGAATTAGAATCGGGAGAATTGATCCAGCTTCGGTTGAGCAAACAGCGTTTCGAACGTGATTTTTCTATTATCCGACATAAAGAAGGAGCAGCTACAATGGCTGTATCCATGCTGCTGCAACGGCTTCTAACCCTTAATGAATAAACAGTGTGAACAAGCCGTCTATTCCTATTAGGCGATCCTCGACTGTGCATGCTGATTAGCGCATATATATTAAGCAACGACAGTTGCAAAGGATGATTGCGCCACATGGATATGAAACGAATCCGCGCAAGGATAGATGCAATGACGGAAGAGCTTATTCACCAGCAGTCGCAGGACGGCGCATGGCGGATGTGCTTCGATTCTGGGACGATGACGGATAGTTATTTAATCATTTTGCTGCGCCTGCTAGGCAGAGCTGATGAGCGTTTGATTCACATGCTTGCAGCTCGAATTGCCTCAAAACAAGAGGAAAACGGTGCTTGGAAGGTTTATCCTGACGAGTCTGAGGGCAATTTGGACGCAACGTCTGAGGCTTATTTTGCACTGCTTTATGCAGGTTACTACTATGAAGCTGATCCGCGTATGGTAAGGGCTAAGCAATTTATTCTGAAACGCGGCGGTTTATCCGAGGTTAGATCCTTGCTTACGCAGGTTATCTTTGCCACAACAGGTCAAGCGGAATGGCCGCGTATGCTGCGCATTCCGCTTGAAGCTTTTTTCTCCGATCTCGGAATCGGCCTTGATCTATTCTCACTCTCTGGTCATGCGCGTGTCCACCTTGTACCGACTATCATTATGGCAAACAAACAATTTGTCCGCAAAACGAGTACAATGCCCGAGCTTTATCAGCTATTTGTTAACGACTCGCGCAAATTTTCGAATGATACGACCTGGATATCTGCGTTGAATGAATTTATATCCAGCTTGCCTTTATCCAGTCTGCTTCCACCCAGCTCCTCAACGTCGTATGAGAAGGCTGAAGCCTTTATGTTCGAGAGACTTGAGCCAAATGGAACACTTCTAACCTTCTCTACTGCAACAATATTGATGATTTTATCTTTGCTTTCGCTGGGCTACTCCACGGATTCACCCGCCGTAAATCGATTATTGGCAGGTATACTTTCAGTCATGTGTGTCGACAGGCCTCATCTTCAAGTCGCATCTGCTGAAGTTTGGGACACCTCCATGCTGACTTACGCGCTGCGTGAAGCAGGAGCCTCTCCAAGCATGCCTGCCCTCGAGAAAGCTGGGGTTTATTTGTTAGCAAGGCAGCAGGTTCGTTTAGGAGATTGGACTAGACGTTTGCCGAATACACCTGCAGGAGGCTGGGGATTCTCCAACGTAAATACGCTTTATCCAGACGTCGATGACAGCGCTGCTGTTCTGCGGGCAATTCGGCCTTTCACTACCGAAGCAAATGGCTTACACGCCAACTGGCAACGAGGTTTAAACTGGGTGCTAGCGATGCGAAACGAAGATGGCGGCTGGCCTGCGTTCGAACGCGAAGGCAACCAGCTGCCAGCCAGCTTCTTTACTTTTGAAGGCTCCTCTGACATTTCTACCGATCCTTCTACTGTCGACTTAACCGGCCGTGTACTTGGTTTTTTAGGGGATGAGCTGGACATGACAATCGGCCATCGCTGGCTGGATGATAGTGTGCAATGGGTGCTCTCCCAGCAAATGAGGGATGGTAGCTGGTACGGTCGCTGGGGTATTGCCTATACGCATGGGACAGGTGCTGCAATAAAAGGAATGACAGCAGTTGGGGTGCCAGACGACCATCCCGCCATTCAGAAGGGAATCAAGTGGCTGCTATCTATTCAAAATGAAGACGGCGGCTGGGGCGAGTCCTGCTTGAGCGACAAAGTAAAGAATTATGTCCCGCTCCATGCTAGCACCCCCTCTCAAACCGCATGGGCGCTCGACGCATTAATCGCAGTTTATGCAAAACCTAATGCCGCAATGGAAAGAGGCGTAGAAGCATTGCTCCAATCGCTTGAGCGACGAGATTGGACCTACACCTATCCAACAGGAGCAGCTCTTCCAGGCAGCGTGTATGTTCATTATCCGAGCAACAACTATATATGGCCGCTGCTTACGCTGTCGTCGATTTTGAAGAAATACGGCACCTAATACGAATACGACTTTAAAATAAAAACAGCCGGCATAGCTGCGAGGCCACTGAAGAACTTAAGGTTTTTGTGAGCCCCCAAAGCGATAAGCAAAAATGCGACACCTTCTCCTGATATTCCGGAGAAGGTGTCGCATTTTTGAGGTCTTGGCGCTGTTTGTTAGTAGTCAGCTAATTTCAATATCCGTTTTAA
>NZ_JBFTPZ010000012.1:0-139189 GCF_056398745.1 Paenibacillus sp. 01T424 | reverse complement strand
CACATGCGCACTCATTCTTATTCAATCGCATCATACTGCAATTTTTTGAGGCTTTAGTTTTTCAGAAAGTATCAACTGTAAATATTCGTAAGGTGACCAGTCCTGAAGACTTCCATGAATACGGACTTGGTTGTAATAACGGATAAAYCGATCTACTTCCTTGAATGCCTCTTCGTAGGTCTCAAAGCAATGACGTTGGTAACATTCTCGTTCCAAAATACTGTGAAACGATTCGATGTAGGCGTTCTTGTTGGGTGAACGGTTCGGAATACGTTCGTGCTCAAGCGGAGCTTGCTCACAATACGTATAGAARGCCTTGCTTATAAACTGCGGACCATTGTCGGTTCGGACAACCAATTTGTGTGCTTGCTCGTGGATGTTGCGCTTCAAAATCGCCTTTTGTACCACCGTTATTATGTCGTTCGTATTACAGGCTTTGCCTCGATGATACGAGATAATGGCACGGTCAAATACATCAATTATGCTTGCCAGATAGAAGTGTCGCCGCTGACCAGCTACATAGCCGTATTTAATATCCAGCTGCCATAGTTGATTAGGGCCGTCCACTACACGGTTATTGGCTATTCGTTTCGGTACGGGATTCGCTGCCTCTCGCTGAGGAGCAAGGATTTGAAGCTCTTTGCACAGTCGATAGATCTTCTTCTTATTAATGACGAGTTGGTATTTTCGACGTAATAAGACGGTAAGTTTACGGTAGCCGAATGCAGCATTAGGTCCTTTAATGAGAACACGAAGCCAGCCTTTAATGCGAGCATCCAAGACGACATTGCCACTTTTATCATAGGAATAGCCCGGAATTGGCCGCCCCTTTCCTTTAGGATGACATCGATCTGGATGTTGAAGGCGGTAGTAATACGTTGAACGAGGTAGGTCACAGATGCGCAATACCGTTCGGACGGGATAGCCTCGCTCAATCCATGTTAACGCTGTCTCCAGTCTGGGTGCTTTTTTTTACCAAATCTCTGAGAATGCTTAGTTCCAATTCTTTCTCTCCAAGCTGTTTTATTGCTTGATCATATTTAAGCTGCAAGGCTTCCAGCTTGGCTGACATACCATGTTTTCTGGCTACAACCTCCGTACGGTAACCAGCTAACACTTCTACAACAAGCTCCTTTTTCGCTTCAACCGGGCATCTAAATCGTCTTCTCACTGGTCATTCCCCCACCATAAATTTAGTGTAGCTGAAAGGAGTGGGAGTGTCCAAATGGATTAGGGGGCTATATAGATAGGATCCGTTATTCTAGTAAAAAGACAATAAATTCAAGCACTTTAGCCCAAATAGCGGAACATATGTCCGTTAGCTCTACAAAAACAGCCGATTCTACACAAATAAGCGCTCTGGTGTCCGTTACGCTCAAGCAGGTCTGCTTCATCCATCCACTTAGCAGCATTCTACAACGAATCATTTGCCACACACACAACATCCGCGCTGCTCCCGGCCCAAACACACCACCATTATTGTTCCACAACTAATTGTCCACTAACTACACACAACCCGCTAGCACAATTCCACACATGAGCGTCCGCTACAAACACACCACCATTGCCGTTCCACTCTTAATAGTCCACTACATACAACCCGCAAGCACAATTCCGCACATGAGCGTCCGCTATAAGCATACACAATTACTGTTCCACAACCAATTGTCCACTACACACAACCCGCGAGCATAGTTCCGCACATAAGCGTCCGCTATAAGCACACCACCATTACTGTTCTACAACCAATTGTCCACTACACACAACCCGCGAGCACAATTCCACACATGAGCGTCCGTTACAAACATACCACCATTACCGTTTCACACCCACTAGTCCACTACAGACTACCCGCTATCAAAGTTCCGCACATGAGCGTCCGACATTCATTCATTTAATCATTCACTTACTGAATTACTGACTTACTAACTATCTACTCACCGCCAACACCGCTCCATAAACAACATTCCACCTCGCAAGCACCACCCGCTCTATCCCCCTTTTTTATCTTGTTGGTGCCACCCACCTCCTCCTCCTTTCGCACCACCAACCCATCACACAAAAAAAAGCCCGCAGTAGACTCTGCGGGCCAAGATCTTTATTTTTTAGAAACGGATTGGAACCACTCATTAACTTCTTTCGTGATTTGGTCTCCGCCATTTGCTTTCCAGCTGGATACAAACTCATCGAAAGCATCAACCGGCAATTTGCCGTAGATGATTTTGTTGAACGTTTCCATCTCGGATTGACGTAGCAAATTCCATTTCGAAACCATTGTTTCTGTTGCTGCACCTGTAAAGTAGTTTTGTTTGCGAATATCCTTTTGATCCATAACGACTTTTGCTGCATACCAGTTTTCAGGTTTGCGGAATTCAGCCGTTTGTTTCTCGTAAGGTGTTTCCGGAGCAACTCCGTCAGCAAGCTTAACCAAAGTTGTCATAAATAGATCAGGAATACGAGCCGGACCTGTAATGAACGGGAATTCGTTCGTAAATCCAGGGATTTTATCCTTGTTGCTCGTTGGTTGACCGTCTACGATATCCCAGTCATAGCCTTGAGCAAAGCCATGCTCATATTTGCTTCCAACCGTAGGATTCGCTAGGTTTTCAAGCAAGTAGTTGTAGTACAAGAAAATAGCTTCCGGATGCTTCGCATCCTTGTTGATCATAATACTAGCGTTTACGCCAGAGTTCTGCCATTTTGTACCCATGTAACCGTCCGGACCTGCAGGTACCGGGTAAGCTTTATATTTGGAGCCTGGTACGTTTTTCAACAAATCTGGAGCCGGCCAATCTGGTACCCAGTTTGCGCCTGGCAAGATGCCTGCTGCGCCTTTTGTCCAGCTTTCTGCTGACTTGCCTTCATCCCACAAAGCGGAGTCTGCATGGATATAACCTTTGTTCATCCATTCTTGAAGCTTCGCAAGTGCTGCTTTTGCTCCTGGATTTACGGAACCGTATTCAAGATTTCCGTCTTTATCTTTGTTCCATTGCTCTTGAACAGAACCGTAAGCACCGAATAACCAATCAAGTCCGCCCATCCAAGTGTTCGTAGCGCCTTTCAAAGAAATCGCTAGTGGATAAACATCTTTTGGCGCTAGGCCGTCAGGGTTTTCGTTTTTGAATTTGTCCATAATGACTTCTAGATCTGCAATTGTTTTTGGAGCCTCTAGTTTCAGCTTCTCCATCCAATCTTCACGAAGCCAAAGCAGCGTGTTGTCATTGTTCGTATACTCCATCAATGGCACATTGTATTTCTTGCCGTCTCTTGTGAAGGGATACCAAAGCTCAGGGTTTTTCTCAGCATGGTCCTTCCAAACTTTTGTTGCGTACTTGTCAAACAGCTCATCAATTGCAATAAATTGACCAGAATCGATAAGTTGGTTAGTCAATACAGCGTTTGTTGGTACCTTTACAAAATCCGGAAGCTTCTCGCCTGAAGAAATAGCAAGTTGAAGCTTTTGTCTGTATTGATCATCACTTGCTGGATACCAAGTATCCTTATGTTTAATACCAAGTGTTTCAAGCATCCAACGATCGTGGACGTTGTTTTCCTTCGTATCGCCTTTACCGCCATAGTTCTTAATCGGCATCAATACGGTGCTGATTTCAATCGGTGGATCGTATTTGCCAGCGGCGAATGCGCTATCAGCTGTACTAGTACTAGTATTCGTTGAACCTGACTCTTCTTTGTTTACGTTCTTGCCGGTATTACCGCTGCAAGCTGTAACGAAAACGAGTCCCAAAGCTGCAAGTAGAAGCCCTGCTTTTTTGAATTTAGCCATTTTTCTTTTCCCCCTACGGTGTAAGATCCTTACATGAGTAACTTTAACAATTTGTACGGGGGGGTATCTATAGGACATTGTTAGTTTCCATAGGACTCTGTTAGGCTATTGATTGCCGTCCCTATATTCCTGCGGTGTTACACCATACTGGCGTTTGAACACTTTGATAAAATAAGCCGGGTCCAAATAGCCGATTTCCATGCTAATTTCATAAATCTTTTTGCTAGTCGTTTTCAGCTTATGGCAGGCTCGTTCCATGCGCAGACGTGATATATAATCACTTATGCCTTCACCCGTCTCAATCTTATATATTTTGGACAGATGGGTAGGATGCAAATTCACATGGTCAGCGAGCGCTCGCAAAGAAACGTCTTCGTGAAGATGCTCCTCCGCGAAATTTTGAATCTTCTTCACATAAGAAGAACGTATATCTTTAATTTCACTTGAGGTGCCGTCCTTCAGCTTCGAAAGCACGTTAAGCGACCATTTGCGCAGCTTGCTGATCGATGTAAAAGCTTCTCCGCTTTGCAAAGGCTCCATATCTGCCCCTAGCAGCTTGACCAGCGTATGCCCGTTCCGATGTGCCAGCTGTGTGAACGAGGAGGCGATCAAAAATCCAGCCTCCATGCAATGCTCCCATGAGTCGGACCATCTCTCGTCGAGCTCCGCGCAAACGCTTACCAGCTTATCCTCCGCAGCCTCCCAGCGCCCTGCCTCTAATAAGCTAATCAGAGACGGCGGCATATAAAGAGCGTCCAACGGACCATGCGATACGCTTGGCTCCATATCGCCAACCCGCATAACAAATTCTCGCTCGTCCCCTACGATTTGCCTAAAGTAAGCAAACGATTTGCGATAATTATCCTGAAGCTGTTCAGGAAACTTGAAAGATTCTGATAGTACGATGGATAAGGATCCTTTCAAAAATTGTTTTACTTTATGCTGAAGCTGAATCGCAAGCTTCTCCAAAATCTTCTCTTTTCCAGGGATTGAACCCTTATCCTTCAGTTGAAGCAAAAACACTAAATAACCATGCTCCTCCTTTACTCCCCATACTTCAGAAAATTCACTGAAGATCTCTTCCGCCATATTGATAATGGCATATTCCATCAGCTGTTGACCGTTACTTGTATATTGCCCAAATTCCTCTTCCATACGTACAAGCAGCAGTGTGCAATCTCCATAACTGAACGGCAAGCCATAGCTTTCAAGCTTTCGAGTCCATTCATCCGCAGACATTCGGTAGCCTTTTAACGCATCAATCAGCAACTGACCGCGCAGCAGCGGCAGATTCTCCCTCAGCGTGTACTCTGTCCGCTCCTGCGAGCTGACCGCTTCCCATTCCGCTTGCAATTGGTCAATCGCAGTCTTAACCGCGCTGAACAGTTCGTTATCCGTTGGCGGCTTTAGCAAATAATCTACCGTTTGATTTTGGACCGCTTTTTTGGCAAATTCAAAGTCCGAATGTCCTGATAAAATAATACATTTCATTCTTTTATCGCGTTCCCGTATTTTCTCTATGAGTTCAAGCCCCGTCATTTCGGGCATTAAAATATCGGATATGACAATATCAATGGGATTCGTTTCTATAATTTGAAGCGCCTCATGTGCAGAGTAAGCTTTATGAACCTGCTCAATACCAAGAGTATGCCAAGGCTTGTGCATCGATAAATTCTCTACCCAGTGTGCTTCATCATCTACGATTATCATCTGCATGTTGTGTATCTCCTTGTAAAGTAGGATAAGGTCTCTGTTCTTCTCCAGATGCTGTTTCCCATACGATTTCTGTCCGAAATCCTCCTAATGGCGATTTTTTGAAGCATAAATAAGATTTATCGCCAAATTGATGAATGATACGCTGATTCGTATTCCAAAGTCCGCAGCCCATTTCCTCTTTCAATGGCTCACTCATTTTTGTATTCAACGCTTCAAGCACACTTGGCTCAAGCTCCGGGCCATCGTCATCGATATATATTTTGCATAACCCGTCTGACATCTCGCCGGTAATTCGAATTTCTCCAGATGTATAGGATTTCCCTATACCATGAATGACCGCATTTTCTACGATAGGCTGAAGCATAAGCGGCGGTATGCGCTGCTTCAGCATTTCTGCTGGGATATCTATTGTATAATCAATTCTGCCGTTGCGCAGCTTCTGAATGTCCAAATAATTAATGAGTAATTTAATTTCTTCATCCAGCGCGGCGGTTTGTCTCTCCGTTCGAGTCGTATAGCGATAATAGGCGCTTAAATTGTATGCCATCGACACAACCGCTTCCTGTTCTTTCATCTGTGCCATATTAATTATATAGCCCAAACAGTTATATAGAAAATGCGGATTAATTTGAGCCTGTAATTGCTTCAATGTCGCTTCCCTTGACCGAATTTTTTCATTCAGTACATTTTCAATTAAATCTTGGATTTGTCGTGACATATCGTTAAAACGGTAAAATAAAAATGAAAATTCATTATTTACGCTTGAGCTGATCCGAAACGAGAAATCCCCCCGCTGTACGCTTTGCAAACCTTTAATCAATTGCCTGATCGGCCGCTGCACATTACGGTAAAGCAGGATGGAAGCAGATATGCCCACAACAAATAACAAAATCATCGAAACATAAAACAAATTGCGAGTGATCGATATCGGCTTCAATATTTGATCGAGCGGAACAACGTCAACCAAATGCCAGCCCAAATAAGTGGATTTAACCGAGCTCACCAAATAGTTCTCACCATGCAGCTTCACTACCTGCTGTGTTGTGTCTTCCAGCGACTGCTCGTCCAAGTAGGAAACCAACTCTCCTGAAAGCTGTTGATCCGCACTGCGGTTCGTAATCGGAGCGTCACCTTTATGATAAAAAATCGGATCACCCTGTCCGCCTGATTTATAGGTGTCCAGCATGTTTTGGATATTTTCATAACTGAAGCTCGCTTCAATGACCAGATTGCTTCCATTCAGTTTACCTTGCTGGCCATATGATTCGGTATAAAACCAATGAAAGTAACTGGGCTCATTATCGGCCTTAGCTTCGCCATTGCCATAGGTCCATTTCCCGCTCATGTTTCGCTTTAAAAATTCCTCATCGTACTCAGCAGGATTGTTGTAATTTGATATCAACTCTTTGTTTTGTTGCGAGTATACGGTGTATCTGACTGGCCATATGTTAATGACGCCTGATTGCAGTGCCATCTTCTCTTGAACGATAAACCTAGTCTGCATGCGGTCATAACGATCTTCCCATATTTTAAGCCCATTAAATCTCTGCACATTCGGATCTTTCGAGAATGTATTGGAGAAATCGACCATCTGATTAATCCGCGAGTCAATTTGACTGGACAAAAAGGACAACTGTCTCGTGTTCGATAGCTTAAGCTCCTTGCTGACAACGTTAAAGGCCACGTCGTTTGAATACGTATACATGATCACAATGGGGATGAACAAAATTAAGATCAACCCATTCATTTTAGAAAACAGACTAAACCGAGCACCCATCTTTCTTTTGACAAAAGCAAGACCGTTACTAATCTCCATCATTCATTCCTCCAGACGATATCCCCTAACAAAACCATATCAATCCTAACATTATCCTATAGTCCAGTAAGAGAAATGCTTGTTACTATATATAGCAGGGTTTCTTATTATACACAAACCAATTTTATGGAACGGGGGATAGCTATGGAAGCAAACACAGAAAAGCAAGTGACTTTGGAGACCACACCACGAGCAAAAACAAAACACAAATATAAACAACCTTGGATGCTGCATTTCATGGTGCTGCCGGCGGTACTTTCGGTTTTCATCTTCTCCTATATACCGATGACAGGTATTATGATGGCATTTCAAGACTATAAAGCTTCACTTGGAATGATGGGCTCTCCATGGGTAGGCTTGAAGCATTTTGAATACATGTTTCAAAATGATTATTTCTTGCAAATTACGTGGAACACCCTATTTTTTGCTTGCTCCAAAATCGTGCTGAACTTAATCATTCCGTTCATTTTTGCTTTGCTTCTGAATGAAGTCAGGAACATGGGGCTCAAAAGATCCATCCAAACGCTCGTCTATCTGCCGCATTTCCTTTCCTGGGTCACGCTATCCGGAATTTTGATCGATATGCTCGCACAGACAGGAATTATTAATCAATTTATTAGCAATGTATTCGGCATTAAGCCGATTTTCTTTTTGGGCGATGGCGCCTGGTTCCGCTTCACCATTATTTTTAGTGATGTGTGGAAGGAATTTGGATTCAATACGATTATCTTCCTTGCAGCGCTTGCCGGTATTAATCCAGCACTTTATGAAGCTGCTGAAGTTGACGGTGCAGGCCGTATCAAGCAAACGACGCATATTACGATTCCATCTCTCATTCCAATTGCGATTGTAGTTGCAACCTTGGCGCTTGGTAACGTACTAAATGCAAACTTCGACCAAGTGTTCAACTTGTACAGTCCTTTGATTTATCAGCAGGGTGATATCATTGACACCTTTGTCTATCGTGAAGGTCTACTCAGCGGTCAATTCAGCTTTGCAACAGCAGTTAGCCTGTTTAAATCAGGGATCAGCTTGATTCTAATCGTAATTTCTTATCGTCTTGCTTATAAATTTGCCGGTTACCGAATCTTCTAGAAAGGGTGACAACGTATGCACCATAAAACACTGCCATACCGTATTTTCAGCATATTTAACAACGTGTTTTTGATTCTTCTTTCCATATTATGCTTGCTGCCGCTATATCACCTTCTCATGGTTTCCATGAGTGCGTCCGCTCCCGCCAACGCGGGATTGGTCACTTTTTGGCCGATCGGTTTCACATTAGAAGCCTATGCCAAGACGTTCAACAATAGCAATTTCCTAACTTCCTTGTGGGTGTCGACACAGCGGACTATCCTTGGTACGGCGCTTGCTATGCTAGTTAGTACACTTGCTGCTTATGCGCTGTCCAAAGATTCTCATATCTTCCGCGCTCGCAACGTTTATCTTTGGTATTTTGTCGTAACGATGCTATTTGCAGGCGGACTTATTCCAAGCTACCTCCTCATCCTTAAGCTCGGACTAATGAATACTTTATGGGCGCTTATCCTACCAGGTACAGTCGGCGTTTATAACGTTATTCTTTTGCTAAACTTCTTCCGTACTGTTCCTAAGGATCTGGAAGAAGCTGCTTTTATTGATGGAGCCGGCCAGCTGCGCACTTTCTTCATGATTTATTTGCCGATCTCCTTGCCTGCGATTGCAACGGTTTCCTTGTTTATTATGGTCGGACATTGGAATTCCTATTTCGACGGTATCATCTATATGAAGGATGCCGAGAAGCTGCCTCTTGCAAGCTTCATGCAAACGATTATCGTTCAAAAGGATATGACTAAGCTTGATCCGCAAATGGTTGCCAATATGTCGCAAAGAACCATTAGCGCATCGCAAATCTTTATCGGCGCATTACCGATTCTGTTGGTTTATCCTTTCTTGCAGCGTTACTTTGTAAAAGGGATTGTCATTGGTGCGGTTAAGGAATAAGCTCTTGCTGCTTCCCAGCTCCGATTAATAAAACTAAAAGCAGCCCGATTGGGCTGCTTTTTTTGTTTTATTCGGCAGGGCATCGTTTATATCTAATTGTTGTTATGATTCGCATTCGGTTTCTCCGGAGTGTAACTTGTGATATTCTAATGTTATCCAAATTTTCCAGTAAATGATACCGTTGTTCGATGAAGATATTGATGTTCAAGCGGCGAGCGAGAAAAAGAAAATTTTAAAAAAGCTGCTCATCATATTTATTTCTATCTGCACATTCTTCGCCTTAACTATTGGTGCTGGTGTTTATTGGCTCTTCTATGACATGGGCAGACTGCCGAAGGGGAAATTTCTTATAGAGGCAGCTTCCCCTGATGGGACTTACAGTTTAAAAGCGTACCTTACAAATGGAGGAGCGACTACTCCTTTGGTGATTCGCGGTGAATTGGTATTCAATAAACGCAATCATAAAACCAAAAACATTTATTGGAGCGCTCACGAGGATCAAGCGGTCATCACTTGGAGCGATAACGATACCGTAACCATTAATGGTCATAGCCTTGACGTTCCTCACGATAAATTCGACTATAGACATCCATAATGACGAGCTGGCTTGCCCTGCACAGCAAGCATTATCATTTCGAGAATGTGCGTAAACACTTAGTCTCTTCTGCCAAATGACCCCATACTCGACTCAAACAAATTTAGATCTACATTCTAGTCCTATTTTCATCAAAACAGCCCTCTTCGCAAAAATAGGACTAAAAAATAGGCTTATTACCGCTCAAAACCTGCCAATTTCCCCATAGTATCCATTTCAGACAAAAATAGAGCTACAATCTAGTCTTATTTTCGCCCAATCAGCCCGCTTAGTAAAAATAGAGCTAGAAAATAGGCTTATTTTCGCTCGTGAGCTGCCAATCGCCTCTTTGTATCCTTTTCGGACTAAAATAGATCTACAATCTAGTCCTATTTTCGCCCAATCAGCCTTCATCACAAAAATAGGTCTAGAAATTAGCCTTATTATCGCTCACAGCCTGCCCACTGAGCACACTATGTCTCACTATGCATATGTGAATCAATTAAAAACGGGGCTGTCCCAAGAGGTCTAAATGACCTCAGGACAGCCCCGTTTGGTTACTATGTTATTTACCGCCGGTAAACGTAATTCCTTTAATAAAGAATCGATTGAAGAACGCATAAATCAGCAGCGCTGGAAGCGTAAATACCATCGATGCAGCCATAATGTAGTTCCAGTGGCTAATGTACTGCCCTTTGAACGTATTCAGACCGAGCGTTAAAGTAAACATCGACTTATCGGACATGAACATGAGCGGCTTCAGGAACTCGTTCCATGCACCCATGAAAACGAAGATCGTTTGAGCTGCTAATGCAGGTATCGCAAGCGGCAATGCAATTCGGAAAAACACGCCGAACCGATTAAGCCCGTCCATCTCCGCTGCCTCCTCAAGCTCTTTCGGGAAGCTGAGGAAAAATTGCCGCATCATAAAGATAAACGTCGCATTCGCCATCATCGGCAAAGTCAGTGCGGCATAGGTGTTCAACAAATCGAGCTGCTTCATAATTAAGTAAGCGGGTACGATCGTCAGTTGGCCTGGAATCATCTGCACCGCTAGGATAAGGATGAACATGATTTTGTTGCCGGCAAATTCAATACGTGCAAGTGCATAACCCGCCATTGAGTTGAACAGCGTATTGCAAACCGTCGCAACAACTGCAATCAAGGCACTGTTGTACATCCACCTGAGGAAAAGCGGCTCTTTCACGAAAATATCATAATAGTTCTGCAAGGTGAATTCTTTCGGAATAAAGTTGATGCCCCCGGAAACAATCTCACTGAGCGGCTTAAACGAAGAGGAAAGCGCCCATAGAAAGGGAGCAACAGTGATGCAGCCGTATGAGAATAACAGGAAATAAAGAATCGCCTTTCCCCATTTGGATTGTTGAAATACCATCTAGTCGCCCTCCTAGTTCAGCTTTTCTTCGGCAAATAGCTTACGCTGTATCAGCGTCACGATCATAATGACAGCAGCCAGCATGACAGCGAGCGCAGAGGCATAGCCGAAGTCGAGATTTTTGAAAGCATATTGATAAATAAGCAGAGCTACGGTCAAGGTCGAGTTATTCGGTCCGCCTGAACCTGCTGAGAAAATATAAGATTGGTCGAAAAGTTGGAAGGTACCGATAATACCCATAACGACCGTAAAGAAGGTCGCAGGCTTAATTAGCGGCAGCGTGATGGAAATAAATCTCCTCCAGCCTCCTGCTCCGTCAAGCATAGCTGACTCGTACAGCGCATCAGGAATGTCTTGTAATGCAGCCAAGAAAACAACCATAAAGAATGGAGCGGTAGACCATATATTCATAAGCATGATCGCCTTCATGGCGACCGCAGGATCTCCAAGCCAGTTGTATCCATGCAAACCGATAAATTCAAGCACTCGGTTCAAAAGACCGTTTGAATTGTATATCCACATAAATATAAGTGATAGTACCGCCGACGAAGTAATGGTCGGCATAAAAAATACGATACGGAAGAAGTTTTTGAATTTGAGCTTAGCATTCAAAATAACAGCTAGTAAAATAGCAAACACCGTTTGCAGCGGCACAACAAACAAAGCAAAGGATGCCGTGTTCTTAAGCGCTATCCAGGCTCTTTCATCGCCTGCCATACGCGTGAAGTTTTTAAATCCTACCCATTTGTAACTTACTTCGCCAAGCAGATTCACCTTATGTCCCGATAAATAAAGGGAATAGAATACAGGCAAGAACAAAAAAGTACCAAGAACTAGAATGGTTGGAAGCAGGAACAGATAGCCGGTTACGTTATTTTTCAGCTTTTTTCTCCATGAAGAGACATGGGTCATGCTGCACCTTCTCCTTTCATATCAAAATCAGAGATTGAAGGAGGGAGCGTCTTGCGCTCTCCCTCCTTCACCTCGCTTACTTCGCTGCTGCGATTTCCTTATTCGCAACCGTTTCTGCTTTCTTCATTGCATCTTCAAGCTTCGAATTACCCATAAATGTATCAACGAATTGGTTGTTGAAGTTGCTCATGATTGTAGGAAGTGTGGAGCCTGCTTGCCAAGGCGTTGCATAAGAAGCGCCTGCTACAATTGCACTGCGAAGCTCATCTTTATCGTAGCCAAGCTCTTGTGATACCGATTTACGAGTTGGAAGCGCGAAACCTTTGCTCGTCCACGTTTTCATTCCTTCTTTACCAGTCAAGAAGGAGATCAACTGCCAAGCTGCTTCTTTTTTCTTCGATTCCTTGTTCATTACATAAGCAACAGTGAAAGCCATAGTGCCTTGTTTGCCATTTACAGTTGGAAGCTCAGCTGTGCCGTAATCTAGATCCTTGTAGTTGGATTCCAAGAATGGAATTGCCCAGTTTCCTTCGAATACGATGGAAGCTTTGCCTTGACCGAACATTTCGCCACCCCAGCCAGCGCCTACTTCTTTTGGCTCGCCGGATGATTTGTCTACATTGTGCATATCCGTTACAAGCTGCAAACCTTTAAGAGCATCTGGAGCCGCGAATGCAGCATTGCCATTCTCATCTGCAACTTTGCCGCCGAATGCTTGAATCATGAACATTTGACGTGCAAGCTCAGGCGCAACACCAAAGCCGAAGCGAACCGTTTTGTCGCCTTCTTTTTTAGTAAGCTTAACTGCAGCTTCTTTCAGCTCATCCCAAGTTGTTGGGGGAGCAGTAATTCCTGCTTCTGCAAAGTCTTTTTTGTTGTAGAACATTGCAAGCGTAGAGAAATCTTTAGGGAAACCGTAGGAAACGCCATCTTGTTTGAAAGCGTCAACCATCGGCTGTTCAAAGTCTGCAACATCAAATTCTGGTGTCACATAGCTATCAAGCGGCTCTAGAACATTACGCTCAATGAGTGCAGGTGCTTCGAATGCATCCAGGTAGAAGACGTCTGGGCCTTCACCGCCAATAAGTCTTGTTTTGATAACATCCATGTATTGATCGGCAATTACTTCATAATTAACCTTTACATTTGGATATTTTGCTTCAAATTCCTTCAACGTTTGGTTTAGCAAATCCTGCTCTTCTGGACTTGCTCCCCAACCTGCAAGTGTAACGGTTACCTTCTCAGCGGCTGGCTCTTTTGTCGCCTCTTGTTCTGTACCGCCGTTCGTTGCTGTATTACCTGTGTTTTTGTTGCCTTCATTGCCCTTGCCACAAGCCGTTAACATAAGAACAACTACCAGCATTAAAGATAAAATTGAAACCCCTGTTTTCTTCATCTTACATACAACCTCCTTAGTAATATGAACTTTGTATATAAAGCATAAAGCGTGAAACCTATGAAATGAGAAGCTCATATCCTGTCAGATTAGACAGTATTTCCACCTCTGGGCCATTGATACCGCGAGTGACGCGCAGGCTTAGAGCACCGCTGCCAATTTGCATTTGCTCTACCAGAAGCTCGTTCATCCCTTGAAGCAAAGATGGCTTAATTGTAATCTGCTTCGTTAGAGCGTTAGGCTGAAGCCCAAGCAAGGCTTGCACAAATGTGAGCGGCGTCCCTGCTGCCCATGCCTGCGGAGAGCAAGCAACGGGGTAAGGAACTGGCGCACCGAGCGAATCATCATACCCGCAGAACAGCTCAGGCAATCTGTAATACTCAAACTTTGCTGCTGCATCCAATAGTCCTTGCATGACGGTAATCGCTTCTTCTTGGAAGCCTAAATAGCTAAGACCAAGCAAACAAACGGAGTTGTCATGCGGCCATATGCTTCCGTCATGGTAGCTCATCGGGTTGTAGCCGGCTGCTCCCGTACTCATCGTACGAATGCCGTAACCACCGAACATGTCAGGAGCAACCAGTCTTTTCGCAACAGCACTTGCACGCTCAGGAGAAGCAATGCCCGACATTAGAATATGTCCTGAATTCGAAGTGACGGAATCTACGCGCTTCTTATCCTTATCAAGCGCAATCGCGTAAAACTGCTCATCCTCCATCCAGAAGTCGCGCTCAAAGCGAACTCTAAGCTGTTCTGCATCTTGCTCCATGCCAGCGGCTTGTTCCTCGTGGCCTAAGCTCTTGAATATAGGGGCAAGCCTTGTAAGCGCTTGGTAAACATAACCTTGAACCTCGACGAGCGCGATTGGAGCCTCTGCATAATCGCCGTTGCGGTGAACAACGGAATCCGCAGAATCTTTCCACCCCTGATTGGCAATCCCTTTAGAAGATTTCTGATAGTACTCCACAAAGGAATCATCGTCGCAGTCACCATATTCCTTCACCCAAGCGAGTGCTGCATTAAGATGAGGCATTAGCTCTTTAACAAACTGAGCATCTCCGGTCCAGTGATAATACTCGGCAGCTAATAGAAGGAATAGCGGCGTCGCATCAATCGTGCCGTAATACGGCGTAAATGGAACCTGATTTGTGCTTGCTAGTTCGCCATACCGAATTTCATGCATCACTTTACCTGGCTGCTCATCGCGCCACTCATCTTCATTCTGGCCTTGATAAGCGGCCATCGTGAGCAGCGTTCCCTTAGCAATTTGCGGGTTTAAGGATAACATCTGCAGCGCAGTAATTAAACTATCACGGCCAAATGGCACCGAGAACCAAGGCAAGCCTGCCACTGGGAATGCTCCATATCCGATATCCGTAAGCAGAACTCTTAAGTCTTGCACTCCGCGATGATGCAGCTTGTTAAATAGCGGTACATCCGTTTGGATGGATGTGGATGAACCATTCCAATCCGCATACGATTGTCTAAGCTTAACCATCGCTTCCGCCGGATCGTGCTGCTGCGGCTCATTGCCGTCAATGATTGGCGCAAAATAGAAAGCGATTGCATGGCTTTCCCGATGGTTCAGTTCCACATCGAAATGGAGCTCGCCTGTCTCGCCTATGCGACTTTCATTTGTATCCCATTTAATCTTCGTTTCACGGCGTACATCGTCAGCTCCAAGATAGCCAATTACTCTTTCCCGTTGGCCGCTTTTCTCTGCCGTCTTTCTTCCCAAATCGCCGTGCTGAAAGCCGCGAACGACAAACATATCTGCAAAATCCGCATCCAATAACACGGAGAAATCAAATTTAATGGCTTTAGGATAATAGCTGGTGAGCTTGAACGTCTCATACAATGCTCCATCATAAATGAAGCGTGTACGTTCAATTTCTACGGACTCACGCCACAAGATAAGCTCGCCCTTCTCTTCCATATGTGGATTGGTAAGGCGAATCGTAGAAATATAATTCTCATCCGCTGCTGAAGACAGCAGTATCGGCTTCTGACCGTTGATTCGGATTTCCATCCTGCTTATGAACCGGGTATCTTTTGTGTAAAGACCCTGACCTGAAACATCACCTTCCGGAATATCTCCATTCCGGTCCGTCATGAGGAATAGATCGTTTTCTTTGATGACTCGATAATCCAAGTGTTTCCCTCATTTCTTCTTGTAATAGCTTTTTTATTCCCTTAAATCAAACAAACATTCGTTTATCCGAAACGTTTCGGAAAAGAGGCAAAAAAATATGCTTACTCATTTTCGACGAAGCAATCTAACTTTCCAAAACGTTTCGGATAAGTTATAATCGAATTATAGATCATGATGAAAGCATTTACAAGAGTCAATTTATTTTTTAATTTTTATCATAATACATTACATGTTTTCAACATTTCGGAGGTATTGTATGGTTACGATTAAAGATATAGCTAAAGCTGCTAGTGTATCTGTTACTACAGTATCGCGTGCCTTGAACGGCTATGACGACGTTAACGAGGGCACTCGGCTCAAAATTAAGACTATAGCAGACCAGCTCGGTTATAGCCCTAATATGGCTGCAAGGTCGCTCATATCGAAAAAAACAAAGACACTTGGCCTCCTTCTCTCCAATGTTACAAGAGACAGCTCCAAAGACAATATCGCTTTCGAAGTCCTTTGCGGAATAAATGACCGTTCAGGCGAACTCGATTATGACCTTGTCCTATTCAGTACAACACCTCAGAAACAAAAGGTAAAATCATATAAAACATTATGCCAGGAACGAGGCGTAGACGGGGTTATCATCATGGGTATTCGATTAGACGATCCTTATTTGGAGGAAATCGTATCGTCTGATATTCCATGCGTCCTTATTGATATCACTCTCCAAGGTCCTAACGTTGGATACGTTACTTCGGATAATACAACGGGTGCTCTTGCGGCAACCAACCATCTGCTCGAATCGGGACATCGCCATATCGCCATGATAAACGGCCATGAGCAAGCAGCTGTAAGCCTGCTTAGGCTAGAGGGCTACCGTCAAGCACTGCAAAGCAGCAGTGTTCCCTTTGATGAAACACTTGTGCTGAATGGTTCATTTTCCGAGCATGGCGGAAGAGAGGCCGCACGCCAACTATTGTCCAGCCGTCCTGAAGTGACTGCTATATTTTGCTCAAGCGACTTAATGGCTCTCGGGGCTTTGCAGGGCGTTAAGGATATGGGGAAAAAGGTACCTGATGATATATCGATCATCGGCTTCGACAACATTGATTTGACGGCTTATTGCACACCCGCGCTTACTACCGTTCACCAGCATAAATACGAGTTAGGCTCCCAAGCGGCGCAAATTCTTATTGAAATGCTCGAAGGTAAAGAAATCATTCACCATGTCATGCTGGGTACAGAACTTATGATTAGAGACAGCGTACGCAGTATTTAATATGTGCTTTGACACGAGAGTGGCAAACAAAGTACATAGTCAAGCAGCAATAACCCAAGTCTACTTACCTTGGGTTACTGTTGTCTTTGAGCAGACTATATTTAGTTCTCAGCCGTTACCGCAAAATAAACTGGAAACACCCCCATTTTCATCCATTCTTTATGGGTGTGCACCTTCATGTCTCGAAATCCTGCAGCAGCCAGCTTCTCTTTCAAATCCTTTGCGGTCAAAAAATTCGCTTGCGCGCGGTTAAACTCCTTAGCCTTACTGCTTAAATGAAAAAACTTATGTATTGCAAATTTCAAACTTTTTTTATTCAATATAGCTCTTCGCGCAAATAAATAATCCAAAATATATCCCGAACCATGTACGAGAAAAAACACCCTTCCTCGCGGGGACAATACACGAAAAACCTCCTGCAGCACCTGCTCCACATGAAGATATTGCAGCGCTACTCTACAAACGACAAAATCAACTGAATGGTTTGCAAGCGGGATATGGTGCGCATCTGCTACTGTTGTGACTACTTTGTTAGAAGCTTCACTTCTGTGGAGCAGTGCTTCTAGAAGACCGATCTGGTGCGCATCCGAGTCGATTCCATATATAATATCCGGCTCGTTCTGAAGTAAAGAGAATACGGTAGCCCCTCCCCCGCAGCACAAGTCCAGCATTTTCTTTCGATTTTTGGCCTCTGCGATAAGAAGGTGGTCAAAGGAATCGGGATCATAAAGCTGCCTGTAATATTCATAACAAGCGTAACCAAATGATTTTTCCACAAGCTTAAGATCTTCGGATACAATGCCGTTCATAAGGAGCATATTCACTTCTTCTGCCGATGGTTTCTGTATCTTTACCCTTCTAATCCCCATTTCTCTGCAAAATAAATAAGCGACACCATCCAATAAACGCCGGTTAGACAGAATCTCCGTTTTCATGGTCACGCTAATGTATCCCCCCGATTTGAGGATCATATTTACTTATGGACATACAGTTGAAATCCGACAATAATTGTTTTATTTTTGCGTATGTATCCCTTAATCCGTAGTATCTTCGAATGCCATTTGACCAAGAGGTGTTAAAAATTTGCGGTTGATCGTAGTCTAAATCATAGGGATGGATATAATAAACGAAATAATCTTTATCGCCTATAATTTTTCGTGCTCCGCTATAAAAAAAACGATAAGGATAAATTCGAAAATACCCTCCGCCGCCCCATGGAATATTAACGCCGCCTAAGCGAAAAGCAGGCAACGGCACTTCCCAAAGATGATCTTTTATTTTAAAAGAATGCGCAACTTTCGAGGACAAATTAAACTTGGAATATAGGTTATTTGGTGTATTCGGACTAATACTAGAATCGTAAGCGAATCCTTCTTCTATTAAAATATCAAGTCCCCAATCTGTCATAGAAAAACAGGGGGCACGATACCCACTCACCTTTGAACCGATCAAATGCTCTAAAATATCTTTTGACAGCCTAATATCCGCTTTAAATTCTAGTTTTGATTGATTATAAACGAGACGATGGGAATAGCCGTGTGATGCAATTTCATGACCTCTTCGATATATTTCTTTCACCAAATCAGGCCTTTTCTCAGCGATCCAGCCTAGGACAAAAAAAGTGCCCGTCGCCTCATATTCGTCCAGAAGGTCCAATATTTGATGAACGGGCTGCTCAAGCCTTAATTCGCAGTCAGCCCATTCGGAAAGAGACAGGTTCGGACTGCAAAACCAATCCTCTACATCGACAGTAAAAGCCATTTTCATGACCATCCCACCCTTCTCCCCCTATTATTCATCAAACCTCACATTATGGCAACATTTGTATTTGATTGAATAATTTTGTATAGAAGGAAGTAGAGTTTCTCGTATATTCCTTACCCCGGAAAATCGGTAATAACCCCATCCACTCCGAGCTTTTTCATCCGTATCATATCTTGCTCAGACTGTATCGTCCACGCCATGACCTTCCGGTTGCGATGATGAATTTGCTCTACGATCTTCTCGTCAAGCAATTCATGATTGTAATGAATGTAATCCGCGAAAGAAACAAGTTCATCCAGCGTCTTCTCTGACAGAGGATGCTGATCCTCCTGAATAAGCGCAGCAATTGGGATGTCCGGCAGCAGGGAGTGAATTAGACGGGTCGATTGAAAGTTATAGGATTGAATAATGATACCCACGCTATTTTTCACATGTTCAACCGCTGTAAAATTTCGGCCCTCCTCTAAGCCATTAACTTGGAGCAAAAGCTCATAACGACGTACGACCTCAGCCACCTTCTCTTCCACGCCAGGATAAAGTTTTGATTCTTTAATCTCGATGAGCATGCCTAGCTTTCCAGCAAAACGGTGCATAACTTCTTCGAATGAAACGATCTTCTCATCCGTTTCGTCTGTTTTTTCATCATGCTTGGCATCCATATTTTCAAGTTCATTTAATGTATAATCGTCCACAGCGCCTGTACATTGCGTCGTTCTATCCACCGTATCATCGTGAATGACTACTAGTTCACCGTCTTTGCTCAGCTGTACATCAAATTCGATAAAATCAGTACCTAGACGCTCCGCTTGCTCGAAGGCGGCCATCGTATTCTCAGGAGCATCACCAGAAGCCCCGCGATGTGCGATAATTAAAAAACCTTCAGGGGTATTCGGATTAGAAGCAGATACGATTAACGTCATGCAGCAAAGCATGAGCAATAGCAAACCAATACTGCGCCAAACCCGTGATGTTTTCCATTTGCCCATCGTCTCATCTCCTTCTGTATGAACTCTCAACCTGACTACATGCATATCCAATATTAGCTGCAGCAGGGTCTTACTTTATTAAACATGCAAAGTATGAACTGAAACGCATTTCCCCAAAACAGCTGCTGCCAATGAACTCACACTCCGTCTTCCTCATGGGGAATTTCAGAAAAAAAAGGATGTCCCTAAAGGTCATAGACCTTCAGAGACATCCCATCTAAGCTTGATGCAAGACGTGCAAGAGAACACTGCTTAATCAACCTTCATTCACCTATGTGCGACTGCATCTGGCCTATTGCTCGCAGCAGCATGATCATTTTGCTCAAAAAGCATACCGTCCTTAATCGTTACGATCCGGTCACATAAATCCAATACACGCTCGTCATGGGTGACCATAACAGCCGCCTTGCCCCTTTGCTTAACCTCAGTAGCCATGAGCTCCACTACCGCTCTACCCCGTTTAGAATCGAGGCTGGCTGTCGGCTCATCGGCTAGAATAACACCGGGATCATTCATGAATGCCCTAGCAATGGCAACCCGTTGGCGTTCTCCGCCGGATAGCTTCTCCGGATAATAATTCATCCGATGCAGCAGTCCTACTTTCTCAAGAAGCGCTTTAGCTTTCACAAGCGCTTCTTTTCCATCAGTACCTGCTAGCTTCGATACGAGCAGCAGTTGATCTATTACTCTTAAATAAGGAACAAGATTGGATGCTTGAAAAATAAAACCAAGATTTTTGACTCTAACTTCACTTAACTCGCTTGAGGATAAATTCGTAACATCCTTCTCATTAATTAAGATCCGTCCACTTGACGGTGAGAGCAGCGCCCCCGCTATGGAAAGAAAAGTACTTTTGCCCGAACCCGATGGTCCAACAACAGCGACAAACTCACCTGCTTTTACGCTTAAAGAAACCTTTTGCAGCGCCGTAACAGCCGTTTCACCTTCGCCATACACTTTATTTACATGCTCAAGAATAAGTTTTTCCTTCATTATTCAACCCTCCCAATCGCTTCAATCGCATCAACTTTTGCAATCCGATTTAAGGACAGCAACGCACCGATAATCGAGACTAGAATAAGTAAACCGGAATATTGAGACAATATATTTACACCTAACTCAAAAGGCATGCTCTCTGGCAAAATCGCACTTACGCCAAAAGTAAGTCCGATACTTATTGCAACAGCCACAATAGCCAAAAGCAATACTTGACCCACTAAATTTGCTGCCAGATAGGACGTCTTTGCTCCGATTGCCTTCAACACTCCAAATTGGCTAATTTTCTGCAGTGTAATGACATAGAAGAAAACAGCTTGTATGAAAGCGGCAATAACAATTAAGAAAGCGATCATCATCGTCAGGGAGCCTTGCTCTTCTTTAAAGCCCGGAATGCCCTGTACCGCTTCTTTTTTTGTAATAACCTCCGTATCTGCTACACTTTTTTGCAATGATTCTTTGTTTAGATTATCTGTATGAATGACAATAGCGTTATAGGAAGCTGTTTGTTTACCAAAGGATGCTTGCATCAGCTTATTAAAATTTTGGATATCCATAAATGCAACCGGCGTATGACTGAACTTCTGATTAGTGGCAAAACCGACGACCTTCCATTCAATGCCGAGCTCTTGATCACCTAGCGTATCGCCAATTTGCACGCCTTGTTCTTTTAACGAGGAGTCAACGACCACTTCATTGCTCGCCCCCATGCTTTTCCCTTCAGTAATACTAGGCATTACCTTTCCACTTGGCTCGATACCAAACAAAGCAATATCTATCTTCTTCTTGGAATCATTCCGATATACCGAAAGCATCGTTTGCCCAAGCGGTTCGGATTGTGAGAGTCCTTCTAATTGCCTGACCTCCTCCAGCTTCTCGGTACCTAGTGCGGACCGTGTCAGCTTATGCTCGGAATCCGTCTGAAGCACGAAATAATCGGCGTCCATATTTTTTAGAATGGATGCATTATCTGATGAAAGCCCATTGGCTAATCCTGAAACCATAAAGGTTAACCATGCGACCAGAACCATTATTAATCCAATTAGAAAATATCTGCCTTTCGCATATTTCAATTCGCGCAGCGCTAGAAACATGTTCAACCATCTCCATTCCTTCTCTTGATAGCTGAAGTTTACGTTTGGAATATGAACAGAGCGTGAATGGCTCATTACAATGTGAAATTAACCTCAAAATAAACAAAAAAAAGCTCAAGCCGCGATGGGCTCAAGCTTCTACTTGCCTATAATTGACGCAATGCTGGCACTTCTACTGTTCTACTTGCCGCTGTATTCCGAAGTTGCTGTATCGAGCATAGACTGCCAATTGGCAAAATCCGTTTCTCTTGCAACGTGACGATCAAATAGCTCATCCGGAATGTTCTGAACATCTTCTCTTGTTTCTACTTGAAAGTTGCCCTTCTCAAGAAACGCGCTAAAGCTTGTAAAGCTGGAATGCTTGCTCATAAACGATTCTTTAAACAAATCATCAAATGAAACATGATTTGGATCTTCCTGAATCGACTTCTGTCCTTGCAATTCCTTCAACAAATCTTCGAATGACATTGGCTTTTGCTTTCTCAGACGATCACCCCTAGGTCAATTTATTATATTTCGGCTTTCTTCGTTGCTTAACTGATCAGAACCCCATCAGGACGTTCAGTTACTACAGGTATAGTTTTGCGAATCATTTTCTCAATATCCTTCAAATAAGGAATTTCATCCACTTCGCAAAAAGAGATGGCGATTCCACTTAATCCAGCTCTGCCTGTACGGCCAATGCGATGAACATACGTTTCTGAAATATTAGGAAGGTTGAAATTAATGACATGCGAAAGCTCGTCAATATCGATACCTCTCGCCGCAATATCTGTGGCAACCAGTACTCGAGTTGCACCGCTTCTAAAATTAGTTAACGCATTTTGGCGGGCATTTTGAGACTTGTTTCCATGAATAGCCTGTGCAGAAATATTCACTTTAGTCAGTCCGCGCACTACGCGATCTGCACCATGCTTCGTCCGAGTAAATACAAGCGCCGAAGCGATGGATTTATCCTGCAGCAGGTCATTCAATAAATCTTGTTTATTACCTTTATCTACAAAATAGACAGATTGCTCTATTCGATCCACTGTTGAGGAAGCTGGAGTTATTTCCACTTTCGCCGGATTAACAAGCAGCGTTTTGACAAGCTTCGAAATTTCTGGAGGCATCGTAGCCGAGAAAAAGAGTGTTTGCTTTTTTCTTGGCATTTTGGCGATGATTCTCTTCACGTCGTGAATAAAGCCCATATCGAGCATTCGATCTGCTTCATCAAGCACTAATATTTGTACATATTGCAAATCAACAAACTTTTGATTAATAAGATCGATAAGTCTGCCTGGAGTGGCAATAATAACATCAGCGCCTTGTCGAAGTGCACGCTCCTGAACCTTCTGTGAAACGCCGCCCACGATAGCTACACTGCGCAGGTCGGTAAATTGTCCGTACGCACGCATGTTTTCTTCTATCTGGAGGGCAAGCTCTCTTGTAGGTGTCAAAATCAATGAGCGAATACGTCGCTGTGCCCCCGGTTTAGTGGGTTGGCCGCTTAATAACTGAATGATGGGTAATGCGAATGCAGCCGTTTTCCCTGTCCCTGTCTGAGCGCAGCCAAACAAATCTTTGCCCGCTAGTACGACGGGAATGGCCTGCTCCTGAATAGGCGTAGGCTTAGTGTAGTTTTCCTTGGTTAGCGCCTTCAGTATTGCAGGGCTAAAATTTAGATCATTAAAAGTCATCTTTTCTCCTTCATTTGAAGCCTTATATTCTCAATCATGCTGCTTTTATAATCGAATAGCATTTCCAAAAACCGTTCCTTTAAGACATAACAAGTAAGTATAGCATAATAAAACGATATAATCGACATAAACCTCTACCCTTGAGACAGTAGCCTATGCCCATTTTTCAACCTTTAATTAAAAGTCATCCAAACGGTATTTCCCAAAGGCTCAAAGCCTTGCTTATACCAAAAGTTCCTTGTTTTATCCAACGTATATACATACATCTTTTTATTCGGATATTTTGCTTTAACCCATTGAATAAAGGTAGCAGCGTAACCCTTGCCTTCAAATTCCTTTAAAACATCAAGTGCTTCTATAAATACAAAGTTCTTTTTGTTTTTAATCTCAATATAAAAGTCCCGCTCCAAATACTTCTCATCATCGCTAAAATAATCTTGTTCTGCTTTCTGAATCAGCTGCTTGGCGTTATCGTACTCCCAAACGACTCCGTATCCAACCATCTCGTCCTCAGCCTCGATGACGTAAATGTTTTCCGGAAGCTCTGATTTGTCCTTTTGGCTAAGCTCCCCTGCGTGATAGGCGGAGTGTATATCGCTTAACAGGTTCTGCATTTCTTGATCAAATGGTTTCGCAATAATAGTAGGCATTTTCAATCCCCTTTTTGCTACTCAAAGCATATAACGTTTCCAAACAAAAAGAAGCAGGGTATCATCTTGTACCCTGCTTCTCCTATTGATTGATTTTGTATCGTTTATTAGTCTTAGACATCTTACCATAAATGATCGAAGCCAACTAGTCGTTCTCTTTTCCAATTGTCATCTAGGCTGATTTGCCGAGCCCAATATCGATTATTCCATTAACGATTCTTTTTCCTGAAATTTTGCAGCGTATGGACAAGCTTATCTCGCGCATCCTTGTTTTTCATTAAATAAGTGACGCCAGCTCCAATTGCAGTTATCAATAGTTTTTTCTTGCTCATGGGTACTACCTCCCTGAATTCGTCTTTGTATGAATGTACCCTGTTTATTGAGTTTTTAAGCACATTATGTTTCGCATTTTCCATTTCAACTTCATTTATCGTCTTGCTATATTTTTTGAAGATTAAACCTACATGATAAGGTTTTGTTCATTGAAGACCCGTTGCTTCTAAGAAAAATACGTCAAACCTTTTCATTTGCATGAATGTTGTAAGATTGAAATGCAACTCCAAAAATCGGAGAAAATTGAAAGGGGATAACGTATGAAGCATACAAATCCATTACAAGCATTTCTTGAGGAAAGTGACGAAAGTACCATTGCTGCGATTGGAAGCTATATTACAAATCATATGAATGAAAGCTGGGAAACCATCCTTCTAAACCATCAAGATATTTTGCAAAAAGCTTACAACGAGGCAGGAGATGCTGCTTATGGAACATTTCTCAATCTGTTGTTCCTTCCTGTTCATAGGCAATTTAAAGAATCCGGTTTCCATCTCGAACCCAAACTTCCAGGCCATTTCGACCTGTYGCGGGAATGGGGAAATGCGGAGGAAACCGACCAGCAGCGTTGGATGTGGAGCACGGTTTATTCCTCCAATGACGAGGCGATAGGGACCATCGTCACCATCACATTTCACGATCATACGTTATTCCGTATTCCTCGCCAACCTCAAATCATTGCATTAAGCGTCACATCGAAAGCAGATGTAATAGCGGCACTTTCTCTCCTGTCTCCAGACTTTGAGCAAGCACTCGAGTTTACCGTTGAATACGAAAATTACCTGCGGAGCCAGCAAGGCTAGAACAGAAATAAAGCACGCTGCATCTAATGTTCATGATTTCCCTCGATTAGTGATAAAAATCATTAGTATGTATAAGAAGTAAACATAACCATTTGAAAAATAGACGATATAATAGAGATACAGCAAAAAACCTCCTTTTGACAGGAGGCCAGTTATCATGATTACAGTGTCATAGCTTGACCATGCCTTGCTAGAAACTCTTCCTTCTCTTTGTAATCCGGCATAATGCTGCCCACTCGTCTCCAGAAGGAACGATCATGATTCATATGCGTCAGATGGCAAAGCTCATGGATGACGACATAATCGATTACCTCAAGCGGAGCCATCGCCAGTCGATAATTAAAGGTTAATTTTTTACTTGAGCTGCAGCTTCCCCACTTCGTTCTTGACTCTTCGATTTCGAAGCTTTTATGTTTTACTTTCAGCTGCTCTTGATATCGTTTGATTCGTTCTCCAATGATTTTCTTACAGCTTGCAAAATAAAACTTTTTAAGATTGATTTTTAACTCCTCTTCACTCAGATCAGCTGTGTCGATCAATTCATGAAGAAAGTACTCTTTTCCAAGGTGAAGGAATTTTCCTTGCTCTTGATATTCTTTTGTCTTAGGGGTATCTCGAACCTTCGCGATCTGCTGCAATCTCTGAGTGAGCTGTTTACCATGCTGCTCCACGGCCCGCATGACATTCTCTTCCGTTGTTCCATTGGGAGCCTTCACGGTTATGAATCCCAATGAGTCCATTTGGATATATATCTTTTTTCTATTGGCATATTCAACATTAAACTCAATGATATGATTTTCAAATTCGATTTTCATAGCGACCATCATTTCTATTAGGTTATTTCTGAATCCCTTTCATTTTATCACAACTACAACAATGACCGTTCAAAATGCTTTTTTCTAGCATGCTATGGGTTTAACTCGATGTTGTTTTTAAAGATCGAGTTAAACCTCTATTTCCTGTGCGGAATATCCCATTTTTATTATATTTTTGTAAAATATTCCCCTTTTATCATCGTAATTTACCCCTTCCTTTCATGAAATCAACGTCTCATGCTAGGAATAGTTATACAAAATAAATGCAAGTTTTGCAGGAGGTGATACCAAATTATCCCCTTTTAATTCCGTGACAGTTGGTGATTGTGACTGCCAAATTCGGTCTCGGAAAAGCAAGAACCCGCCCAAAATACTCCGTAACACATTGAGAAAACAACCACACCCAGACTTGCACATGAATGCTAATGCTGCAATGTTCGACTATGAAAATTAGAGGTGATATGGTGAATATTTTTGCAAGAAAAAAAGGAATGAAGTTTGTCATTATGTTTATGTGTCTCGCACTTCTCGTTTCTCCTTTCCTTGACACAACAACAGCTTATGGGAATGAAGCAGCGTTGCCAGCATTGAACGAAGCTGCTCGAGCCGTAACGGATGCTGTCTATGAGGCAGCCCCTCCCGTCCCTCAAAACCTAACTGTTGTAACCGATTCCATCACTGCGACGAGTGCACAGCTTAAATGGGATGTTCATCCAGAGCAAGCTGACGTTGATGTATGGTACTACGTAACTCCAGACCCTGCTAATCCAACAAAAGAAGATATAAACAACTATTTAGCTACAGGGAAAGGCGGCAGTGTGGAGCTGCAAAACTTGCAGCCTAATACGACGTACAAGCTGTATACCACTTGGTACAAGAGACCTTACACGCGGGTGTTGCGAAGCAACTACGTTGAATTTACGACACTTGCCGGCGAGCCTTCCAATGAGCCGACTGGCAATCCAGGACCTAGCAACCTAAGTATTGTGAATGTTACACATAATACGGTAACCGTTACCTTTGATCCTGCGCATAAGCTAGATGATTACTGGGTTTGGAATCCGGACAATCCTCCTCTTAACAAAGATCCTTATTCCGGCTTCACACAAGTAGGAGGCAGTACGATTGGCGGATTAAAGGAAGAAACCAAATATACCTTCTTCTTAGGTCCGAACGGTACTCAATATGCTAATCTAACAGATAAACAGAAGAGCAATTCGATTACTTTCACTACGCCAAAGGATACAAGTGAATATAAAGAACCGCCATTAACGCCTCCTCAATATTTAAAGGTAAGCGATATTACATCATCCAATATTACGTTCAAATGGACAGGCAGTCCTGATGCCAACGGCTATGACTTCTATGTTAACGGTGGATGGAAAGGCGGAATATGGAATGGCTCCGACACATTCATCTATACGTTCCCAGAAGGTGGACTTACAGCAGGCAGCATCTACAAATTTATGGTTGGCGCGCAAAATGGCGCTTCCGGCAAAGATCCGGTTAACGGCCCACCTTTAGAAATCAAATGGGGCGAGCTTGCGGCGCCGCTCGATCTTCAAGTCATTACAGCCAACCGCACAACTGCTTCTCTAGGCTGGGCACCGACCCCTGGCGCAACGAGCTACGACATCTATGAAGCAGGCAAGCTTATCGGCTCCAGCGATTCCAATCGGTATGTTGCTGAGGGTTTAACAGAAGGCAAATCCTACAGCTTTACAGTTGCAGCCAAAAATGCGCTATGGAAATCAGCTGCCAGCAGCGCAGCAACGACGATTCCAGGTGCGGACTACACTAATTTCACCTATTACGGCAGCTGGTTTTCCTATGACAATAATCGTCAATACTTTCCAGAAGACATCGATGTTTCACAGCTTACACATCTCAACTACGCCTTCTCCGATATATGCTGGCGTAAAGTTGGTTCAAACGGTGTAGCTTGCCAAAATAAAGACATTCCGCTGCAAGAGAATTATGTTTTCGACGGAGAGCTTGTGCTTGGAGACCAGAAGGTCGATATTGAGCAGATTGCTGCTTTTAACAAAATTAAAAATAATAACCCTGAGCTGAAGCTGATGGCTTCCGTAGGCGGCTGGACATTCTCCAATCATTTCTCCGACATGGCTGCATCTGAGGTCACACGTCGTACGTTTGCGAATTCCGTCGTTAAATATTTGCGTACGTATAAGATGGATGGACTCGATATCGACTGGGAATATCCGGTTGAGGGCGGAGAATCGGATAATATCAATCGTCCAGAGGATAAACAAAACTTCACTCTTCTCATGCAAACCGTTCGTGCAGCGCTTGATGCAGCCGGCTCCATCGATGGCAAATATTATTTGCTCACCATCGCATCCGGTCAAGGAGATGATTTCGTAGTCAATGCTGACTTCGTAAATTCTGTTCAATACCTAGATATGATCAACATTATGAGCTATGACTATAGCGGAAGCTGGGAACTGCGGGCTTTCCATAATTCGCCTCTCTATCAAGACCCTAATAATGTAAGAGCCTCTGCGAAGCGCAACAATGTTAGAGGCGCCTTGCTTGGTCATTTGAACGGCGGCGTTCCGGCTTTTAAACTAAACATGGGTGTTCCTTATTATGGAATAGGCTGGAAGGGTTGTTCCGCAAACGGTGAATATCAAAACTGCACATCCATTCCTTATGGATCATGGGAGAGCGGTAAGTTCGATTTTGCCGAGGTTGAGAACAATATGATAGACCAAAACGGATATACCCGTTACTGGAACGAGCATTCAAAGGTCGCTTATGTTTACAATAATGAAACCGGAATGTTTATTACTTATAATGACCAAACAACAATGATGTATAGCACTTCGCTTGTCAAAACGTTGGATTTGGCTGGCGTTATGACTTGGGACATTAGCGGTGACCGCAACAAAACACTTACAACGCAGTTGATCAGTGATCTTCCGATTGACGGGAAGGTGAATGAAAACGCACTAGCTGCTCCTCAAAATGTAACAAAGCTCAGCGCGGACAAACAATCCTTTGAAATCAAATGGGATGCTGTCCAAGGGGCTGCTGGCTATGAAGTATTCGTGAACGCCATATTTACAGGATATACAGCGAATACGCAGTTTAAAGCAGACAAGCTGAACCTTGGATCAGACTACACCGTTACCGTGCTCAGTATCAGAAAAGACGGCAATAACATTACAGAGGTTTCTCCTGCAAGCAGTGCACTGGTTGTAAGTACAGCAGGCGTAATATCTCCAGCTCATCTCACGGTTACGAGTTCAACCTATGACGCGATTAGCGTTCAATGGACAGCTTCTCCGAAAGCAGATGGGTATGACGTTTATCTGGGTGATAAATTGGTGGAATCTACAACTGCTACAAACTACACGTTTACGCAACTGACGCACAGTACGACCTATTCCATTGGTGTAGTAGCCATTACTAAAAATGAGGATGAGATAATCGAAAAGTCCGAAATGACAAAACTAGAGGCAAAAACATTAGATTACACGGCTCCGCCAGAGTCGTCATCTGGGAACCCGCAAGCGGTCAAAGATAAAAATGAGCTTGATTCCAACGTTACGAAATCCGGCGGCAAGTGGACCGTTACGATTTTGAAAGATGCGGCTATTCAAACTATTGGAGCGGCTAGCTCCGCCGAGCTAAAAGTGACTGTCGGCAACGATGCAGCCCAAGTGGATGTCATCCTTCCTAAGGAAGTTATTGCAGCGCTTGCCAGCAAAAACGATAAGGCGAATTTGTCCATCATCTGGAACGGAGTTACCTATGTCATTCCAGCCCATGCGATTCACCTGAAATCAGATATCAAAATTTCGATTACTCCACCGACTGCGAGCGAAGCAGCTACAATTGAACAAGTGGCGAAAAAGAATGGCTATACGCTAAAAGTTTCGTCGCTTGATTTTAAGATTTTTAAGCTAATAGCTGACAACAAATATGAGGAAGTCACTGATTTTGGCCAGTCTGTTCTCACCCGTATTTATCAATTGAATGCTAAAGATATAGATACAAACCGTGCAAACGGCGTTGTTTACTTGCCTGGCACAAATGAATTCCGTCCACTCCATACGGTGTTCAAAAAAGACGATAAAGGCGGAGTTACCGCTCATCTGGTCAGCAACGGCAACAGCATCTATACCATTGTCGAATCCATCTTCAACTTCAAAGACGTGACGGCTGAATGGAACAAAAACCATATCGAGCGTGCAGCAGCCAAATTAATCGTTTTTGGACAATCGAATGAACAATTCGGAGGAAACACGATCATCACTAGGGCTGAATTTATTTCCATGATCAGCAGAGGCCTCGGCATCGTGCCAAAAGTAGAAGGCGCTCCATTTGATGATGTAGCGGCAGATTCCAAATATGCTGGAGATATTGCATTAGCTAAGGAATTAGGCATCATTACAGGCAAGAGCGAGCAGCTATTTGATCCGAACGGTACGATTACTCGCCAGGACATGGCAGTCATTTTGGCAAAAGTGATGAAGCTGATTGATCGTACGGCAGACGGTGACGCAGCATTGCTTGAGTCATTCCGTGATCAAGCTTCTATATCATCCTATGCTAAAGCTTCCGTTGCACTATTAGTTAAAGAACAAATTTTGCAAGGCGTATCCGAGACGAAATTTGATCCTCAGTCGAAAGTGACGAAAGCACAGGCAGTCGTAGCCGTGATGAGATTGCTTGATGATTTGGGATTAGCGAGCAAATAACCTTTTTAAAAAATGCAAAAGAGGGACGGCGCAGTTTGAACTGCTCCGTCCCTCTTCTATTACTGTACTGTCTGCATTTTCTCGTATAAATTAAATTCCCCCATCGCATTGGAGGATAAACCTTTATGTTCATACCCGCAGCTTAGGTAGAATGCATTGAGCTTCGGATTATTCGCAATACAGTCCAGCCGAATACGGTCTTTTCCCTCAAAATGAATACCTGATCCTGCCCAATCCACAATGGCCTCACCTAAGTTTTTGCCTGCAACCTCACGGTTAATGTTAAGTCGATGCAGATAGATGGACTGTTCATGCCCCTCTTCGCCCCATAGCTCGCGATCCCAAGCGCTTGCTTGCTGCATAAGCATGACCATTCCTGCCAATCGGTTGCCTTGCCTAAATAGGTATACTTCACCGCGTTTAATTGCCTCAGGCGTTTGATGAGAATCCTCACCCTTCAACAAGCCGCTCCACTGCGTAGAGCCTTTGCTCTTTAGCCATTTAGCTGTTTGGATGAGAAGCTGCAATACAGCTTCCGTATCCTCTGGTTTTGCTTGATATACGTTGATATCCGGTTGAATGACGCCAATATGATCCGTGCGTGTAAATATAGACATGTTGATTAACCTCCATATAATAGGTCCTTCTATTATAACTCTTCTCGTCTTATTTCAGCTATGTCAGCCCTCTTCCATGCGTCAAATCATATATTGCCGAAACTGCTAAAGCGAATCAACTTGCTCACTATAAATGCTGCCACAACTAAACCACGTGTGAGGATGTGGTTTTTGTTCATTAATACATGATGCAGCTCAACTATCGGAGGTTTTAGAAAAAGCCAGAGAGTCTATCGAGGACGAAGAAAAATAAATAAAAACAACGGTAGTTTTTAATAGATCGTTGCTTTTAGAATTAAATTTCTAAAAATCATCTATTATAATAAGATACCTCTATAATTGTTTATGGGTGTTGGATTTAACTTTAATTTGGGGGTGTTGGAAATAGATAACGGTGCTTTTGTTGCAATTTTTTCGAGTTTTATGGCAAACACTCCATAGCTTCATGCTCATCTACAACAATGTGAAAGAATGCTTGCCTTTTGTTTGAGAGCTTCGTCAGATTCCCCCTTTCATTTCTTACTGCTGTACTATCGTTTGACCGATCAAGCTAGTATCATCGACCCATTGTCCCCCTGCTGTACTCACCAGGAGTTATTCCTACTATCTTCTTGAATGCTTTAGAAAAATGATGAATATCTGAAAACCCACAATAACTTGCGATCTGCTCTTGTGTCAGCTTGGATGCAAGCAGCAGATCACAAGCATGATCTATGCGTGTTTTTAACAAATATTGATGCGGTGTTACACCGTACTGCATTTTAAATACATCGTTAAATCTTGAAGTAGATAGATTAGCTCTTCGCGCCATATCAACTACCGATAAAGGTTCGCTCAAGTTAAACGAAAAATAAGAAGTAATCCAATTTAATGCCTGCGGTGACATTTGCTTCACATGATTGGCAGGTATGTAATCCTCTAGTATGGAGGTGATCAATTCCATCATTCGGGTTTGTGCCTTCAATTGCATAATGGAGTCTTTATACTGCCAAAATTCCACCACTTGCAAAAATGTATCCCGAAATTTAGATGGATGACTTAGCTTCAGCTTCACCGGAATATGAGTTTGGAACTGCTCGTCCAATCTCGGCTGCATAAGATGCTGATAGGGGGTCAAATCCAATTGGCCCGCTCGTGTTGGGAAGCTTTGGTCGCTAGTCGTGCTATAAAATAGATCAAAGTGTGCAAACGGCGTTACCGTATTCGTTGTCCCTTCCAAACGATTCACACTATTCGGCTGAATGAAACAAAACTCACCTTTTTCGAATGGATAGGCCACCCCATCAACTGTGAACAAGCATTCCCCTTCCTGTACATAGACAAGCAAGTAATCAAGCAAGCGGCGTTCCGGCAGTACCCACGGTTTTCGCAGCGCAAAATCGCACTCCCGTATATAGGGCACGATCCGGTGGTTCATCGTTGCATCCATGCCAGGTTTCATGAACATCCTCATCCTCTACTCGTAATTACTCACAGAATATCATATCTATCCCACAATTACAGTTGTTTTTGACAAACTTATTTGAAGCTTTGACAAAGCCAGATCATAGAAGAATCCTTTACACTGTATGTATTGCGAAGCTGAAACAAACACATACAATTAGGAGGAAATATGATGAATGAAAACAATAGGTTAAGCACGCTGCCCCTGCTTGAAGAAAGCTATTCTCTCACGCAAGAACAAATCGCTTCTTATCAAAAAGATGGCCATCTCTTTTTAAAAAATGTCGCATCCGCAGAAATGATAGAAACGTATGAACCAATCATTAGTGACTTGGTATTTAAGCACAATTACCATGATAAACCGGTCTCTGAACGGGATACTTACGGCAAAGCTTTTATACAAGTAGGCAACCTTTGGGAGATGAGTGAGGCTGCAGCTGCATTCACACTGGCAAAACGTTTTGCAAGAATAGCTGCAGAATTAATGGGTGTTGAGGGTGTCCGGATTTATCATGATCAAGCATTATTCAAAGAACCTGGCGGCGGTCATACGCCATGGCATCAAGACCAAATTTATTGGCCTTTCGATACCAATAATACCATTACGCTGTGGATGCCGCTGGTCCCTATTCCTGAAGAAGTGGGTACAATGAACTTTGCTTCCGGCACCAATCATTTGGGTTATGTCAGCAGGCAAGAAATTTCGGATGAATCACATAAAACCCTTGGTCAATTCATCGAAGGACGCAGCATTCCTCAAGTAAATTACGGTGCTATGGCGGCTGGAGACGCTACCTTCCATGCAGGTTGGACCATCCACTCTGCTCCGGGTAATCCAACTGACCATATGCGCAAGGTGATGACCATTATCTACTATGCAGACGGTACACTCGTTGGTGAGCCAGACAGCAAGGCAAGACGCTCTGATCTTGAAAATTGGCTGCCAGGCTGCAAGCCGGGCGGAATCGCAGCGAGTATTAAAAATCCGTTGGTTTATAAGAGGGAAAACGAATAATAAATAGTTTTAATAAAACAAAAAGAAGAGGGGCTGCGTGCACCCCTCTTCTTGATTTATTCAAATATACCCTGACTTGTTTTAACTCTTTAAGCTTCTTCTAATTATTATACAGCTCACTCTTAGTCTTATTTGTTTTCACACTAGCTTTCTTAAGAGCCGATTTCACAAGAGATTTCAAATAGCTATTCAATTCCCCTTACATTCTATCAATTCCAGTCCGTATATAAGGAATCGCTAATTTGATAAATTCTTCCGGCGGTGTCTTGTGACTATTTCTTCGCCATTCTACAGAAACCCCATAAATTCCCCAGCTTAATAGGACAGCTGTAAGTTTTAGAGCTTCATCCTTCTCCGCTTTATGCTGCTTTAACAACATTTTATAAAAAATAATTTCAAGCTGTTCCCTAATAATACGGGCAATGGTATCTTCGTAGCCTCTATGGCAACGACTGGATAATGACTTTTGAAAATTTGTTACAGCTTCAAAGATGCTAACAAATACTTCTTCATTTAGTTCGTCATTTTGATAAAAGTCATAATTCAAATTGACTAACAATACTTCTGACAGTACTTTTTCCAATAAGTTGTGTATATCTTCAAAATGATAATAAAAAGTTGCACGATTAATCATCGCTTCTGTAGTTATATCTTTTATCGTAATATCTTTAAATTCCTTTTTCCCTGAAAGTTCAATGAAAGAATCCATAATTAATTTGCGGGTACGTAGAACTCGGGGGTCCGACTTTGATTCGGTCATTTTGTTAACCTCCTACTTTTTAAACAACTTCTTAAATGTGTTGTATAAACGACACATCCACAGATCTATTGGTGTTGATGATTTTAATTATGATTTAAAATTTAATTGCAAGCAAATAAATATGTATTTCGCTAACGAGGTATAAGTGTTTGCTTTTCATCGCTTATCTTTACTTATTAAAAGAGAAATGAGGAATTAAAATGGGGAACAATAATAATATGGTTTGTGATCTACAAACAGGCGTATGCGGGGTAGCTGAAGAGGAGGAAGTGGAGATTATTGATTTTAATCCGCCCACAAAAGCAGTTAATCTTTACTATGTGACCGATCCTATTTGTTCGCATTGCTGGGCGCTTGAACCTGTGCTTCGTCGTTTTGTAGAGCAATACGGGAACTTTTTTAACTTTCATAAGGTTATGGGCGGTTTGCTGGAAAAATGGCATGATGGACCAATCGATCCGGCAAACGGCATTCATAAACCAGCCGATGTGGCCCCTCACTGGAGAGAAGTTGGAGAGCATTCAAGAATGCCAATTGATGGGACTTTAATGATAGATAATCCAGTTCAATCATCCTACCCGCCTTCTCGTGTATTTAAGGTGATTCAAAAAAATCATACTGATGCAAAAGCAACAGAATATTTGCGTCGTTCAAGAGAAGCACTGTTTGCATTTAATCAAAATATATCAGATAAATCGGTTATGATTGAAATCGCAAATCATATCGGCCTTGATGGAAAAGCAATTGTAAACGAAGCTGAACAACAGGTCGGTCTTCAATTGTTACATGAGGATTTTGATCTAGTTAGAAGGTTGGGTGTCCGAGGTTTCCCTACCATTATTATGACTAATGAGGAGAATAAGGGCGTAAAAATTGTTGGCAGCCGTCCGTTGGATAACTATGTTGACGGTTTGAAAAAAGTTCTGAATCTCGAAGATTTACAACCCAAACCAGTCCCTTCCCTTTCTGACTTGCTTGAAAAAGAAAAGCTTCTTTTCTCCAAAGAAATTGAAGTCATGTATGATGTTGAACAAGCAGACGTAAAATTTCTTATTGAACAAGAGCTTCCAACAAATCATTATCAGGTGAACAAAATTTTAGGAGAATTGTATTTTACCGCTACTAAATAAACAAAGGGAAGTGACTATAATGTCGTACGTATTACAAGTGGATTTTAAAATGAATGGACCGTTCGGAGATGAGATGGCAGAGGCGTTTTCTGATTTAGCAAAAAGTATCAACGAAGAAGATGGATTCATATGGAAAATCTGGACAGAAAATTCCGAAAAAAATGAAGCCGGTGGAATTTATTTGTTTGAAACAAAAGAAACGGCTGAAAAATATAACATTATGCACACTAGCAGATTAGCTGACTTTGGTATAACAGATATCAATGCAAAAATCTTTTCCGTCAATCCCAAACTTACTGAAATCAATAAGGGACCTGCTTATTGCAATGAGAGTTCTAGTCCGGGAAATCCTACTTCATAGTTACCAACTCCTTCTATTCTATGTATATAGCCCTAGCGTAGAATACGTTCGGGCTTTAAATGGCAGGTAAATGTGGCTCATAAAATGCTAATTACTAACGAGCGACAAAAAGCACTCCACATGTGTGGAGTGCTTAACATAGCGATATAAACTATTTCAAAGTTATTACCTTCGACAGCTCGACTTCCATCGGAATAACCTTGTATTACTTGCTCGCTAGCGCCATATCAATCCACGAAGAAACTTTTAGCATCTTACATGCTTGCGTTTGAAACCAAGCCGCTGTTTATCAACTGCTTTTTGAATCTGTTCAGATGCGACCAAAAAACTGCTTTTTTTCTTGTCCCGATTAACTTCTACCGGGCCTACTTCCAATGCGATCTCCATTGCTTTATCATGGAGCCGCATGTAGGATACCCCTACTGTGTAAATAAAATTATTCATTGCATATTTTGTTCGTTCGGGAGCATCATGAATCGTATTTTTCACAGTTTCGAGCAGATTGGCCATTTTGCTTTCGGTAAATTCATCATCCGGCCGACTCCCCAAAAGCCAGCAGTAACAGCTCCAACCCGCAGACATTTTCAGTTCTTCTCCGCTTGCGATCCATTTGTCAGCCACTTCTTGTGCAATATCGGCTTCTGCCAAGGTTACCGCAACAACATAATCGGACAGCATATAAAAATAAGCTCCATCCATCCAACGGTCATAATCCGCTTCCGTCATCGCATTGGGATCTGCAATAATTCCGGCAAAATACATGGCGTCGTAGTTCCCTGTAGCATAAAGCTGCTCAGCCAACGGTTGATTTATTTTTGTTTTTTTGAAAATAGGCTTCATTTGGCCTGTAGCAACACCAAAAAGCGGTTCCTGTGCGCCATTGGATTGGTATATTTTTTTAGTTCGATCCTTGCCAAGAGCTTCAATCTCCTGCATAACCATTTCTAAATTCATTGTTTTACACTCCCTTTTGAGATTTCACCGTCTTCTCCTACACCAGCAGTTTGTTTCTGTTGCATTAGTAACTTTTCATCCTATTTCAATGACCTTCTATAAAAAAACCACAGACCAGTAAGATTTTATTTATCCATAAAATTCGTTTTTCGCGTCCGTTTCACATCAAAATCTCAACGAAGACAAGTATATGTTACCACTATTTGAGCATAGAGAATATGAAATGAAGTTAAAAAATCATTCCTTGCTAGAGCACAACCACATGAACCATACATGGGATTATATCTAGCTTCGGCACTTCATGCTTGAACCTGCTCCCTTTGCTGTTACTTCATTTTTCGAAAAAGTCGTTCAAACGAAAAAAATGCCCCAGAGAAAATTCTCTGAGGCATTTTTTCAATGGAGCATCTCTGCTCCTATTTCTTTTTCTTCACTTTTTTATTCGCGGCTTTTTCAATATTCTCAGCTACTCTGTATTTTACGATCTCACCAATTAATTCGTAAGGTATAGGCTCGTCTAAAGGGAAGCGAATCGACCCTTTTGCCCCTTTATACGGGGATAATTGCTGTTTAAAGGCCTCAATTCCGCTTGGAGCCGGATATAAGCCGATATGATTTTTGTAAGCTGCAAAATGAACCAAGTTCCCGTGGAGCACGAAGGTCGGCATTTGATAGCTGATTTTTTCTGTCGCTTCTGGTGCAGCCACTTTAATCACGCCTCTTATCTTCTCCAAAATGTCCTGAATCTCAGGAGAGTAATGGGCGATATACTGATCGATTGTCTCAAATGTGATTTTATTGCCGTCCATGGCTGCTCCTTTCGGGCCTTATAGTTATTTGCGGCGCTTCTGGGCCATTCTCGAATAAATGATGAATGCTGCGACAAGCATGCTAATGAAACCAACATTTTCTGCCGGTCCCTGTTCCATCCCAAATACCATACAAAGATTCGTAATAAGGCTTTTTACAAGCAGTGCTATGACAATCAGCATTAACGGACGAATAAAATTATATTTCTTCATCTTTAGTACCACTCCTGACGACGCCCATAGTAGATCAGCTCCCGCTAAAACTAGCAATTGAAATCGCTTTAATAGGAGCAATCCCGGCAAGTATACCAGTTTCCAGCCTGATCGTCCAACCTTTCCGCGCAGCTGGCTTCTACAAGGTCCTCGCCTGTCCATGCCTTGCTAGATACTCCTCATTTTCTTTGTAATCCGGAATGATGCTTCCTACGCGTCGCCAAAAAGAACGGTCATGATTCATAGGGGTAAGATGGCAAAGCTCAAGGATGATTATATAGTCGATCACCTCATTAGGAGCCATCGCACCAGACTCCCACCATTAAATCCCCATCTTTAACAGCCAAGCAGAAAGCTTTTCCTCCCGCCCCTTAACATCGTCGCTATCAAAACGATATTTCCCTAAATACTGCTCGCCAACAATCTCTCCATCCTCCATCAACAGGACGCGCTCGGTTTTGGCAGCGACCTTGACGTCGTGCGTGACCAGCAGTATGGTAGTTCCGGATTGGTTGATGCTGCCAAGCAGCTCCATGATGTCAGATGTCGCTTTCGAGTTTAGTGCTCCCGTCGGCTCATCTCCGAGAATAATCTTCGGCTGGTTCATGAGCGCCCGGCAAATGCTCACCCGTTGGAGCTGTCCGCCGGAAGCCTGCGTTATATCGCGGTCTGCGAGCGCAGAGATTCCTGTTTTCTTCATCAACTCCTCCGCTCGCAGGCGAATGGAGTCCCGGCTCTCTTTGGCTGCAAAATATTCGGACAGAATGATATTATCGAGCATGCTGAGATTTTTGAGGAGATGGATCTGCTGAAAAATAAATCCCATTTTGTTCTGGCGCAGCTGATCCAATTCCTTCTCCGAAAGGGAGGAAATATTTTGCCCATCAAACAAGACTTGTCCGGAAGTCATCCGATCCATGCCGCTAATTGTGTAGAGCAAGGTCGACTTTCCCGAGCCTGACGCCCCCATGACGGCAACGAACTCGCCCTCGTGTATCTGCAGATTAATATTTTTCAGTACGGCTTGTTCTTGCCCTTTGCTTATTGAATAGGTTTTATTCAGGTCTGTAATCTCCAATATGTGGTTCATGCTTTATCCCCTCATTCGGTTATCATTCTCGTCATGCTGTATTTTTTCATCGATAGCGTGCCTACCAGCGTTGCAATGGTGACAACTAAACCAAGAGCTAATGGATACAAGAAATAAGATACCCATGGGTTCGTCACAAACTGGATATTGGAGGCTCCCATCGAAGACATCAGCAAACCTACCAGACTTTGCCCAAACGTATGGGCCATAAGCGTACCCATGAGAATACCGCCTGCAAGCACAACCAGTATCCGTATCACGTACTGCTTTCGAATATGTGCGGCGGCAATACCAAGGCTTCTCATAATGGCGATGCCGGAATAATCTTTTGCGGTCAGCAGCTTTAAGAAAAGCGAAGTAATCAGAATGGAGATAAACACAGCAATGATAACGGCAAGTACCGTAACCATCTTGATCTGCTTAATCGTCGAGCCGAGTGTCTGATGCATATAATCTTGGAGATGCGTCACTTTCACCCCTGGAAAAAGACCCGTATATTCGGTTATTTTGGCCCCTATATCGCTGCCATGTCTAATGTCCGCATTAAAGGTATACCAGAGTACATCCTCCGGTTGATAGGGCAGCAGCGCTTTGGCTGTTTTGCCGCCATTGGTCACGTCCTGATAAATGCCGCTAACGGTCATCTCATGCTGCTTACCGTTAATGACTAATATCAGCGCGTCTCCCACTTTTTTCGACAGAGCGTCAGCGTTCAGACTGGAGAGAGCCATATCGTTTTTGTTGATAGGAGCGTTGCCGCTGCTGTATTTCAAAGGGAAAATGGAGAAATCCCCCGTTTCAACCTGTATGCTCTCTAATGCTCCTTCACTTCCTACGACGCTGTATTTACTCGTCACGAGCGGAGAAAATTTCACTATATCCGTATCTTGAGCAAGGTAATGCTGAACTTCGTCAAATTTATCCTGCATGTGATCGGATTGCTGCAAATCCATTCGCATATCGCTTTGTCCGACCCCCATATACGCAACAAAGCTAGGTGACTGCATCGTATGCAGGAAATTGACCGGAACAATGATGATGAAGAAGCAAATGACAAAAATAATAAACAATAAAAAATACATTTTAAACCGTCCGACGACATCTTTCAGCGCCAAAAATACGTTAACACTAGGAATTCTGCTTTTATAAAGCGGCAACCGCTTCGTATTCACCTTAAGCTCGCCCATCGCACCGGCTCGCAGCGCTTCAACGGCCGAGATTTTATGAAATCGCCTCAGCACAAGGGTGCAGAAGAGCAGAACGAAAGCAAACACCAATCCAGCTACCAAAATAGGAATCAAGCTTTGCAGTATGCTTTGCGGAGCAATCCCGATATACAACGCCATATTGGATAGGAATAGCGGACGAATACAAAGGGAAAGCACATATCCGAAAAGACTAGCGGCCCCCGCCAGAACAATATATTTGGTCAGATAGATGTTTCGAATATGCTGTTGACGGATGCCGAAGGCTTTCATGACGCCAATCTCTTTATAATCCTCTTCCAGCGTGGTCAGTATGGTGAACCGCAGACACAGCACCGCAATAAGAACTAATAAGCTGCTGACCAGAAAGATGATGACAGCGACTACCCCGTCCGTTAATGCATGAAGCATCTGGAACAAGGAATAGTCAATGGCAGGGCCTTTAGCCGGTAGTCCGGCTGACTGGTATGCTGTCTTGAATTCATTAAGCTTGCTTAGATCCTTAAGCTGAAATGCAATCATATACTCCGTTTCACCGGTCATACTCTTCAAGGCTTCATGATCCGCTTCGCTTACGACGAAACGCTTGGAGCTGATAATCGAAGGATTCATTTGAACATCACGCACAAAATCTGTAATGGTGAACGTCATATTCTGTGATCCAACCGAAATTCGAATCGGATCGCCCAGGTTTAAGTGATGCTGCTGCCTATAATAAATAGGAACCGCAATCTCCCCGTCCAAAACCTCAATCCGCTTATTTTCCAGCGTAAGTAAATAATCAAAGCTCTTGTTCTGCACGACAAAGCCGTTATCCATTACGCTGCTGCTATCCGCTTCCTGATTGTCGCCAAAGAAGAGATTAGCATTGTCGATCACCAGCATTTCAGAGATTTGCTCACTCTTGATAAGGGAGTTCTTTGCCGCAAAGCTCTGAATGGCAGCTCTGTCCACGGGTCCGGCGTGCATCTGCACGTAGTGCGGCGCACTAGATACAGTAAATAAATGGTTGATGGAGCGAAATAGCTGCGTTATCATCGTCGTCCCGCTGGAAGCAAGCAGCACAGACAGCATAATGAACACGAACAAGATAATCGTAATCGCCTTATTTCGTTTAAAATCTTTTTTTATTATTTTCGCTAGCATGTTAGTCCCTCCTTTCCTTACTTTGTCTCCAGCGCCCGAATCGACTYCATCCTTGCCATAATAAGTGCTAAAACGATGACCAAAATGCCAGAAATAATAAATAACAAGCCGATACCGCGCCCTTGGCCGCTGCCGATCCATTTTCCAACCGAGGAAGCTAGCCCCCCACCTTCAACCATCAGAGGATTAAATATATAGTCGGATAAAAGACCTGCCGATGCATACGCAGCAATATAGCCGAATTGGGAAACCACTCCGATCATTCCCCAAGCCCTGCCTTGTGCTTCGTTTGGTATGTTCGTTCGAATCAATACATCTGCGCTTGTATTAACGAAAGGCAAGGTCGCAAAAAACAGAAAGCCTGCGGCTGCGATTACGTAAATATTCGTTGATACTCCAATAAGCGAGAAGAAAATGCCAGCGACAAAAAGTCCAGCGGAAAGCACTCGTGCATACTGTTGATTAACGCTGAAGATACCAATAAACAAGCTGCCAAGCAGCAGCCCTGTCGCACTGACCGATTGGACGATCCCTAATGTCTTGGCATTAGATAGCGGAAGCACCATGGGCGTAAATAAGGTTTGCAGAATGCCCATATAAAAGGTGACCACAGTCATTAGCAGCGTGAGAGTAAAAACCCCTTTTCGAGAGACAAGGATACGCCATCCCTCTTTCAAATCCTTTGCTAAGCTGAACTTCTTCTTACTGACTGGCTTAGCAACCAAGCATCGGCGAACGGCGGAAATCGTAATGATCGTGATGAATACTGTGCTTATATCTATAATCAGAAGTACCTCGATATCCACCACAGCAAGCAGCATGCCCGCAATGACAGGGGAAAATAAATATTTGGAGGAACCGGCAAGCTGCACCAGCCCACTCGCTTTCGCAAACTGTTCTTCAGGCAGCAAATCGGTAATCGTCGCTTTATAAGCCGGGTCGGTCAACGATGCGAATATAGAGCTGATCGTCACCCCCACACAGAGCTGCCAAAGCTGTGCCTCGCCTGAGAACATGACGATTAGAATGTAAATAAGCCCAAGCGCCGAGCCGCCATCACCGAGCAGCATCATCAGCCGTCGATCAAATCGGTCCGCCAATACACCGCCAACTGGACTTAACAGGATCATCGGCAAAAAGGTGCACAGCGTCACGAGTGACACTGCCGTGGCGGAGTGGGTCGTCTGGAAGACGTAAACCCCTAAGCCGAACGCGGTTAAGCCGCTGCCGATACTGGAAACCAGTTCCCCGAACCATAGAATGATAAATTTTCTAAAAGCATTATTCGCCATTCGTCTTACCGTCTGCCGGGTCTGCTTGCTCAAACAGCCTTGCCACGTAAGCGAAGCTGCCTTTCTCTGCTCCAAGCAGCGTTTCCATGGCATAAATGAAGCCTTGAATTTTTTGAGATATCTCCTGCGGCTGCCAGTTGAATATGCCCTCATCAAATAGGGTTACAGCTGACACAAGCAGTAACTCTATTGCTTCCTTCGGATATGGCGTGGCAAACAGCTTTTCTCTTATTCCTTGCTCTGTAACCTCCTGCAAAATAGGAGTCAGCTTGCACACCGTCTCTGACAAGCTTTTTTGATGCATTTGGGCGTTATTGACGTCATGCAACGTTTCAATAAGCTGGCTTTTTGAGCTGTTTGAGGCCGGCTTTTGCGCGAGCATGATGTACAGAAACTTCTCGTGGACGGTAAGACTAGCATTTGCGGAGATTTCTTTGGCTGCCAATACCCCGCTATCCACAATCCTGATGACGATTGCATCCATCACTTCTTCTTTCGATTTGAAGTAATAGTAGAAGGTTCCTTTTGCAATTCCGATTTCTTTCAAAATATCGTTGATCGTCGTCTTGTCGTAACCCTTGGTATGGAATAAAGCTTCCGCTGTATCCAATATTTCATTTTTCCGTTCTTCCGGCTCTTTGAGCGTTCTCATGAAGACCCTCCGTTCTATAGACCGACCGTCAGTCTATAAAGAGGATTATAATATATGATCCTTATTTTGTAAATATGGAGAATGACGCGGGGTAACACAGCCGAATGAACAATACGCAAAAAAAAGACGCATAAGAGCTCTGCTCCCTGCGCCCTATTGGTGATGGTACCTGCAATCATTTGGAAGCCGTTGAAGGCTGTTCAAAAAACAGCTATAATAGCTGGCCAAATCTGTATATGAGTCTAGTTTATACGTATCAACTCTCTATTTCACTAGCGTAATACCGAAAGCAGATCCCGCATTTCCAGCAAATACGATATATCCGTTCGCAGGCAATACAACTTCATTTTTACCGCTAATGACCGTATTATTCACCAGTGCTCCTGCTTCATCGTATACCATAAAACTACCTTTAGCTGGCATCTTGACTACCATTTTCTTGCCAGCAGCTGTTTCGGGAACGCTGAACCATCTAGCATAACCGTCAGCTTGAATTGTAGTTATCGACGATTTGCCTTTATACAGCGGCTTCACTCCATCCTCGCTCATATACACGGTTGCAGCCGCATTAAGGTACTCTACGCCCTCTTTAGCATAAAAAAGAATACTCAGTGTATCTCGGCCTGCTGTTCCAGGAATCTGATGCTGGCTCTCAGCCGTATTGGCACCTGTTATTTTTATATCATTGAAATAACCTTGGCTTGTCTTTATTGTTGGCCTAATAATGTTCATATTGGCGATGGAACTGAATTTCTCGTTGACTGGATAGTAGGATTTGCCTTCTCTTTTTGCCCACGCATCTGCCGTTTCTTTATCCAGCACTGCACCTTCCAATTTCTCCGCTTTGTATTCAGAAAATGCAAGCTGGCCTAATTCAGGTACTGAAACATACTGGCTCATCCACAAATAAGTCCGTCCGTTGCTTTCTTTTACAAAACTAACCTTTGTGCTTCCATCTTCGTCGACAAAAGTTCCATCCTTGGTGTATATAAATTTCTGATCTGGAGCAACCATTCCTGACAACGACAGTTCCCCGTCTTTTATAGCTATATTCCACTGATCGCCTTGAGTACTGTAATAACCTGCGTACTTCACAAGATCTTTTGGCATGTCAGCCTTAACCGGCTTGCCAAATGATTTATCTGGCTTGATCTCTTTAATTGCGCCCTTCTCTTTCATCGCCTGAAGGAGCAATTCACTCGCTAGCAGCTGATTTATTGAGGAGCTACCGCCTGAGGTAATGACTGCTGCAGCCATGTTCTGCTCGGGAAGCACGATGAAGGAGGAATGATACATCTGTGTGTCTCCTCCTTTGACGAGGGCTTTTATACCATAATCATTGAAAGGGAATAAGCGTACGCTATCCCAACCAAGTCCGTAGTCCATCGAGTTATCCGCTTCTTCGGGCCATAATCCCTTCCTATACTCTTCTTGCTCCATGGCCTGTGCTGATTTGATGGAGAGTACGTCCGCTCTCTTCCCAGTAAAGATTTGCGAGAATCGAACCAAATCCTCCGCAGTAGAGTAGACTCCGCCTGTACCAATCGCATTGGTCGTCTCCGTTGGAAGCTGGCCCTCATAGGCTGGAGAGTAAAGGCCGGCAAATTTGCTCGTCTCTACCATGTCTTGTGGCGTCATGGTATGGCTCATACCCAAAGGCACAGCAAAATTGTCATGAATGAATGCGGTAAAAGTCATTTTGCTGACTCTTTCTACAAGAATTTCTGCGAGCGTGAATCCATCATTACAATACACTGAAAAAGCTCCCGGTTCTGCCTTTAATTTCTGTGTAGACAAGTTCTTTAGCAGCGAATCGTGTACGTACGTATCTGGATCATTAAATAAAAATGCACTGTTTAAACTCGAACCCTGCAAACCAGATGAGTGATTCAACAACATGCGCGGAGTAATCTTTTTATAACGTTCATCTTCCATCTTAAAATCCGTAATATAGTGTACGACGGGGGTATCGAGATTGATCTTACCTYCATCCACTAATTTCATGACTGCTGACGCGGTAAACATTTTGCTCGTAGAGCCAATACCATAGATGGTTTCCTTCGTTAAAGGGATTTTTCCTTCTATGTCGTTAACTCCTGATTGTCCCGATACTTTGATCACTCCATTATCGATCAAGGCATACTGCACGCTAGGTATTCCATATTGTTCAGTTAGAAGTGCCGCTTTCTCAGAAGCAATCTTCTCTAGCGTCTTAGAATAAACCGAAGCTACGGTGTTGGAAGCCATTGCGTTTGTAGGAATAAGCGGGGTCAGAACTAAGGCCGCTGCAAGCGTCCATATGAATCTTTTTTTCAAATCATCCACATCCTTTTGTCTCTCATTTTGAACGATTACGAATTTTCCATGATTCAATTCTAGCCTGTACTGAGTCTCCTTTCTTACCGTCATTCTAGCATTCCAGTCTTACACGCTATTAAACTTAACCTTAATTCCATCTACGATATTTGGAAGACAGTTAAGTTTCTGTTAAGGCTCTCCATAATTGAGCTGTGTTCTGAAAATAAAAAAAACCGCGTTAATCGCGGTTTAGATAAAACTATGTTTTATATGTCATTTCTATTAGCAAAGCTTATTTGGATCCTTATATACTTCATCATCTGTATTTAGATTCAATCTTATTTTAAGATTTGTACATGAAAAAGAATAACTCAATTTTTCTCTCTGTTCATGTTTTGTTAATCTCTTAAATTTATTTCCACTAACCATCATATCAAAATAAATCGTATCGTCCTTCTTCACATACCAGGCCGTTGATTTTCTTTTATGATAGACAGTGAAAAAAAGTTCTATATCAAAGTTGGTCTGGCGCCTCTTATCTCTTAACTCTTATAAACCAAAAAATTCCTCAGACGTTTTTCTCGTAGCCTCAGCTACCTCTTCTACTGGTTTTCCTATACACCGTGATACAGTTTGCAAAATGTGTGGTAAGAAAGCCGGCTCATTCCGTCCATCCTGCGGCTTCCCTTTCAAATCCCGTGGCGTTAAAAATGGCCCATCCGTCTCGATCATGAGCCGGTCCAGCGGAATCATCCTTACAAGCTCTTTCAGGTGTTTGCCTCTTCGCTCATCACAAATCCAGCCTGTGATTCCAATATGGAATCCCATTTCGAGATAAGCCTTAAGTTCTGGCAAAGTCCCCGTAAAACAATGGACGACCGCTTTCCGAACCGATTGTTCCTTAAGAATGGCTATAAAATCCGAAAATGCTTCCCGCTCATGCAGAAACAGCGGCATATCCTGCTCAAGCGCTAAATCAATTTGCTTGGCAAACCATTTGCGTTGTACATCCCGTGGAGAGAAATCTCGGTTATAATCTAGTCCGCATTCTCCGATAGCAACCACCTGTGGCTGTGCCGCCAGTTGTTTGAGCTGCTTCATTGTCGCATCTGTACAGCTCTTCGCATCGTGTGGATGAACACCCGCAGTAGAGTACAGCTTTCCGGGTAAACGACCTGCATAGCGGGCAGCTTCCATGCTGTTCCTCAAGCTTGTTCCCGTAATAACAAGTGGAGAAACCCCATTTGCTTCCGCCCTTTCAACCACCTGTTCACGATCTTGATTATACGATCGATGCATCAAGTTGACGCCAATATCTATAATTTTATGCTCCATTTTTTATTTGCTCCGTTCGATTTCATTTCTTGTTGCTTCTAATGTACATACATACTCACCACATCCAAATTATTCTAATTATATTATAAGCATTTCAAATCAATGGAGGGTAGGGACTGTTTGATTAAAAGCATTTTTTACAATGAAATGATATTGCTTCAATGGTTACTTTCATTTTTCAACTTAGCTATATTCCTTTGCATCCAACACATGCATTTCACTTTGAAGCCACAGAAAAAAGCTAATATAGGCGTGGAATCATCTCCTACATGAACTGTTGCTCCACTACCCAATAATCACAATAAATTAAAATATTGACGCAAAAGATAATAGTGTATATATTATATATATACGGTAGATACTCTATCAACGAGAACGAGGTAATGAAACATGAAAATTATTATATCCAACGCATCAAGCGATCCGATTTACATCCAAATAATGAACCAGATTAGGCAGAGCATCTTGAGCAATGAAATACGTGCAGGTGAACTCCTTCCCTCCATTAGGCAGCTTGCCAAGGATTTGCAAGTTAGTGTAATTACAACTAAGCGTGTTTATGAAGAGTTAGAGAAAGAGAAGTTAATCGACTCAGTTGTAGGTAAGGGCTGTTTCGTATCAGGAGCAAATAAAGACTTTATTCGGGAGCAGCGTATGAAACTATTAGAAGAGAAAATGATAGAAATCATTCGAGAAAGCAAGGAACTAAACATGAGTCAACAAGATCTAATCAATCATTTCACTCTCTTTTTCGAGGAGGAACAGACCCCATGAATGCAATAGAATTACGTAATCTTACGAAAACGTACAATCAATTTACAGTCGATAATGTATCTTTAGATGTAAAAAAGGGCTACATAACCGGACTGATTGGTCCGAATGGTGTTGGTAAAAGCACTTTGATCAAAATGATGCTCGGCATGATCCGTCCAGACTCCGGTAGTGTAAAAATATTAGGCCGCGCTATGCCTGAACATGAAGTTGATATTAAGCAGCGCATCGGCATCGTGTCGGATGACTGCTTCTATTATGAACATCTTACGATTCGTGATATGAAGGAGATGATCGCACCTTTCTACAAAAAGTGGAGCAATACTAAGTTTAACGGCTTACTTGAACAATTCGAGTTGTCTCCTAAGAAGAAGATCGATGAGTTATCAAAGGGGATGAAAATCAAGTTTTCACTTGCAGTTGCCTTATCGCATGAGGCAGAGCTCTTAATTATGGATGAGCCAACCTCTGGACTTGATCCTGTGTTTAGAAGAGAATTGCTTGATCTACTTGGGGATATGATGCAGGACGAGAGAAATACCATTATATTTTCGACCCATATTACAACAGATTTAGATCGCATTGCTGACTACATTACTTTCATCAATCGTGGAAAGCTCGTATTTAATGAATCAAAAGATGAAGTATTCGAGAGGTATGCAATCGTCAAAGGTGACTTGCAACTGCTTGATTCGGATATACGAAGCAATTTTATCGGGATTCGTGAGACTGATGTTGGGTTTGAGGGCTTAGTAAACAATAGGCAAGATGCCTTACAGTTGTTTGGCAATTATGTTGTTTTCGATAAACCATCCTTAGAAGACATCATCTATTACACCGCTAAGGGAGGACGAATTCATGCTTAACTTGCTTCGTAAAGACTTCATCGCTTTAAAAAGCTCACTAGGGCTTATTATACTTTTTCTCGCTGTATACAGTATTGCATTTATACCAAAACATGAATCTTCTATTCACCTTGTGGCTATCTATACAGCTTGTGCATCACTTAGTCTAGGTATGATGATTGATATCAAAAAAAATCACCATAATTTTCTGGTCACGCTGCCGATTAGCCGTAAACATATTGTAAAAGCGAAATACATAACAGCCATCATTTACACACTTTTTGGAGTCCTTGCTTCTTATGGGATTCACTCTCTCGTTAAACTAGCATTCCCTCAGCTAAACAAGCCGGATTATTCGGTCATAGACATGCTAGTTCCATTAGGAATAGTGCTTATTCTAACTTCCATCTATATGCCACTCTTTTACACACTTAGTAAAAAAGGAACCGGTATTATAAATTTCGTATTTATGATTATCCTAATTGCTCTGGCGCAGCCTACAGCTATGTTTATGAATATGATAAACAACCAAGGCTTTAGCAATAACCAAACGCTATTTCTTATCCCGATTGCTGTCTTACTGTTATTCATTGCTTCCTATTACTTAACTGTACATCTGTTTACTAGAAAGGACTTATAGGAGGCCGCACAAGTATATAACAAGTGATGAAATAATAAGGAGAACTGGTCAAATGAAAGTTACACCAAACAAAGGTCGATCTAATCTAAAAAGAAGTTGGATGTTTCCGATTGGACTATTTCTTGTTTTACAATTATTCTTTATTATCTGTGATCGTTTTTCATGGGCGCCAAACTTGCAAGATGGGGCATTATTTAACCGGATCTATAACTCCATATCTCATTCGAAGCTGTTTACGGAATGGTTCGTCCCTTATAAAACCACACAATTCAACATATTCACAGCCATCTTTTCTATTACATTACTTCCCTTTGCATTAATAAGTGCAGTAAAAAGCAACGATTCCAGAAAATGAATGGTTTAGTACTTATATTGTCTGCCGTTCCTCTAAACACAAAACCAGCTCATGCAAATTTCGCATGAGCTAGTTCAATGTCTATATTTTCGTATATATGGATCAGACTTTTCCGATCAATTGTTTATACGATTTAGTAAAACTACCGACTCCACATGAACCGTCCAAGGAAACATATCCACCGGCACAACCTCAGTCGTCCTATACCCGCCGTCCTCCAGCACGCGCAAATCCCTTGCCAGTGTAGACGGATTGCAGCTCACATACACCACTCGCTCCGGCTTCATCGCCAGAATCGTCTCAAGCAATGCAGGATCGCAGCCTTTGCGCGGCGGATCAACGACAATAACATCGGCCGTTATGCCTTCCTTGCGCCAGCGAGGAATAACAACCTCCGCAGGGCCCGCCTCGAACGAGGCGTTCGTAATGCCGTTGAGCGCCGCATTCCGCGCCGCATCCTCGATTGCCTCGGGTACGATTTCAACGCCATAAACGCGTCCAGCCTGCCTTGCAAGGAACAACGATATCGTACCGATGCCGCAATAAGCATCAATAACGGTTTCCGAGCCTGTTAAGCCTGCATACTCGACCGCTTTACGATATAACTCCACCGTTTGCATCGGATTGACTTGATAGAACGATCTCGCCGATATTGCGAAGCGAATGCCGTCGAGTTCATCATAGATAACCTCGCTTCCCCAGAGGACACGAGTCTCATCACCGAATATAACGTTCGTATTCCGCTCGTTCACATTTTGAACGATGCTCTTCACGCCCGGGAGCTCCTCGCGGATGCGCCTAACCCATTCATCCGACGAAGGCAGCTTCCTGCTGTTCGTGACCAACACGACCATGATCTCGCCGGTGACAACGCCTGTCCGTGCCATCACATGGCGCAGTACGCCGCGGCCAGTTTCCTCATCATAAGGTGTGGCGCCAAGCTCACGTCCGATTCGCTTCACGACACGAATAACCTCATCATTATGCTCATGCTCAATCAGACAATCGTCCATATCGATAATTCGATGACTGCCTCGGGCGTAGAAGCCAGCAATTAATTGACCATCTTTAGAACTGGTGCCGATTGGTACCGATGCTTTATTGCGATAACGCCATGGCTCGTCCATACCAACAGTAGGGTGAACAACAATCCCAGTAGACGCATTCTCTCCATCTGACAGATTGCCTTCACCATCCACATTCAGTTTGCCGATTCGCATCAAGTTATCCACAACATGCTGGCGTTTCCACTCCAGCTGCGCCGGATAATCGAAATGCTGCAGCTGGCAGCCGCCGCATTCCTTATAAATATCACAAGGCGGTTCTATACGCGATGGGCTCTTAAGCATCAGCTCTTCAAGCTTCGCATAACCATACTGCTTCTTTACCTTCATCACCTTCGCGCGCACACGCTCACCAGGAAGTGCTCCCTGTATAAAAAGGGTAAAGCCGTCAGCGCGGCCTACCCCTTCTCCATCATGTGTCAGGCCGATAATATCGACGGTGACTTCTTCATTTTTCTGAAAAGGTGCATCTGCTGAAAACGCCGCTGCACGAGTACCCGTACCCGCAGCACTGCGCGATCTGCCTTTGCCGCCTCTGCTTCTACCTTTGTTCATAAACTCTCTCCGCTCTATCTTCAATGCTGTTGCATGCTAGTTCCTATTTATCATTCCCAGATTTCCGAATACATAAGGGCTTAACGGTAAGTCGATTCCCCAGTCTCATCAGCAAAAATACGCAAATGCGACGGCAGCACCGAAAAAGTACACGGCAGCACGCCGCCATATTCGCCATCGAGGTTAATTTGCACATAATCCGGTGTAGTCACCTTTAGTTCATCCGTCCGAAAATGAATCACATGTGGATCGTTCAAATGCTCACCGCGCAGCGCAAGCGTCACAAGCTTTATAAATTCCGGCAAATTGCATTTGCGGATAAGCAGGACGTCCAGAAGCCCATCATCAAGCTTGGAGTCCGGCGCCAATCGCTCGAAACCGCCAACCGAATTGCTGTTGCATATGAGGAACATCATGAACTCGTCATGGAATTCCCCTACACCAGCTGCATGAAAAGTCAGCTCAGTTGGCCGAAGTCGGGTCATTTTCTCCATGCCCTTCATATAATATGCCAGCTGCCCAATCATCGTCTTAAGCTTGCTCGGCACATCATAGGTCAGTTCCGTTAAGGAGCCGCCCCCAGCAATATTGATAAAATAGCGATCATTTGCCTTACCGACATCAATCGGCCGGCTATATTGCTGAATAATAAGGTCGACTGCGTACTCCCAATGCTTCGGAATACCCATCGCCCGTGCGAAATCATTGGTTGTGCCTACTGGCAATATGCCAAGCGGAGGTCGATTCGCCTTGTTCGTCAAGCCGTTGATAACCTCATAAAGCGTACCGTCACCGCCTGCAGCAATGATCATATCATAACCGCGGTCCGCGGCTTCAGCCGCTGCAAGCGTAGCATCACCCTCGCCTATCGTGGCGTGGCAGCTCGTCTCAATACCGCCCTGTTCAAGACGCTGAAGAATATCTGGCAATCTTTTTTTCATTTCTTCTCTTCCCGATGTCGGGTTATATATAAGTCTTGCTCGTTTGATTGCCATCTCGGTTCACCCCTAACAATCATTCAACCTAACATTTATTCTGTAAACGTGACATGCTTCTCTTCGCGCAACCGTTGTAAACCGTCGATCATCTGATGCTCCAGCCACTGCTCAATCGCTGCATTAGGAAGCATCGCCTTGCCGTTATAGCGATATACAAAACCATTAAGCCGATTTGGAATGACATGATTAGTAAAATAGCCTTGGCTCAGAAATAGCGGCACAACAATGACCGCTTCCTGTGGATTCGCTGCCTGCATCACTGCCAGCTTTCCTGCCGCTTGATCTGGCAATAGCATGGCATACTCTGCGCGCTTAAATCCACCGAGCCCTCTAACCCGCTCGCCAAGCTTCTTCAGCCCTTCCTGCCAGCGCTCATGAAATACCTTTTCTTTGCTTCCGTGGCCAATAAGCAGTAACGATTCTGACTCTGGTCTTGTGGATAAGGGTGCAATGTTTGAAGCCAGCAGCTCTGCAATTTGGGGATCATCGTCAATTGGGAGACCATAATGAATTGTAGCTTTGACTCGAAATGTACCTAAGTCACCCTCCAGATCGGAAACCCATGGAAAACCAAATGCTTGCCCAATTTCATCCACATGTGTACTACCCGAAGAAACGAACAGCGGCACTACGAACATATCCGTAACACCTTGCCGCTCTAATTCATCAATGCCATCCTGAATAAGCCGTCCCTCCACGATCTCGAGAAAGGACGACATAATTGGAACACCTGATAAACTGGGCGAAGCTGCTGCTGCTGCAATCGCCTCATCGACTAACTGTACCCATGCAGCTTCTCTGGAGCCGTGGCTAATGATTAGAATGCCTGGCTTCATCGAATGATTCCTACCTTCCAAGCCGTTCTAAAGCCATTTTATAACCGTCATTGCCATAGTTCAAGCAACGCTTCACTCTCGATATTGTTGCTGTACTCGCGCCTGTCTCGGCTTCAATCGCATTATAAGTGCTGCCTTTTCCGAGCATCCGTGCTACTTCAAGTCTTTGCGATAACGATTGGATCTCATTCACCGTACACAGATCATCGAAGAAAACATAACATTCCTCAACTGACTTCAATGTAAGCACCGCTTCGAATAATTGATCTATTGCTTTATCGTTCAGCTTTTTAAGCTGCATGCGAATTCACTCCTATTAAAACTAATGCTACTATTGTAACTTTTTTACCCGTTTTTTTCAAACATTACCGAATTAACGCAAGGAAATGCTCCACTTATTTGACGCGAACTCACATACAAGCAGCAGGCATTTATCTAGAAAAAAATCTGCACCCCGAGACATTCGTCCAATCCTTATGTTCGCCTACTCCATAAACTGTTATAAAAGAAGGGTTGTGATCCGTGTGAACTATCGCAATAACCCCGGTACCGGCAACCAGCAAAACGATTGGCACGGCGGCCAGCGTCTGGCACAAGAGCCGTTCAGCAAATCGTCTGGCGCAAAGTCGAGCGGTTTCAGCTTTGGCGGAAACCTGCCAACAATGCCGCCGGCTTCGCAGCAGGCGCAGGATATCCTGCCCGTCGTTGTACCGGATACAGCTGCTGAGCTTATAGAATCGACCAGCACCAAAGCAAGCGGCTTCTCACTTGCCAATCTAGGCGAAATTAAAGGTTATATCGATCGTTTGGGCGGCATCGACGGTATCTTAACGACCGTGACAAAGGTCCAGAAGGTCATGTCGAGCGTTTCTCAGATGGCTCCGCTAGTCAAAGTGCTTATGGGCTCCTTCGGCAAAAAAGACAAATCTGATGACGATGATTCTGACGAATGGAAACCAAAGCGCCGCAAACGCCGCAAGCCAAGAGCTGGTTCCGGCTCAGGCAAAAAAACAGTTCGTCGTCGCCGTACTACGCCTAAGAAACGTTAAACACGGATTCGAAGGTTTATTCTAAACATATTTAACCTACATCTATTAAAGTGAAGCACCCTGATTGCCGCGAATAGCGCAGCGATCGGGGTGTATTTTATTTCATCCATTTATGCACATTATCACACTGAAAATAAAATAGTTATCCAGCTGTGGATAACCCATTTCCCTTGTCTGTCCACATAAAAACCGTTCGAATTCGTACATCATTGTTGTGAACTGTGTACAAGTACAACCTTCGACAGTTTTCGTCAGCTTCTATCTTGCAATCCATACACAGCTGTTCGTACAATGTGCATATGTTTTCTGCTTATGCTGAAAATATATAAATATTTAAAAGATAAACGAATCAATTCTGCCGCATATTATGGTAGCAACGAAGCTGCATCGGCTGTACAATCATCAAATGTGGAACTCATACACAGCTGTTATTAATTATGTGCATAGATGCAATTTTCGCGTTTTTTCGATAAACGTTGTCCACAGTGGGTAAACGTTAGAAGAGAACACAAAAAATAGTGAGGAACATCTCATTCCCCATGAGCCTAGGCTCATGGCGAGTGAGGTTTTCCTCACTATCTCATTTAAAGAGTCAGATCACTATATTACCGAAGAGTAATCGTTTTTTCAAGCTTTTCTTATAGGAAGAAGAAATGAATGATCCAGTAGAAAAACATCGCCATGATGATTGTAATGGGAATTGTAATAACCCACGCAACGATGATACGACCTGCAACTCCCCATTTAACAGCGGAGAAACGTTTCGCGCTGCCGACACCAAGGATTGAAGACGTAATAACATGTGTTGTACTTACTGGAAGATGAAGCATCGTAGCCGTCAAAATAACAGCTGCTGAACCAATGTCAGCTGCAAAGCCGTTGATTGGCTCGATTTTGAAAATTTTTGTCCCCATCGTTTTGATGATTTTCCAGCCGCCGACTGAGGTACCGAGCGCCATTGCTGTCGCCGCGGAAATTTTAACCCATAGTGGAACGTCCATCGTGGTTTGAATACCGGAAGCAACTAGAGCAAATACGATAATACCCATTGCTTTTTGAGCGTCATTCGTACCATGAGAGAACGATTGGAAAGCAGCTGTCAGAATTTGACCGAAGCGAAATCCTTTATTCACCTGATGCGGGCTTGATTTGGCAAAGATTTTCTTGAGAATCCACATAATGATAAAACCTGCGGAGAAAGCAATGAGCGGTGAAAAAATCAACGCTTGTACAATCTTGATCAATCCGCCGCTGTTAATTGCACTCATGCCTGCTCCGCCGATTACTGCGCCTGCGAGGGAGCCAATCAAAGCATGTGAGGATGAGGAAGGAATACCGAACCACCAAGTAATCAGGTTCCATGCGATTGCTGACAATAGAGCCGCAATAACTATGGGAACGCCGTGCTCCAGCTCTGCTGGATTGGCTACACCTTTACCAATTGTGGCCGCAACGCCTGTAAACGTAATTGCACCGACAAAGTTCATTACGGCGGCCATTACGATTGCAACTCTAGGTTTTAACGCCCGAGTCGACACGGCAGTTGCAATCGCATTTGCCGTATCATGAAATCCATTTATAAAATCAAACGAAAGCGCTAGAAATACGACAATCCATAGAACCATTAAATCCATTGTAAAAGACTCCCACTCTCTAGATTAGCTATTACGCATAATGATCGATTCCAGCGTATTGGCAACGTCCTCGCAGTAGTCGGTCGTTTGCTCTAGCATCTCATAAATCTCTTTGCGCTTCATCAGCTCAATTGGATCTGTAACATTTGCGAACAAGCTCTTGATGCAAACCCGAAGCAGGTCATCAGCTTGGTTCTCCAGCTCGTTAAGTGCAATATTTGGCTCGCGTATAGCAAGCAGCTTCCGTTCTGTAAGCAAATAAATTGCTTTCTTAATTTGATGCGACGAACGAACGAGAATATCGCCAAACAACGTTATGTACTCGTCCTTCTCAAGAATGTTGTACATTTCAAAACGAGATGCGCAAGCTTCGATGCCATCAAGCACATCATCAAGCGAAGTCGTCAGGGCCATAATATCTTCACGTTCAATCGGAGTAATGAACGTTTTGTTCAGCTCCTTCAAAATCGTGTGTACATGCTTGTCGCATCTACTTTCGTATTCCTTCATGGTCTTGGCGAAAGCTGATACATCCGATAGGTCTGACAATCCTTTGGCAAAGTACTCCACAGCCTCGACAATTGCGTCAGCCATTTCTTCGAACGTCTTAAAGAAAATATCCTTTTTCTTGAACATCGTAATCCCCTTTACACGACTTGATGTTTAGGCGCACTGCTATGAGCCCACAATATCTTAACATAGTTTACATGTGAATTGTTAAGAGAATGTAAAGGTTTTATGAAAAATTTTAGATTTTCATAAAAAATATAAAAAAGACGCAATCCTGTAACAAGATTGCGTCCTTTTGATCCTTGGAAGCTCATCCGTCAACGTCTGTTAACAGTGTCTCCAACTTGCTACGTTTGTACCCATGTTACATGCCCTTCGAATGTCGGTTTGTTTGGCACGATATGAAAGAAAGTTTTTCCAGGGACAAACGGCAGCTCTGCTCCATTCTTTACAATTCGAATCATTCCATCTGGAGCTCTTACCCATTCTGCTTCGATCGCTTTGCCTTTCTGGAACAGAATCGCCGAGCCCCCTTTTGTCAGATCGACGGCCAATCGTCCCTCTTTATCAAGCGTCTTGTGATCCGCTCCAAGAACAACCAAATTTGTACCGGAAAGCTGTTCATTATTGTTCATATCAATATGCGGTTTGTCGCCTATCGACCGTTTGTATAAGCCTGATACTGAATCGTACTTGTATCCGACGTTATAATTTTTGAGCATAAAATTTATTGTAATGTCGGCTGCCGGGACACCAACCTCTGTGGAACCCGCTTCCGCGAACGTGTAAGGCGGAACCTGCTTGTCCATGCTGTATTTCTTCTTCTCTGCGCCCGTACGAAGCTTCTCTAGATTTGAATACAAATTATGGGGAGCTTTGCGTTCCTTGCTTCTCCAGAAGTAGCTGCCTGCATTCGAGATTTCATCCAAATAAGGTTTGCCCTGCCTTTGCAGCACTGCATAACCATCATTGCTCGCTCCTGCATGGGCAAGCACCGCGCCATAACTGTCTCCAATATCAATAAGATAAGGTCTGATGCTGCGTATAGGTCCAATCGTATCGGTTATTGCGCTCGTACTCTGAAATACGGCAATTAAACGAGTAATGCCGCCTTCCGCAAGCACTTCCCAGATGACATCAGCATTCGTTAAACCAGACTGTGGACGAGCTGCTGCGAAATTATTAATCATAACAACAATCGGTCTTGAGGTTGCCGCATTTTCCAGCTTCAGTCCGCTTAGTGGAGCATCATAAGGGAGCGGCGTCGGATCTGTCACTGGCTCATCCGTACTATTAGGATCAATAATATCATTTGTCTCTGTCGGTGTATCGTTGCTGCCTTTCCCTCCACTGCAAGCTGTAATAAGGAGTATAAGCGATAATAATAGCAAAACTGCCGATTTTCGAATTCTTTTATTCATGCGTTTACCTGCCTTTTCCCGCTAAAACATAGCTTGTATTCGTTTTCATATTACTTCCATTTAAACACAATTGAGGACGTATGTCTCGACAAATAAGTTGCTTTCCAGGTTAAAAAATCCAAATTTTTCATATCATATCCCAATTTCCTGACARAAAGCTTGGTCTTAGCACCGCATGGACGTGCGGCAAAAAAATAGAAGGGACAAGCTCTTGGTTAACAAGAACTTGCCCCTTCTATTTGTTCATACCGCTTTAAATACTCCAGTGATGCCATTCTTCTTGCTGTTTATCAAGTCCGTTTAGCCAATCTGAGGTTACGCGAATCGCTTCCTCCTGATGATTGCGAGCGGAGTAGGTGTGATTCGCTTGAAAAATAATTTCCTTATCGCAAAGGCCCTCATTGCGGGTCCAGAACACCTTCTGATATAAGAAGCTGTAATCGACAGGTATAAGCTCATCGCTAGTACCGTGAACCAGCAGCACCTCGCCGCCAAATTTAGTAGCTGCTTGGAAAGGCTGGTGTTGAAGCAGCGAATCAAAAAATACAGGTTGCAGCGTATACCCTTGATAATCGGAGCTTCCTCCAGTTACAGCATCGTCATAGCTGCTGCGTCCTACGATCCGTACAATATCATTGAACGGATAAGCAACAGGCGACCAAAGCACAAGACGTTTAGCGCGCTTGTCTTTAACTGCTGTCATAATCGCTACCGCCCCGCCGAGGCTGTGGCCAAGCAATACGATTCTGAGCGGATCAACACATTCCATGCTTGATAAATAATCAATCGCGCTTCTAGTCTGATCTACCATGGAATCAAAGCCGAGAGCACCGTAATCACCGCTGCTCTCGCCGCAGCCGCCATAATCGAAACGAAGGACATAAGAGCCTTGCGCCGCAAGCGCTCTAGCCGTTTTTACAAACAAACGGTCAACGCCTATGCGAGAGCCTATGAATCCATGGCAAATAATGATGGCTTGTTTTTTTTCTGAATCGTTTTTATTTCCATCCGTAGGGTAATGCAGCGTTGCCGCAAGCTCAAGCTCGTTATGTCGCAGCGTCAAGTGCTTTTCCATCCGATAACCTCCTGAAAGCCTATATATAATAATTCCTACCCGTATACTATGAATTAATATTAAAACCATAATATCATCACTGCTCTGTACCTGTCAATCTCACAAAGAAAATAAAACCAGCAAACTTTATACTGCTCCTAATCGGGACATACTACCCATATGTTTGGCAGATTCACATTTTAGGAGGTGCAAAGCTATGCCTTTATGGATTGCCTTTATAAAGGATCACTGGCTATCCTTGCTGCTTATTATAGGAATCGCAGTTGCGATATCGTTTGTATATGCGAACCGCAAGCTGCTGTTCTATAAAGAATGACGATAAGAGCACCGCAAGCAGCTGAGGGAATGGATTATTCCTCATGCATGATCGGCACTCGAATCGTCACAATTGTTCCGGCTCCACGTTCGCTGTCAATGGTTAACTGACCGCCGTGGAGCTCAATGATCTCCTTGCATATAGCTAGTCCGAGTCCAGATCCGCCATGGCCGGTACTCGCTTTATAAAACTTTTCAGTGACATGAGGCAAGTCCTCTGCTTCAATCCCACAGCCTGTATCCGCTATCGTGAGCATCGCGCTATCTTGTTCGATGGTCGTTGCTACATGAATGGTGCCGCCAGCAGGTGTAAACTTGAGCGCATTGTCAATTAGATTAATGATTACCTGCTTGAGCCGATTCGCATCCCCTCGAACAACAATTGGGCTTTTTCCATAGTTAGCCAAAATACGTACCCGCGTATGCTCCTCGCGAACCCCTAGCTGATTAACCGTTTCTTTAACCGGACCATTGAAATCAAGCACTTCACTATGCAGCTCCATCGTCCTAGCCGACAGCTTCGAGAAATCGAGCAAATCTTCAACCAGCCCCGATAAGCGCTCCGTTTCCTTGCTAATAATGGATAAGCCCAGCTTTACCTCTTCATCATCCTCGGTAGGCTCGCTTTCCTTTAAGGTTTCACTCCAGCCCTTAATCGATGTAAGCGGGGTGCGAAGCTCATGGGATATCGAAGAAATAAAGTCATCCTTCAGCTTCTCACGTTTGCTAAGCTCTAATACCATGGCATTAAACGTTTCCGCTAGCTGACCAATTTCATCATCATTCCGCTGAATAGCCCGATGTGTCCAATCTCCCTCGGCCATATAGCGCGCCGCTCGTGTAAGCTCTCGAATCGGCTTGACGATTCGCTGGGCGAGAAACAAGCTTAAGCCAAGAAACAACAGGACAACTCCGATACCAACCGCTGTTGCCATCCGGATAAGCAAGCTCACCATCGCATCTACTTGATTTAAGGAAGCTGAATAACGAAGCATGGATACGACCCGTGTTTCATTCCAAAGCGGTATCGTGACCGACATGACCCGCTCTCCATAATAAGGGTCAACTCCCCGCCAGCTTCCCGTTGTCCCTGCAATCGCGGACTTTACGTCAGCAGTCGTATAACGAATATCTGGTGCAAAACCGTCGGAATCGATCCGAATTTGCCCCGTGCTGTCAAGAAGCTGCAGCCTAGTGCCGCTTTCAACCATGTATTGCAAAATATAATCGCCCTGATCCTTCACTGTAAGCGAGGAAAGCGAACGGCTGTGCAGTGTTAACGCCGACTCCGCACGTTGTTTAACGGAGCTCTGCGCGCTTCCGTAATAGTAGTTCCACATTAATGCTGCGAACACGCCACCAAGTACGCTGACGACAAGCACGATGAGCAGCAAATAGCTCCACACCATTCTCGTTTGTACGCTTTTCATTCGTTGCCGCCCCGCTTCCACCGATAACCATAACCCCAAACCGTTTCAATAAAGGCTGGATCGGATGGGTTTTTCTCGATTTTCTGGCGAATTCTTCGAATATTCACGTCCACTACCTTAAGATCTCCAACATAATATCTGCCCCATACCTCTGTCAAAATATGATCTCGGCTGACGCTCTCGCCGACTCGTTCCATCAATAGTCGTACAAGCGTCCATTCCGTAGGCGTCAAAATAATTTCCTTGCCCTGCTTCCACAGCTTCCGCTCTGCTACAGAGAGCCGGAACGGCTGTACATGCAGCTCCTGATGATGAAAGCCCCCGCTTCCATAAATCGTCGTAGGCTGCTGTTCTTCTATCGGACGCTGTACATTAAATGCAGATGTCGCTGCCGCTATAGGCGCTGCTTCGCCACGGGACACTCCCTCACTTGCCGCAATCGATTCAGATGCAGCACCAACCTCTTGCTCCTGATCATCCAGCTGAGGCTTCATTCTCCGATAGAGCGACTTAATCCGCGCAATAAGCTCGCCTGGACTGAAAGGCTTCTGCACATAATCATCTGCACCTAGCTCCAGCCCATGAATTTTATCCTCTTCCTGCGACTTCGCCGTTAGCATAATAATACCCATGCGCGGATAGCGGGCACGCAGCTGCTCGCACACTTCAAACCCGCTGATCGTCGGCAGCATAACGTCGAGCAGCGCAATATCGATAGGCCCTTCTGTATCTGCAAGCGCTAACGCTGATTCGCCAGTTTCCGCCTCTATCACTTCCATATCGTTGCGCTTTAGATTAATGCGGACAAAGCCGCGGATGGACTCCTCGTCCTCCAACAATAATATACGCATAGCTTAAAGCACCCGCTTTTCTCTCTTAATCGTTACGGATAGTAAGCGAAGATGCAAACTCTGCTTCTACCCCTGCCATCTCGCTAAAAGCTTGCCGGTCTGCTTCAGGCCACTCGGCTGGAGCTTCCACTACGAATGAAACCGCAAAAACATTGCCGCTGTCCGTCATTAGCTGCCGATATCGTTTAGATTGCTGCTTCCAAGTTGATTCAACGCTATCCCACTGCTTCTGCGGTACTGCATATAAGGTCGCCAGCTTGGCTGTCTTATTCAATTTTTCATTCCAGTAATCGATGGATACAAGGGCATGCGGCTCGTTCAAGCTGTGCATCGTATAACGGCCTAACCATTGTTCAGGTATACGAAGCTGTATACCATAACTATAATCAGAAAATTCCTCTGTTATTTTCACAAAATCAGATTTACCGTCCCATTGCATCCATTCATCCAACCATTTGGAATCGGAATAAGGAACCTCTGAATAACCCGGAGCCTCTTTCGTCCATGGCAGTTCAAAAATGCCATCGCCATTTATATCCTTGCTCATCGTTGGCGTTCCGCTAATTCCTTCCTGCCCTATAGAACGATTCGGATAAACGAGCCTGAGCTTGTTTCGCTCCCAAACGTACATAGTGGTATAAGTACTATGCGCGCCGGTCGACGCTTCCAAAATAATACCTCTACGAGTAGGTGAAATCCGTCCAATGAGCAAACGATCATAACTATTCACTTCTTTATACAGGTTCTCTGTATGTATTTCCCGCATGCTCCCGTTGATCCAATTGTAAATGGTTAAATGGAATTCAGGCAGCGCCATTTCTTGATTCGTACCAATCTCCGATATAATCGCAAGCTCAATTCGTCCATCTTCATTAATGTCGCCCGTATCTCCATAAGAATAAGGCAAGGTCTCCATAGGCTTCAATGTCAATTTGCCGACATCATTGCGAACTGGCTTCGATTTAAACGAATAAATCTCGAGAACATTCGGACTGTCAAAAGCTCCGATCCACCCGATCATGATTTCCATTTGACCATCGTTATCGAGATCCTCTATTTTCAGCCAATCGATTAATCTGGCCAGCGGCTGCTGAATGAGCACCCACGGCTTCCATACGGAATTCGTATATTTGAACACCATTAACTCAGGTGAACTGTATTCATTGTAATAAGAAACGATAGCCTCTTCCGTTCCGTCTCCGTCCACATCAATGAGGCGTATGGCTTCCATATGATCCTCTCTAAGAGGAAGTGTCAGCTTGCTGTAATCCGGTAAATTTTTTTCAATTGCCTGCACGATAGCCTGTTTCTCGGGTGAAATAGCAGGCTTCTGCAGAAGATCTGCAGGCGCGGCTGTATAACGACAGCCAGCTGCGAGCAATAGGAGTGGAATCAAGCCACCGAGCATTAAGCTCCATCTCATGATTGGTCCACGCCTATTTCTCACATTACTATCACTTGCGTTATCCAACGTTGCAGCCTCCTCGTGCATGTTCCCAGTTAAGCCAATTGATCGGCAGTCACTAACGTATAACCCATATTTTCCAAAAGATCAATGATAGCAGGTAAAGCGTGTACCGTATTTTTAACATGTTTGCTTCCAAAAGAATGCATTAATATCATACCATTTGGTTTGGCTTCTTTCTTAATCATTTTGATCATATCGGAAGACGAGGTGCCCGCCCAGTCGCGCGTGTCGATATTCCAGCCAATTAGTTCACGATGATTTTCTTTCACTAATGCTTTAACCGTATCCGATACTGCCCCATAAGGCGCACGAACCATTGCTGGTGTAATGCCAATTGCTTCTTTAATTGCGTTGTCCGCTTCTTTAAATTGTTCAATAATTCCCTGCTCGTCTAGCTTAGACAAATCCTTATGATTGTTTGTATGATTGCCAATTGCATGCCCTTCGTCTACAATACGCTGCAGCACTTCTGGATTTTTCGTAACTTGTTGCCCGACTACAAAGAAAGTGGCCTTAACTCCTTTTTCCTTCAGGATATCCAAAATATCGGTTGTATAACGCTTGTCTGGACCATCGTCGAACGTGAGCGCGATAAGTTTTTTACCTTTGTCAGGCTTTGATGCTGCTATAACTTGATCCGGCTTGTCCAGCTTTTCCGTTACAGGAACTTCAGGTTTTCCCTTGTCTGGTTCGACTGGCTTATTATCCACATCGCCATGAATGATATCACCGTCTTTGCCTCCGTTGTTGCCGATAATAACGACATCTCCGTCACCAGTGGTTCCGCTTCCCGTTTCTGGCCCTTTCTCGTTGTTCCCATTATCTACAATGGGATTTTTCTCACCTGTCAAAAGCGTTGATAAGCTTAATCCGCCTTTTGCCCCACAAGCACTGAGGCTCATGATTACTACAATCGATAGAACTCCTAAAAACAAAAAACGACGCTGTCTTACTTTTTTCATTACACTCACCTTCTATTCCTCGCTGATAGATTCATTGTAACGCTGCGGCATATTGATAGAGTTACAAATTAGTAACACCTTTCGAGTGATTTTGACACACTTGGCACAAAAATAGGCGAAAATAAAAAAAAGCCAACCAGAGATTTCTGGTTGACCAAAATAAAGGAAAGACCATATTTTTATTTCGTACTAAGCAACTTAGATTAGTGCTTTAGCTGCGATGTCCGTTCGGTTTTGCTTGCCTTCAAAATCGATCACGCTAACCGCTTCATACGCGCGTGCACGAGCCTCTGCAATGTCGCGGCCGCGGCCAACGATACCTAGAACGCGTCCGCCATTCGTAACGAATTGCCCATCCTTCTCAGCTGTTCCAGCATGGAACACAAGTGCTCCCTGCGCTTCTGCTTCTGCAAGACCGGTGATTACTCGACCTTTTGGATAAGAAGCTGGATACCCTTCCGATGCGACAACAACACAAACGGCTGCTTCCTCGCTCCACTGAATATCAAGTTGATCCAAATTGCCATTCAGCGATGCAAGCACGATGTCGATCAGATCCGTTTGCAAACGAGGCAGTACAACCTGCGTTTCTGGATCTCCCATGCGAGCATTAAATTCGATCGTTTTTGGACCGTCCTTCGTAATCATAAGACCAGCGAACAAAACGCCGCGGAATGGACGGCCTTCGCTGACCATCGCTCTTGCCGTTGGAATGATGATGTTCTGAATCGATTCGTCAATGATGGCTTGATCGATATGAGGCAGCGGTGTATAGGTACCCATGCCGCCTGTATTTGGCCCTTTGTCTCCATCAAAGATGGGCTTATGATCCTGTGCTGGAACCATAGCGCGCACCGTCTCACCGTCAACGAAAGCGAGAATGGACATCTCTTGCCCTACTAAGCATTCCTCGATAACGATTTGGCTTCCTGCTTGGCCGAATACTTTATCAACCATCATGTCGCGCAGCGCTTGCTCCGCTTCCTCTAGCGTAGCTGCAACCGTAACGCCTTTGCCAGCTGCGAGCCCGTCAGCTTTAATAACGATAGGAGCGGATTGCTCGCGAAGGTAAGCGGACGCTGATTCATAGTCGGTGAATGTTTCATATTTCGCCGTAGGAATATCGTATTTTTTCAATAGATTTTTCATGAAAATTTTGCTGCCTTCGATTTCAGCCGCATTTTTGCGAGGACCGTATGCCACGATTCCTGCTGCTTCGAATGCGTCTACGATACCATCTGCAAGCGGATCATCTGGACCTACAAAAACAAGATCAATTGCAGCATCCTTTGCAAACTGAATAAGCTCATCAAATTGATTGACCGCAATCGGTACAATTTCAGCTAGCTGAGCAATGCCTGCGTTGCCCGGTGCGCAAAAAATTTCTTTTACCTTCTCGCTTTTCTTAAGCGCCCATACGATTGCATGCTCTCGTCCGCCGCCGCCAACTACCAAAATACGCATAACCGATAACCTCCCAAATGACTAAATACAAGTAAAAACGCCTTCGGCGACCTTTGTACGCTGAAGCAGCTTTGACGAATAAAAACAAGCCCTTTATAAGCTAACAAACTTATTTTAAAAAATGCAGCCGCCGCCCGCGCCAGCTGTCTGTCGTTAACGTGCGGCTGCCTATTTGAATAGCTGCGCCAGGTTCTAGTGTTTAAAGTGACGTACGCTTGTGAACACCATCGCGATGTTGTTCGCATTAGCAGCAGCAATCGACTCTTCGTCTTTGATTGAGCCGCCTGGTTGAATGATCGCCGTGATGCCAGCTTTGGCAGCAAGCTCTACCGTATCGCCCATTGGGAAAAATGCGTCCGATGCAAGTGCTGCTCCTTTTGCCGCTTCGCCAGCTTGTTCAATTGCAATGCGTGCTGCGCCTACGCGGTTCATTTGACCAGCACCAACGCCAATCGTCATATCGTCCTTCGCAAGCAAAATCGCATTCGATTTAACATGTTTAACAACTTTCCAGCCGAATAGCAGCTGTTTCAGCTCTTCCGCAGTCGGTTTGCGATCTGTTACAAACTGCAAATCTGCTTCTGTTACCGAATGAACGTCGCTCTCTTGTACGAGCATACCGCCGTCAACTGAAGTAACAAGCCATTCCGGCTTGCGCTCACTAGCTGCCGAAAGCTCTCCCAGCTTCATCAAACGGATATTTTTCTTCTTCGTCAAAATCTCAAGCGCTTCAGGCGTGAAGTCAGGCGCGATGATGATTTCGAGGAAAATACCGCCAAGCAGCTCAGCTGTGTCTGCACCGATCGTACGGTTAGCAGCTACGATACCGCCGAAGATCGACGTTCGGTCTGCTGCATAAGCTTTTTGATAAGCTTCATGGATTGTAGCGCCGATTCCTACGCCGCAAGGATTCATATGTTTGACAGCAACGACCGCTGGCTCATCGAATTCTTTTAGAATTGCGAGTGAAGCGTTGGCATCGCTAATATTGTTATAGGAAAGCTCTTTGCCGTGCAGCTGCTCAGCAGTCGTTACGTTGCCTGCTGCTGCAAGCGGCTTGCTGTAGAATGCAGCTTTCTGGTGCGGGTTCTCGCCGTAACGCAGATCCTGTACCTTCTCATAAGTAACGGTGTACGTTTCAGGCAATGATTCGCCCACTTGCTTGGTCAAGTAATCAGAGATAAGGGAATCATAAGCCGCAGTATGACGGAACACTTTGGCAGTCAGGCGTTTGCGCGTCTCAAGCGTCGTATCGCCTTGTGCTTTCAATTCCTCAATCACCGTACCGTAGTCGGCTGTATCTACTACAACCGTTACGAATGCGTGGTTTTTGGCAGCTGAACGAAGCATCGTCGGGCCGCCGATATCGATATTTTCGATTGCATCCTCATAGGAAACATCAGGTTTCGCAATCGTTTCTTTGAACGGATACAAGTTAACGACAACGAGGTCGATGTAATCCAGACCAAGCTCCTTCATCGTGTTCTGATGCTCTTCATTGTCACGCACCGCGAGCAAGCCGCTATGTACGGCCGGGTGAAGCGTTTTGACACGACCATCCAAAACCTCCGGGAAGCCCGTTACATCGGAAATACCGATAACCGGAATGCCTTCCTTTTGCAGCAGGCTGAATGTACCGCCCGTCGAAATAATTTGCACACCTTGGCTAGCCAGTTCTCTAGAAAACTCCACGATTCCTGACTTATCCGAAACACTAATTAACGCTCTGCGAATTGCCATGCAAATCCCTCCTCATCTATTTGACCAAACAATTTCTCTTCTCCAAATACTGCATCCACACTTGCCGATATGATTGGTCTCATCATCGGTGTTGTTTCGGTTCACACTATCGCACCAAATTGAGCTTATATTAGCCGTTTACTGTCACATGACGACCATTCAGTGTGACGCGACCCTTCGCGATATGCTGAATAACTGCGGGCAGCAGCGCCTGCTCGGCTGCGTGAATACGCTCCGCTAGCGAATCTTCCGTATCTCCGCCTTGCACTTCCACTGCTTGCTGCGCGATAATTGGTCCGCTGTCCATGCCGCCGTCCACGTAGTGAACGGTGACGCCAGTCAGCTTAACGCCATACGCAAGCGCCTGCCCGATGCCATTCACGCCGGGGAATGCCGGCAGCAGCGCCGGATGAATATTAATCATCCGACCATAAAATGGCTCAACCAGCAAAGGCGTAATAATGCGCATGTAGCCTGCAAGCACGATCAGCTCAACGCCGCGCCGCGCTAGCTCAGCGATAATTTCCGTCTCATAAGCTTCGCGAGACGGGTATTCCTTCGGCGTGAACAGGAACGTGTCCACACCAGCCTTCCGTGCGCGCTCCACAACGGGAGCGGCAGGCTTGTCACAAACAAGAAGCTCGATGGTTACATCGAGCTTCCCTTCCTGCACCGCATCTACAATCGCTTGGAAATTCGTACCTTGTCCCGAAGCGAAAACAGCGATGCGAAGTGCTCCCATTATACTTCCGCTCCCGTAAACGTTACGATGCGGCTTCCTTCCGTAACCGTTCCGATACGGTAAGCCTGCTCACCAAGCTCAGAAGCAATGCGAAGAGCTTCATTTGCTTGATCAGCTGGAACAACAACAACTAGACCAATACCCATATTGAAAGTCGTGAACATATCACGATTCGTAATCGCGCCTTTATTTTGCATCAAATCGAAGATTGGCAAAATCGGCCATGAGCCGTATTCCACATCAACGTTCACGCCGTCAGGCAGTACCCGCGGAATGTTCTCGATAAAGCCGCCGCCAGTAATATGTGCCATGCCCTTCACTTCCACTTGCTCAACCAGCTTAAGCGCCGATTTCACGTAGATGCGTGTTGGCTCAATCAGCACATCGCCTAGCTTCGCGCCGCCAAGCTCTTCAAGCTCTTGATCAAGCGAATAACCTGCGTCTTCAAGCAGCAAGCGGCGAACGAGCGAGAAGCCGTTGCTGTGAATACCGCTGGAAGCAAAACCGATAACCGCATCGCCAGCAGCGATAGTTGATCCGTCGATCATTTTTTTCTTATCCACAATACCAACTGTAAAACCAGCGATATCGTATTCTCCGCCTTGATACATGCCCGGCATTTCAGCTGTTTCGCCGCCGATGAGTGAACAGCCAGCTTGTACGCAGCCTTCTGCAATACCTTTAACGATCGCTTCGATTTTCTCAGGAACGACCTTGTCGCATGCCAAGTAATCAAGGAAGAACAACGGCTCTGCGCCTTGTACGATAATATCGTTCACGCACATGGCTACGGCATCAATGCCGATCGTGTCATGCTTGTCCATGGCAAAAGCAAGCTTCAGCTTCGTTCCGACGCCATCTGTTCCAGACACGAGTACAGGCTCATCGTACTTGTCCTTGTTAAGGCTGAACAGACCGCCAAAGCCGCCAAGTTCTGCCAGCACCTCTGGACGGTAAGTCCGTTTTACGTGCTTCTTCATCCGTTCAACCGCTTCGTTGCCTGCCGCGATATCGACGCCGGCTTTTTTGTACGCTTCTGACACTCTCGGTCAACTCCTTAACTAATTTAGGAGCAGCAATCGCTCCATGAGGTTAATCATTTATGTTATTAACAGCTGCAGCTTTTGTCTGATTCTTCGTTAACTGGTGTTGGGTAGTCATTATCGAAGCAAGCTAGACACATGCCGCGATTATAAGCCCCATCATTGCCGCCAACAGACTCAACAAAACCTTCGTTGCTTATAAAAGATAATGAATCAGCATTAATTTGCTTGCGGATTTCCTCTACTGTCCTTGAAGAAGCAATGAGCTCTTTGCGGTCAGGAGTATCAATTCCGTAGTAGCATGGGTTTTTGAAAGGCGGCGATGTGATGCGCACATGCACCTCAGTCGCTCCCGCTTCACGAAGCAGGTTTACGATCCGCAGCGATGTTGTGCCCCGAACGATTGAATCATCAATCATAACGACACGTTTGCCTTCCACCACTTTACGAACGGCAGACAGCTTCATTTTTACACCCTTCTCGCGAAGCTCTTGAGAAGGCTGGATGAATGTCCGGCCGGTATATTTGTTTTTGATAAGGCCAAGCTCGTATGGAATACCGGTTTGCTCCGCGTATCCAATTGCTGCTGAAATACTCGAATCCGGCACACCCGTTACGATATCCGCATCAACAAAAGATTCGGAAGCAAGCTGGCGACCCATCCGTTTGCGGGCCATATGAATATTAATGCCATTGATATCACTATCAGGACGGGCAAAATAAATATACTCCATCGCACAAGTTGCGCGGCGGTCAACCTCCGCGTAACGTTCCTCGCGCATGCCGTCTGCATCAAGAATTAGCAATTCACCAGGCTGTACATCACGCTCATACACGGCACCAATTGTCTCGAATGCACACGACTCCGACGAGAATACATAACCTTCGCCAATACGGCCCATAACAAGCGGACGAAGAGCATGCGGATCAGCTGCAACGAGCAGCTTGTCGTTTGTCATAATCAAGAAAGCAAATCCGCCAACGATGCGCTGCAGTGCTTCCTTCGCAGCCGTCTCGAAATCCTTCGATGAACGTGCAATAAGATGCGCGATAACTTCCGTGTCGCTGGACGTTTGGAAGATCGAGCCCGACATCTCAAGCTCACGGCGAATTTCCGGCGCATTCACGATATTGCCGTTTGTAGCAACAGCAAGGTCACCGTCGCGATAGCGGAAAATAAGCGGCTGTGCGTTCGCAAGCTTACTTTCTCCCGCTGTCGAATAACGTACGTGGCCGATAGAGCGATCCCCGGCAAGCATATCGAGATTTTCCTTGTTGAATACTTCTTTTACGAGACCCATACCACGGTGATAAGCGAACTTATTGCCATTTTTCGTATCAACCGTACAGATTCCCGCACTTTCCTCACCGCGATGCTGAAGCGCATGAAGACCATAATAGGACAGGTTGGACGCTTCGGGGAGATTAAAAACCCCGAAAACGCCACATTCCTCACGCAATTTATCAAACATATCGTCACGGCCAATACCTTCGTTATAGTGGTCGCCCGTCCATAACAAAGGTTCCTGTCTTATTTGTTCATCAGACATGGAATCGCATCCTTCCAGACCTTCTCCAGTTGTGTTACCGGCGCCTGAATGCCGGATTTTCCGTTTACGCTTATGGTCAGGCTGCTGCCTTTAACGTTACCAACTTGTGCATGAACAACGCCTTGCTCTGTAAGCCATGCTTGCAATGCCGCTGCTTGATCCGGCTTAGCCGACAGCAAGATACGGGATTGCGATTCGCTGAACAATAGGTGATCAGCACGTAGATCAGATGACAATGCCACTTCTGCGCCTAGACGACCGCTAATGCATGATTCTGCAACAGCTACCGCAATACCGCCTTCGGACAAGTCATGAGCCGATGCTACGAGACCTTTTTGAATCGCGCCAAGGACAGCATCCAGAACCTTCTTCTCTGTAGCAAGATCGATTTCTGGAGGACGGCCAGCAGCAGCGCCTTGCGTAACGTACTGGAATTCACTTCCGCCCATTTCCGCTTTTGTTTCGCCTACGAGAATAATAACATCACCCTCAGCTTTGAAGCCTTGCGTTGTGATGTGATCGATATCGTGTACAAGACCAACCATACCGATTACTGGTGTCGGGTAAATAGCACCCTTAGCGTTCTCATTGTACAAGCTTAYGTTACCGCCGATAACCGGTGTGTTAAGCACGACGCAAGCCTCGGACATCCCATCTGCCGATTTCTCAAGCTGCCAGAATACTTCTGGCTTCTCAGGGTTACCGAAGTTAAGGTTGTCAGTTACAGCAAGCGGCTCAGCGCCTGAGCACACGATATTACGAGCAGCTTCTGCCACCGCAATGCGTCCGCCTACTTCTGGATCTAGATATACGTAACGTCCGTTGCAATCCGTTGTCATCGCAAGCGCTTTGCGCGTGCCGCGAATCGTTACGACTGCCGCATCGGAGCCTGGCTGAACAGCTGTCGATGTACGAACCATGTAGTCATATTGATTGTAAACCCACTCTTTGCTAGCAACTGTCGGGGAAGCAAGAACCTTCTCCAGCGCGCCAGTCAAATCCGTTACTTCATCATATGCCGATGTATCTACAGCGGCATTCTCGCTGTAATATGCAGGCTCTTTGGATGGTTTATCGTATACAGGGCACTCGTCAACGAGCGCTTTAACCGGCATATCGGCAACCTCTTGGCCTTGGTGGAACAAACGAAGACGACCGTCATCCGTTACTTTACCTACTTTGGCGCAAATAATGCCCCAACGATCAAAGATTTCCTTCGCTTGCGCTTCATGCTGCGGCTCTACGACGAAGAGCATACGCTCTTGCGACTCCGAAAGCATCATTTCATAAGGCGTCATGCCTGTTTCACGCTGCGGTACCTCGTCAAGGTAAAGCTCAAGGCCGTTGCCAGCTTTCGAAGCCATCTCAGCACTGGAGCAAGTAAGACCCGCTGCGCCCATGTCTTGAATACCAAGAACGATACCGGAGTTGATAAGCTCAAGCGTCGCTTCCATAACCAGCTTCTCCATGAATGGATCGCCGACTTGAACAGCTGTACGTTTTTCTTCTGATTCCTCGGAAAGCTCAACCGATGCAAAAGTAGCACCGTGAATACCGTCGCGGCCAGTAGCAGGACCAACGTAGAATACCGGGTTGCCTACCCCTTTTGCGACACCGCGCTGAATTTTATCATGATCGATTAGACCTACGCACATCGCGTTAACGAGCGGATTGCCCTCGTAGCTCTCATCGAACATAACCTCGCCCGCAACTGTCGGAATACCAATACAGTTACCGTAGCCAGCAATTCCGCTAACGACGTGCTCAAACAAATATTTAACGCGCTCATTTTCAAGACGGCCAAAACGCAAGCTGTTCAGCAATGCGATTGGGCGTGCGCCCATGGAGAAAATGTCGCGGATAATGCCGCCTACGCCAGTGGCAGCGCCTTGATAAGGCTCAACCGCTGATGGATGGTTATGCGATTCGATTTTGAATACAACCGCTTGGTTGTCGCCAATATCGACGATACCCGCGCCTTCGCCCGGTCCCATGAGAACGCGAGGTCCTGTGATCGGGAATTTTTTCAAAATAGGCTTGGAGTTTTTGTAAGAGCAATGTTCTGACCACATAACGCTGAATACGCCGATCTCCGTGTAGTTTGGCTTACGGCCAAGAAAGCCGCAAATGAGCTCAAATTCATAATCGGATACACCAAACTGGCTGTAAATTTTTTGCTCGGCAATTTGCTCCGCTGTCGGTTCCTTAGCTGTTAACTGCTGCGCCATGTTGTTCCCTCCATGCATTCAAAATCGATGTAAACATCCGTTTGCCGTCTTCCGAGCCAAGCAATTGATCAACTGCACGCTCTGGATGCGGCATCATGCCTACTACGTTACCTGTTTTGTTGCTAATGCCCGCAATGTTCTCTACAGAACCGTTCGGATTTGTGTCGCCCGCATAGCGGAAAATAATTTGATCGTTCGCTTTAAGCTCAGCAAGCGTTGCGTCGTCGCAATAGTAGTTGCCTTCGCCGTGTGCGATTGGAATATTTATAATTTCACCTTGCGAATATTGGTTGGTAAAAGCTGTGTTGTTGTTTACCACTTCAAGCGGCGCTTGATGGCAGCGGAACTTCAGTCCGTTGTTGCGAATCAAGGCGCCTGGCAGAAGGCCAGCCTCCGTCAAGATTTGGAATCCGTTGCAAATGCCTAGAATATATTTGCCTGCTTCGGCTGCTTTTTGAACTTCCGCCATAACAGCAGCGAATTGCGCAATTGCGCCGCAGCGCAGGTAATCGCCGTAGGAGAAGCCTCCAGGTACTAGAATCGCATCATAAGAAGACAAGTCTGTAGCTGTGTGCCATACGTAGTCAACCGACTGGCCGATCGTGTCTTCGACTGCTTTGTAGCAATCGATGTCACAGTTGGAGCCTGGAAATACAAGTACTGCAAACTTCATCGCCCTATCCCTCCAGCTCAAAACGGAAATCTTCTACAACCGTGTTCGCAAACAGCTTCTCGCACATAGCTTTAATGCGTACTTCCGCTTCTGCGTGGTCAGTCGTATCAAGCTCAAGCTCCAAATATTTGCCGATGCGTACTTTTTCGACTTCAGAGAAACCAAGTGTGTGAAGCGCTCCTTGTACAGCGGTTCCTTGTGGATCCAAAACGTTTTGCTTGATAGTGACGTAGACGGTTGCCTTCATAATAGCCTCCTGAAAATGTGGGTTTTTTCTCGCAGCAGATTTTCGTCAAAATGTGATTGCCGCTCGGGCGTGGGAGTTATTGCTTACGCCGCTTTCGAAGCCGAGAAATTCTGATTACACGCTTTGCGGTAATTTCCCGGCTTCAAGAAGCGATCGCTGTCGCTCTCCAGCAACAACTTCCCGCTCTCCGAGCTCACACACTTTGAGATAAAACCTTTGCGAGGGTGGTCGGTGAAGCGTTTGTTTGGCGGCCGCGCTCTCGCTGGCCACCATGATTATTGTGATTGGCCTGTGCTTATGCTGCCTGTCAGTAATGCATTTGCAGCCCTGCGCTTTCGCGCTCAGGCTTATGGGGTGCAGCAGCGCTCTCGCTGACTGCCTGCCTTAGCGGCATGCGCTTCCGCGCCCCTATGTCAGCGTCATCGCTCTCGCTCAACGTTGTTAAAGTCATTCCATTCGGCTTTCAGCGGCGGATTTTAATATAACGGGAATTCCTACCGTTAAATCAAGCCTAAAAGCTAATTTGCTGCGATTAGCGGGAATTTTGGGCGTTAATTTTACTAATTTCGACGTCCTAGCTCGATTTTGCAGCATTTAACGCCTGTTTTTCCCGTTAATCCAACTATTAAAGCTAGTTTGCTGCGATTAGCGGGAACTTTGGGCGTTATTTGCAGAAACTTCGGCGTCCTAGCTCGATTTCACAGCATTTAACGCCCTTTTTTCTGTTGATCCTACTCTTAAAGCTACTTTGCTGCGAATAGCGGGAATTTTGGGCGTTAATTGCATCAATTTCGGCGTCCTAGCTCGATTTCGCAGCATTTAACGCCCGTTTTCCCGTTCTTCACTAAGCTAACAAAGCTTCCTACAGCTCTACGCCAGTAAGACGGCGGTAGATATCGCGGTAGCGGGACGTTGTTTCAGCTACTACGGAATCCGGCAGCGGTGCTGGCTTGCTGTCGCGATCCCAATCTGAGCCTAGCAAGTACGTGCGAACCGGCTCTTTGTCCATGCTGTCGATCTCGATATCCAGCGCATAATTGCCTTCCGCCCAGAAGCGGGAGGAGTCAGGCGTGAAGATTTCGTCGATCAAGATCACTTTGCCGTCGATGAGTCCAAACTCGAATTTGCAATCGGCAAGGATGATGCCATGCTCTGCGCAATAGCCATGAGCGTATTCGTACAGCTTGATGCTGCGGTCACGAAGCTCCTCGGCAAGCTCAGCACCGACCATTTCAGCCATTTTCTCAAATGGGATGTCCTCATCGTGACCAACGTCGTTTTTCGCTGCCGGCGTAAAAATTGGAGCAGGAAAACGTTCGTTTTTGCGGAGGCCCGCTGGAAGCTCTATACCGTTAATCGCTGACGTTTGCTGATACTGTCTCCAGCCGCCGCCAGTGATATAGCCGCGAACCACACATTCGATATCGATGCGCTCCGCTTTGCGGGTAACCATAATCCGGTTTTTGAGCAGCTCCGGCTCGGTTACGAGACCGCCAAGCTTCTCCACATCGGTATGAACGACGTGGTTCACTTGAATGTCAGCGGTTTGCTCGAACCAGTAAGCGGACAAACGGTTCAGCACATTGCCCTTGTCCGGCACTGCCGGGTCAAGCACGTAGTCGAATGCGGAAATGCGGTCGGTTACGACGATGAGGAAATGCTCGCCCAGATCGTACAGCTCACGAACCTTTCCTTTGTAAATCAGCGGAGCTTTAATATAATCGACAGCTGTCGATAGAGCTTGCGATGGTGCAGTCATCAGGCCAGCCTCCCCTTAAATCAATCCAAGACGTGTAAAAATCGTATCAACATGCTTTAGATGCCAAGCTGGATCGAAGCAATCATCGATTTCTTCTGTCGTCAGCACGCTTGTAATTTCCTCTGTCTCACCAATGAGTTCGCGGAATTGACGTTTTGTTTCCCATGCCTGCATTGCACGCGGTTGAACCGTGTCATAAGCTTTCTCACGACTGAAGCCTTTGTCGATCAGCTTCGTCAATACGCGGCCAGAGAATGGCACGCCATATGTCGCTTGCATGTTGCGCTTCATGTTTTCCGGGAACACGGTCAGGTTGTTGATGATGTTGCCCAAACGGTTCAGCATGTAGTTAAGCAGCATCGTTGCATCCGGCAAAATAATACGTTCAACAGACGAGTGGCTAATATCGCGTTCATGCCAAAGGGCAATGTTCTCGTAAGCTGTAACCATATGTCCGCGAATAACGCGGGACAAACCGGAAATGTTCTCGCAGCCGATTGGATTGCGTTTGTGCGGCATTGCGGATGAACCTTTTTGACCTTTTGCGAACGCTTCTTCTACTTCACGGAACTCACTCTTCTGCAAAGCGCGAATTTCAGTTGCAAACTTATCAAGCGAAGAGGCTACGAGTGCAAGAGTCGCCATATATTCAGCGTGACGGTCACGCTGCAGCGTTTGTGTTGAGATTGGAGCTGCGGTAATGCCAAGCTTCTTGCATACAAATTCTTCAACAAAAGGATCGATATCTGCGAATGTACCTACCGCACCGGACATTTTACCGAACTGCACGTTGTTCGCAGCATGGTGGAAACGCTCCAGGTTACGCTTCATTTCCTCATACCAAAGCGCCATTTTCAGACCAAAGGTTGTTGGTTGCGCGTGTACGCCATGCGTACGGCCCATCATCGGCGTATCCTTGTATTGCAATGCTTTGTTCTTAAGAATTTCGATAAAACGTTCGATATCTTTCACAAGAATCGCGTTAGCTTGAAGAAGCAAATAACCGATAGCTGTATCTACAACGTCCGTAGAAGTAAGGCCGTAATGCACCCATTTGCCTTCAGGGCCTGCTTTCTCAGATACGGCGCGTGTAAACGCGATAACGTCATGACGAGTGTCCTGCTCAATTTCATAAATCCGATCGATATCGAAATCAGCTGATGCGCGAAGCGCGACAACGTCTTCCTTCGGAATAACGCCTAGCTCAGACCAAGCCTCGCATGCGCAAAGCTCAACTTCCAGCCATGCTCTGAATTTATTTTCCTCTGTCCAAATAGCTCTCATTTCCGGTCTGCTGTAACGATCTAACATGATTGCTTCACACCTTCCAAATAGTTGTTTCTTCGATCCAGCTAAGCGCAGCATCCGTCGTTTCTGCCAAAACATTGACATGGCCCATCTTCCGCTTCACAACAGCTTCCTTTTTCCCGTACAAATGCAATTTCGGAGCGACATTCAAGCGCTTAGCCGCTTCATCCGCGCGAGCTGTGAGCTCTAGAAGCGGTGCGACATGCTCACCCAGCACGTTCACCATAACAACAGGACTCATAAGCGTCGTATCTCCGAGCGGCAGATTGCATACCGCGCGTACATGCTGCTCGAACTGTGACGTTCGGCAGGCTTCCATCGTGTAGTGACCGCTGTTATGCGGGCGTGGTGCAAGCTCATTTACGAACAGCTCACCATCCGCTGTAACGAACAGCTCTACTGCAATTAGACCAACTACGCCTAATCCCTCAGCGATACGCTCTGCAAGCCGTTCTGCTTGCTGCTGCAAATCCTCCGTAATTCTTGCTGGCACGATAGACAAATGCAATATATTATCGACGTGTATGTTTTCCGCGACAGGGAAAACCTTGATCTCACCCTGCGGACTTCTCGCCGCTATAACTGATATTTCCTTATCAAAACGAATGAACTGCTCAAGCACCAGTTGGACGCGCGCTCGTGCTAAGGTCTCATACGCTTCTTCTATTTCGCTTTCGCTGCGAATGACCCATTGGCCTTTGCCATCGTAACCGCCCATAGCTGTTTTCAATACGCAAGGTGTTCCAAAGGCGGTAACAGCCTCGCGCAGCTCGTCTGCGCTGCGAATCTCGCGGTAAGGGGCAACACGTACGCCAGCTGCTTCAATCGCCCGCTTCTCGCGAAGCCGATGCTGCGTTGTATACAGCAGCTCACTTCCCTGCGGCACATAAGACTCTGCCATCAGCATCGCCGCTACATCTGCATCCACATTCTCGAATTCGTATGTGATGACGTCCGATCGTTTTGCAAGCTCCCTCGCTGCATCGTGATTGTCGTAAGCTGCGACGATTTGCTCTGCTACTTGTCCAGTCGGAGCATCCGGCGTTGGATCAAGAGCAATGAAGCGATACCCCATCGCGCTGCCTGCATTCGCCATCATTCGTCCAAGCTGCCCGCCGCCTAATATGCCGATCGTACTGCCTGGCAACAGCGTCTGGATCGTTTGCTTGTCCGTTTTTTGACTCATAACGTCTCACTGCTTTCCAGCACTTCCTGCTTTACACGCTCGCGACGTGCGATTACACGCGCTTGCACCTCGGGATCAAACGCTCCCAGCATTTGTGCCGCGAGCAGTCCAGCATTCGTTCCGCCTGCGTTGCCAATGGCTACCGTAGCTACTGGAATGCCGCCAGGCATTTGAACGATAGAGAGCAAGGAATCAAGTCCGCTCAAATTCGAGGACTTCACGGGAACGCCAATAACCGGCAAAATCGTCTTAGCAGCGACCATGCCGGGCAAATGTGCAGCTCCGCCGGCTCCGGCAATAATTACCTTAAGCCCTCGTTCTACTGCAGTTTCTGCATACTCGAACATTAAATCCGGTGTCCGATGCGCGGAAACGACTTTTTTCTCATAAGGAATTTGCAATTCCTCTAGTACGTCGCAGGCTAATTTCATTGTGTCCCAATCCGATTTGCTGCCCATGATGACGCCAACCTTCGCAGACATGCGTTCAAACCCACTTTCATCTATAAGATAATTAATGATCAAGCATCCTATAAAACAACACATCCAAAATAGAAAAGGCCCTTCAGCAGCCATAAGAATGGGGATGCCGCAGGACCGGAGCGGAAGCACAGACCGGTATTCATGCGAATCCATGGCCAATCAAGCTTCACTTCAATGAGGACGAGACAAATCGTGCTGCAGAGCCGAAAAGACAACAGAAGGCTGCCCCGTAAAGGAGGCAACCAGTGTCCAACTAACAAGGCACTTTGCAGACTTGCATTTGCTTTATGGCGATCCGAAACCTTACGATTCGATATCGCTTATCGTCTCATTTTGCTCGTAGTCCGAAAATTAAGGTTCTCGGGTAGAAACATTCAGGCCTGATCCCGAATATATACGAGTAAACTTTAAATGAAATAGTAGGAAGACAAACAAACAGCAATACGTTCCAGCGGACAATTCCGCCTCAAACCTATTCTAGTTTATCTAATCCCCAAACCACTGTCAATGAAATACGAACATTAAAAGAGAATGTTTTATAAAGGTTCGTTTTTTTGAACAAAATAATCGGAAATCCCGTATGAAATAACCATATTTAGGTGTATCGCACCTGATCATTCCCTAAACTTACCTTCTTTACTATTCTGTACAACCCCCATTCGTATTGGCTTTCGTACTTTTTCTTTGGCCTCTTCCTTATCATTCCCATTTCTCCGTCTGCCTTAAGCGAACGGATTGTCATTTCCCATTCGAATGCGAGAGCCATTTAATGAATACATTATAAAAGAGTCTTTTCTTAGCATTCAGGCAGGCACCGCAGCCGAGACCGCAATAGCTAATCATTTTAAAAAGGAGGCTCGAATAGGGTGCATATTCATGTCGTGCAAAAAGGAGATTCCATCTATAAGCTTTCTCAAATATACGATTTGTCGATAAACGATATCACAGATGCAAACGGCCTTAGCGACCCAAACGTACTCGTTATTGGTCAGGCGCTTATTATTCCAACTGATGCAAGCACTCATAAAGTACATTACGGTGAATCGCTCTGGCTAATCGCCCAGCGATATGGCGTTACACTGCAGGAGCTCGCGAAAATAAACAAAATCTCTAATCCCGCCCTTATTTACCCGGGGCAAACACTCGTTATTCCTCAAACCGTGCGGCCAACAATTGAAGTAAACGCCTATACACAGAAATTTGACGCTGCCGGTGTTCGTTTAATTGAGGACATTGGCCAACATCTAACCTATTTAAACCCATTCAGTTACCGTGTACAGGCTGACGGTACTTTTACGCTTTTAGATGATTCAGCTATTATAAATGCAGCCTACCAGACACAAACAACGCCTATGATGGTTCTAACTAATTTCGAAAACGGCACATTCAGTCCTGATACTGCCCATGCGGTGCTCGCCGATGCCGGGCTTCAACAAAAACTCATATCGAGCATTCTCATTATGATGAAGCAGAAAGGTTATCTAGCGCTCAATGTTGATTTCGAATATGTTCCGCCTGCCGATCGTGAGTTATTTCAACATTTTATTCAAAATCTCGTCGACAGCCTGCACCCGGAAAATTATCTCGTATCCGTTTGCCTCGCGCCCAAGCTGAATGCCGACCAAGCAGGCACACTATATGAAGCGCATGATTACCAGGCTCTAGGCCGCATTGCCGATTTTGTTATTCTCATGACCTATGAATGGGGCTGGTCGGGCGGGCCGCCGCGAGCCGTCGCTCCGCTGAACGAGGTCAACAAGGTGCTGCAATATGCCCTCAGCGTTATTCCTCCCCAAAAAATCGTAATGGGCATGCCTTTGTATGGCTACGATTGGACACTTCCCTACGTCCAAGGCGGAAAGTGGGCACCGACGATCAGTCCGCATGAAGCGGTAATTCGTGCGAATACTTACGGAGCCACTATTCAATATGATGATGAGGGACAATCACCTTACTATAACTATTACGACAAGGAAGGCCGAGAGCATGTGGTCTGGTATGAGGATGCACGCAGCGTTCAAGCCAAATTCAATCTTGTCAAAATATATAAGCTTCGCGGCATCGGCTATTGGGTGCTCGGCGTACCGTTCCCGCAAAACTGGTATGTGCTGCAAGCCAATTTTAAAGTGAAAAAGCTCATATAATTAATGATTTAATACAGATAAAAAGAAGGGCCGTATCGTTCGGCATAATCGAACGGTACGGCCTTCTTTTTTATTTATTAAACCAACCACACCGTTTTTGCAGTGGCAGGTACACGCTGCGGCTCTGGAGCCGTCATATCCGGATAACCTAGGTAAATAAAACCTACGATTTGATCTTGTTCACGCAGGCCGAATGTTTCTCTCATAATCGGGTGGTACATTGGATCGCCCGAACGCCATATCGCCCCAAGTCCATTCGCATGTGCTGAAAGCAGCAAATTTTGCACCGCTGCTTGAGCAGCAGCAAGCTCCTCTGCCAGTACAGCACGCGGATCATCCGACGGTGAGCATACTGCCGCAATAACGACTGGGGCACGGAATGCTTTGGTACGTTCTTTAGCCAAACGATCTTCAAGCGGCTGTCCGCTCAGCTCAGGAACAGCGGCCGCGGATACACGCGCATATCCTTCTGCAAGCCGCCCTCTGCCTTCACCCGTCATCACAATAAATGACCAAGGCTGCGTATTATGATGGCTAGGCGCCCAAACAGCTGCATCCAACAACCGTTCAATAAGTGCACGGTCAACAGGGTCCTTCTTCACTCTTCCAATCGTTCTTCTCGTGCGAATCGCTTCTTCTATGTTCATTTCAGCTTCTCCTCCACCCAAATGTCTATAATAAGATGCTTAAAAGCTTATTGCTCAAACAGATGCAAATATTCGCCGTATCCTTCTTCCTCCAGCTTATCCTTGCCGATAAAACGCAGTGAGGCGGAATTGATGCAATAACGAAGCCCCGTCGGCTGCGGTCCATCATCAAATACATGACCGAGATGAGAATCGCCCTCTTTGCTGCGAACCTCGACCCGTACCATATAATGCGAGGAGTCCGTATGCTCAGAAACAGCTGCTGCTTGCAACGGCTTCGTGAAGCTCGGCCAACCGCAGCCAGCATCGTACTTATCGCGGGAGCTGAACAGCGGCTCTCCAGAAACGATATCTACATAAATGCCATCCTCGGTGTGATCCCAATACTCCCCTGTGAATGGACGTTCTGTTCCACTGTTTTGTGTGACCTCATACTGGATCGGCGTAAGACGCTGCTTCAATTCTGCAGGGTCTTTCTTAATCGCCCAGTTTTGTGAAATAAAAGCGTCGCGGCCAGAGCCTTTACGATACATTTTGTAACGATACGGATTCGATTTGTGATAGCCCTGGTGATAGTCCTCTGCCGGATAAAAAGCTTGTGCCGGTTCGATTTCCGTTACGATTGGCCGGTCGAAGCGACCGCTAGCTTCAAGCTCTTGTCTAGAAGCTTCCGCCAGCTCGCGCTGCTCTTCATCATAATAATAAATACCTGTCCGATAAGATTCCCCGCGATCATGGAACTGACCGCCTGCATCCGTAGGGTCGATTTGCTTCCAGAAAATATCAAGCAGCTTCTCATAAGGGAAGATCGCAGGATCATACGTAATTTGTACCGCTTCCGCATGACCTGTCGTCTCCGAGCATACTTCCTGATACGTTGGGTTTACCGTATGTCCACCCGTATATCCGGATACGACCGATATAATTCCCGGCATTTCCTCGAATGGCGATACCATGCACCAGAAGCAGCCTCCTGCGAACATTGCTYTTGCTTCTTTTCGGCTCGCGCCGTTATTTGTAATTGGTTGATCCATGCTGATCATCCTCCTAGTTGGTTCAAATGATAATGAATCTCTATTATACAATACTAGGTGGGCTAACAACAAAAAAAGGAGGAAACATCGCTTGGCAGCGACGTTTCCTCCTTCTATTGGTTATTTAAAGTCCGAGCCTGGAAAAAATACGAATAAGATCGGTAATGAGCTTGCGCCCGGTGATGAATACTGAATCGTTACTTCTGGCGCAGGCTGCATGCCAGCTGCTCCAGCGGGTTGATTCGGTTGCGTATAGATCAATGCGCCTTCGCCTACCTTCACATGACCGCCTGAAGGGACGTACACCACTTTTCCATTTACACTAACTGCGCCTTGGAAAATTCCCGCTCGAGGATTAAGAATAATCCGTGTTCCCCAAGCGACATTTTTGAGCTTGACCGTCGTTACGGCACCATATTCCCCGCCGTTAATTGTCATTCCGCCTGTCAATGCATCTACACCTGCCATAGCAGGGCCACGTTGACCTAAGCGCAGCTTGCTTTCTGTAACGCCAACCTTCTCATTCACTTCAATATATTGATCGGTATCGAAGAACTTGCCGCGATTTCCGACCTTCTCCAGCTCAGTAACCATAGACACTGCACTAATCGGGTCGGTGTCTACTTTAAGCGCCATCGTGGAAAATGTCAGCTTACCGTCCATGTCGACATCAAGCAAGCCCGAGAAACCTTCGTCTGGATTCATAATAATTTTCTCAAGCTCCGGCAGCAGCACAGCGGAAGTGCCAGGCTCAATAATCATCTCGCGCGGCTGTGAGCTTGCAAAATATCTAGCCACTGCAGCCGATCCAAATTGCATTGCACTAACGCTTGGTCCAGCAAGGCCGCGATTGCCAATCGTCAGCTTTACGCTTTCGCTTTCGTTATTCGTAACCACAACCGCCAGCTTCAATCGCTCGTCTGAGCCGTTGCGGTGATGAAGGAATAAACGACTTGCATCATTCAAAGTATCTTCGTACAGCAAACCTTCTCCAAAGAAACGCTCCGGCGCATTCGACATATACAATGTGCGGCCGCCTTTGGATTCAATCGTATCCACCTCTTTGAAGGTGTTCATTAGTTTCCCGTCAACTTCAAATTTATCGCCCGGGTTACCATAACGCATGTAGTATTCATAAGGCGTATACATAACCTCTTCTGTTACACGAATATCTTGAGACACGACTTCACTTCGTGCGCCATCGTTGTCGTAGACACTTTGAGTAACGGTATAAACACCTGGCTCAAAATATGTACTTTTACGACCGGTCCACTCTGTCTTCACGATTTTACCATCAGGGTCATAGCTCAAATCCTTAAATTCGATTGGCTCCCCGAGCTTCACCTCATACGGAGCTTCGAAGCGGGCTACTGGCGGCACGTTTGGCTCCGGCTGAATGGTTATGCTAATTTGCTTAAGCTGTGCATTAAACACATATGTCGCATTCCACAGCAGCTTGACTGCTGATAAAGGCACATGCATCGTTCCATTAATTTGTGTAGCTGCATTAGGCAATACAACGTAGCTTCCGTTGCGATTCGCACCGCGCATATTATTGTTCAGTGTAACTTTGTTGAAATACGTATCGATATGAGTGCCTTTACTATCAGCATAAACGCTTGCTCCAACGGAAGCAGCAATCGTCCGAACAGGAATCATTGTAACTCCCTTTACTACCGGCAGCGGCGCCGTCATTTGCTGCGCCTTGCCGTTTATCGTCATTTTTTTCGAACCATGCACAAACTCTACCTTTATCGGCTGACGCTCAGCTGCATTAACTTCCTCCTTCACTCCAAATCCAGTACCTGCCAGCGAAACGAGTAAGCCTGCTATGAGAACTCGCTTAGTCATTTGCTTAAACCAATTCTGTGTTTTCATCTTGTTCTCCTTCCAATTTGCGGCATCGGCTGCCGCATCCCTTATGGTTAGACGCCGAAAGGAGGGAGAATGTTCCGGTCCGATTTGAAATTTACAGGAAATTCCCATATATCGCAAAGGACATCTACGTTTGTCTTTGTTACAATAAGATGACATCCGCAACTATTTAGGAGCAATTGAAGTCTAATCTATGTACCCTTGCTAGCAGTTCGTTCATCCGATCTTTCGTGCAAGTGACTATCAAGAGAGGTGAATGAATAGAATGAGTGATTTGATTTTGGAACAACGCACTGCCAGCCAATTCGATAAGAAAACACGCAGAAAGAAAGGAAACCGTACCTTCCTTCTTTTTGTCTGCATATGGGTCATTATTATATGCTCCGGCATATTGGGCGCCAAATGGTATACCGAACGGATTCAGCAGACGTTATCCGCAAACTTGGAGCAGCAAACCGCTGGCCAAATTGCGGCTATGCAGCAAGCTTATGAGGCTCGCATGCTGAAGCTCGAAACCGACTACACCGCAGATCTTGCTGAGCTAAAGGCAAAAGTCGATGCGCTAAATGAACTGCTTACGTTCACGAAGGACAACGCCGCTTCCAAAACGGACAACAGCAACAAGCTGTATACGCAGTTGAATGAAGTCAAAAAACAGCTCAATGAGCTGCAAAAGAGCTTGGACGTGCTCAAATGAATATAACCGTCAAAGCGTTAAATCGAACTGCACTGCTTGCCTGTGCACCTTTTCTAGGCATTATGATCTGGCTGTTATTGTCTGATATCGTTATTCAATTATCTGCTGAAGCCTTTCCGAAGCCCATTACCGAGCAAACAAGGCTTCCCGAATCCGATATTAAGCATGCCGCTGCCGGCCTTGACCTCGCACAGGAGACCGCATCACAAACACGAGAGTCCATTCAAAGACAGCTGAAGCTGTACAAAGAAACGAATGCCGATATGGCAAAGATATCTTCTATGGCTGCATCGCAGGCAATGAGACCTTTGCAAATTTACGACCGCAATATTACGAGCAAGCTTGGCAAGGTCGCCGGTACGATTGAATCGGACAAGCTAAGAGCGCAGCTTTTCTACATAAAAGCAGAAAACTTCTCGGCGTACGCGCTCAAGGTGAAGCTTAAGAGCAAAGATGCGATGACGATGTCGCTCGGCGGTGAAGAGCTTGGACAAGCAGAGACTACTCTCGCCGCAGTAGCCCGGCACGGAGCTGTTGCCGGCATTAATGCAGGCGGCTTTGCAGATGGACGAGGAAAAAGATATCCGCTAAGCACAACCATTGTGGACGGAGATTACGTGACAAGCTTCGAACCGCCGCGTGCGGATTTGTTTTTTGTAGGCTTAAACGAGCAAAATGAGCTCATCGGAGGAAAATTCGCAAGCAAACAACAGCTGGATGCCAAAAACCCGAAATTCGGTGCATCCTTTGTTCCTGTACTGCTGCGCGGCGGATCTCCACAACCGATCCCAGCCAAATGGCAGACCAGTCCAAAGCGCGCGCCACGGACCGTCATTGCTAATTTTAAGGATGATCAACTACTGTTTCTTGTAGCTGACGGCTACAACGAATCAGGCAGCTCAGGGGCTACGCTTGGTGAAATGCAGCTATTGCTGCAGCGCTATGGCGCCGTTGACGGCTACAACCTGGATGGCGGCGGCTCGTCCTCGCTCATTTTTAACGGAAGAGTCATTAATAAGCCTTCCGACGGACAGCTTCGCAAGCTGCCGACGCACTTTTTGTTATTTAAATAATTAGGCCTGCATAGCGCGATGAAGATGATTTCTGAATATACTATTATCGAACTCCTAAGTTTTGACCCCTACTACTGTTCTTCGGAAAGGAGCAGCACGAATGGGCATTGGATCGAAATGGTACCGCAAATCATTATTGACGATTACAGGCATTCCTCTGGTAGAAAGGCTTTCAACTACGTATGGAAAAAAACTCGCGAGCCGATTTATTGCGGGGGAGACGCTTGAAGAGGCTTTGCTTGAGCTCGAAAAGCTAGGCAAGCTAGGCATTATGGCAACGCTTGACCATCTTGGCGAAGGTATACAGGACTTAAGCGAGGCATCAGCATACAGAGATCAATATTTGAAGCTAATCGAAGGCATAGCTGATCGAAAAGCTAATTCTCATGTATCGCTGAAGCCTACTCAAATGGGTCTCGCTCTTGACCAAGCGGCTTGTTACGCCAATATTCGAGACGTAGTCAAGCATGCAAGGCGCCATCGAAACTTCGTTCGAATTGACATGGAGAATACGCCTTACACGCAAGCTACAATCGATATCGTTAAAAGGCTCCACAAAGAAGGCTTAACCAATGTCGGCACCGTGCTGCAGGCTTACCTATTCCGAACGGAGCAGGATGTTAACGATATGCTTCAAGCACGCATAAGCTTGCGACTCGTTAAAGGCGCCTACAAAGAATCGAGTGAGGTCGCCTATCAAGATAAAAACGAGGTCATCGACAATTTCAAAAGCATGGCCAAGGCTCATTTGGACAAAGGCATCTATACTGCCATTGCCTCACATGATGATGCTATTATTAGCTGGGTAAAAGCTTATGCGCGCACGAACCGTATTGCCAAAAGCGCCTTCGAGTTCCAAATGCTCTACGGCCTCCGAATGAATGAACAGGCGAAGCTCGCAAAGGAAGGCTACCGCATCCGCTGTTACGTCCCTTACGGCGCCATGTGGTACCCCTACTTCACCCGCCGACTTGCCGAGAAACCTGCAAACCTTATGCTCGTTCTTAAAAACATGTCCGGTCTAAAGAAGGCATCCCCTAAGTAAACACAGTCGAGCAGGATAGCTTTACCTGCTCGACTGTTTTTTTCTATCGATCTTCGTACCAATACCCTTTGACCCCCTTCTCTAGGCGAAGCAGAGCTTCCAAATAATAATAATCGCCCCAAATCATAAAATCGTCCGGAGACGATCCGCCTCGAACATGGTAAGAGCCTCTTTTGATCAGGCCTTCCACATTCGGCTCATTGATGGTCGAATAATTGAGTACAAGCGACTCCATCACAAGCCGTATTCTGCGTTCGAAATACGCGCGCTCCGGGTCACTCTCATCCATCAAATCGAGCAGCTCCAACAAACCGGCGCAAAAGATGGCAGAAGCCGAGCTGTCACGAGGCGTTCCAGACTCGATAGGCGCATTAAAGTCCCAATAAGCCACTTCATCCTCTGGCAGATGGCTCAAGAAAAACCGCGCCAGCCTTTTTGACGTCTCTAGGTAAAGCCGATCCTCCGTATACCGGTACGACAGCGCGAATCCATATACACCCCATGCTTGTCCCCGTGTCCACGTCGACCCGTTTGTGTAGCCTTGAGCTGTATCGCCGCCGATCGGTTCGCCATTTTTTTGATCAAAATGAAAGGTATGATAGGACGAGTCATCCCCGCGGACCAGATAACGTCGGCTCTTGTCAGCATGGAGGACCGCAGCCTGACGGTACCGTTCATCGCCTGTCTGCTCGAAGGCCCAGTAAAGCAAAGGCAAATTCATCATGCAGTCGATAATAATGCGGCCGCCGTTTACAGAGTCGCCAGCAGGTCCCCACGCTTGAAAATATTGACCCAGCTCGCGCCACCTTGCCATTAGTTTGTCGGCGGCCCTTAAAGCAAGCTGCCTCGCAGCTTCATCCTTTTCTATGATCCACTGTGCTTTAGCCGACAGCGAGTACAAAAATCCGATATCATGATGATCCAGCACCCGGTCCGCTTCATAGCGCTCCCGGAAGCTTTCAACGGTTCGGGCTGCCGCTTGCCGAAATGCGTCATCGCCGCTGTACTCGTAACAAAGCCATAACATGCCGGACCAAAAGCCGTCGGTCCAATCCTCATTGGCGTTCAACTCATACGAGCGGCCACCGTCCGTGCTGACATGTGGAAATTGATCGCCAAATTTGCCGATATTCCGCCTCGTCTTCTGTAAAGCGTCCTCAATAGCTGTTTGCCATACGCTCATCGGATTCATCCTCCCCATATTCCGGCATCATTCAAAAATAAAAGACGGCTCTCAGCCTCACCGCTCTAGAGCTTCTCTTCCGTCCCTACTCTGCCTATACTGTCCCGGCGTTATGCCTTCGTACTTTTTAAACACCCTTAGCAAAGATTGGCTGCTTGCAAAGCCGCATTGCTCGGCAATATCTTGAATGGCGTGGTTGGTCTCAGCAAGCAGCGATTTCACCTTGTCAACACGCCGCTTATTAACAAAATCAACGAGATTCTCTCCGGTTTGCTCTTTGAAAAATCGAGATAAGTAAGTCGGATTAATATCGAAAGCAAGCGAAATGCTCGTCAGGCTAATATTCATATCATTCAAGTTATGAAGGACATGCTCGACAACTTGGCTCTTCAAATCGGTATTATGGCTTTTCTTCTTTTGCTGCAAATAATCACAGGCTTTCTTTAGGAAGTCCAAAATTTCTTCTTCCATCTCTGCGAAGGTTTCGCATTCTGTAATCTGCTTAATTAAATCCGTTTTCTCCACTATAATTTCTTTCGTGCTAAGTTGAAGCTGCTCTACCGCTTTCAGCATCGTGCCGACGAGTTCGAACATCAGCAATTTTCCCATTTGAATGGACAGCGTTCCCTCGGAAAAATTCGTAATGAGGATACGCTGCAGGACAGCTGCCGCCTCATCGTAATTGCCTGCCGCCATCAAGTTAATTAATTGACGTTCGGTATCGAGCGGATAATACAAATCATTTTTGGGACGCTTAATCGATTCATAGGAAATGATTTGGTTGGAGCCAAGAACAAGCTTATATTCCAGAGACTCGACCGCTTCCTCGTAACATTTTGGGAGCGTCGACCAAAACGTATGGATATCACTGACACCCACGGAAAAACGAACGAAAAATTTATCTTGAATAAAACGTTTAGCGTCATTTGCCACTTTGAGCAGCTCTTTCTTTGCTTCCTTCTCTTTCCCTAGGACGTTTACAACGCAAGCAATCATGCCGTCAACTTCCGTGAAATAAGTGCGATGGCCTGCGGATAACAGCTCCTCAAAAATGTTCGTAACGATCAGGTAAACGAATTGAAGCTTCCTCTCCGCATCCATTTCTTGATTCGCCTGAAACAGCCGTTCATAGTCTTCGATCTGCAGCAGCAAGACGGCAAACCGGTCTGTCTCGAACCGAAAATCAAACGATTCAATGGCTTGCGGCAGTGCGGAGCTCATATCCACACGGCCTTTCAGCAGACGGGCCAAAAATTGGTTGCGCAGCACTTGATGCTGCTCGAGCAGCTTTCTACTTGCTTCATCTTGGATGGCTGCGCTGTCGGTCATAAACGATTGCAGAACCGCAAATTCGTTCGGCATATTCATCATGTTTGTTTTGACCTTTGTTGAAACAAAATTCATCATATTTTGAATAGGGGCATAATTTCTTCGCGTAAGCCAAAAGGCGCTAAGTCCGCCCAGTCCGATGCAAAGCAGCATCGCAATATAAATCAAATTTTTCAGCAGCTTCACTTTAGCGGAATACACTTGCTCCGGCAAAACCGAAATATAGGTCCAATTCGTCGTATCCGACTTCACATAAGATATGGCCGCATCGTTGCCGTCCACTAATTCCGTAAGAAAACCGCGTTGATTGCTCATTTTCGGTATCGGCAGCTCAGCCAGTCCAGTCTGAGGGCCAGTAATCATGATGGGATGGCCCTCGCGATCGAGGATATAAACCGAACCCTCGGTTGCTAGACCGACTTTCGAAATCGCTTGCTTGAGCCGATCCTGATTGAGCAGCACAACAAGAGTCGCAGGGGCAGCTTTAATCTCTTGAATTGGCAAGGATTGCACGTAAACGAGCGAGTTTTCCGTTTGTTTGGCGCCTTCATTTAATGTAACGAAAAGACCAGCATGGCTCGCCCGGAGCCACTCTGTCCATTCCGCAAAGCTTTTTCCCGATGCCTTATGGAGCACGGAATACAAATCGTCTGCCGGCATAAACGTCGTTGTCGTTATCCCATATTCTTTGTTCTTGAGATAGATATAGGCATCGGTTATATTGCCGTTGGCAATCGTATAAGACTGAAGGCTCGAGATCATTTCCATCGTGCCGAACCTGGCTTCCGCCGTATCCAACGTTTCACGGTTTAAATACGTCATGACTTTCGGGTCAAACGATAATTGCGTGCCTAACCTTCGAATGTCAGTGATCTGATTGTCCACTAATTGCCGAACCTGATCGAGGAGCGTGTCGTTAGCTCTGCGCACTTCCTTGACCAGCATTTCTTGTGATTGCAGTAGGACGATTAAGGTAATAAGGATTGGAATAAATAAGACAAATAAATACGAGTACAGCCAAAACTTATAAACCTTGCGTTTCATATGAGCATCCACCGCCAGAGAATTATACTCCGAGTATATACCAACTACTCTTTTACCGCACCGATCATAACGCCCTTCGCGAAAAACTTTTGCAGAAACGGATATACAAGCAATATTGGAAGCGTCGCAACCATAATCGTGGCATATTTGATGCTTTCCCTGATTCCTTCTTGATCCGCCATCGCGTCTCCCAGCTGCATGGAGCTCGTATCGTTAATGACCAATATTTCTCGTAAAATGATCTGCAGCGGAAATAATTCACGGTCACGGATAAACAACATCGCATTGAACCAAGAATTCCAGTGGGCAACGCCGTAGTAAAGAATCATAACCGCGATAATCGGCATGGAAAGCGGGACGACGATTTTGAATAAAATGCCGAACTCCCCGGAGCCATCTATTTTGGCAGATTCGATCAAGCTCTCGGGAATCGCCTCGAAGGAGGTGCGCATGATGATCAGATTCCATGTGCTGATTGCGACCGGCACGATTAATGCCAGCAAGCTGTTGCCCATATGCAGCCAATTGTTGATCAATAAATAAGTAGGAATCAGTCCGCCGCTAAAATACATTGTAAAAATGATAGCGATCATAATCGGTTTGCGCAGCATGAACTTACGGGACAAGCCGTAGGCGCCAAGCGCCGTGAAAAACAAGTTAAACAGCGTTCCAGAGAAGAGGATCAGGAGCGTATTCCGGTATCCGCTGAATATATTAGGATTGTCGAGCACGCGGGAGTAAGCCTCCCAGCTAAATCCAAGCGGACCTAGGAGCATGCCTTGATGTGCAATCAATCGATTAGAGTCGCTTAAGGAAGCCATTACGACATGATAAAAAGGATAAATGGTGACGACGATAAGCAAAAGCATGAGAATGGCGTTCAATATATCAAATGTGCGGTCTGTCATCGTATTATTTTTCAAGTTCCCATTCCCCCTTACCATAATCGGTTCCCGGATACCCGGCGGGAAAACCAGTTGGCGCTGATGAGCAAAACAAAGTTGATGCCAGCTTGAAACAAGCCGACGGCAGAAGTAAAGCTGTAATCCTGGCCTTCCGCAAGCCCTTTCCTGTACACAAAGGAAGAGATAATATCCGCAGTCTCATAGGTATTCGGATTGTAGAGCAATATAATCTTCTCAAATCCGATATCCATAAGCCCCCCGATTCGAAGAATGAGCAGAATCATAATGATTGGAATCAATCCCGGAAGCGTAATGCTCCACATTTGCCTAAACCTCCCGGCACCATCGACTCTGGCCGCTTCGTAGAGCTCGGGATTAATGCCGCTGAGCGCCGCCAAGAAGATGATGGACGACCAGCCAAGCTCCTGCCATATGCTGGAGAATACATAAATGAACCGAAAGTTAGCGGCATCGCCAAGCAAAGTAGTGCGTTCGCCCCCGAAAAATTCGATCATCGTACTGATAATCCCATCACGGTTCGTAAAATCGAGAATGAGTCCGCAAATGACAATGAGCGATACAAAGTGAGGCAGATAGACGACCGTTTGAACGACGTTTTTGAACAGCTTCAAACGGATTTCATTGAGCAAAATAGCAAGAATAATCGGCGCTGGAAAACCAAACAAGAGCTGATAGAAGCTTAGCAGCAGCGTATTGCGCAGCACCCGCCAAAAGTAGATGCTGTCAAAAAAGTCCTTGAAATTGTCAAGGCCAACCCATGGGCTTCCCCATACACCCTTGGCAATACTGAAATCCTTAAAGGCAATAATCGAACCGTACATCGGAAGATATTTAAAAATAAAATAATACAAAACAACTGGCAGCACCATAAAATAGATGGCTTTATTTCTCACAAGATCGTTAGCTAGTTTTCTCATCATCGCAGGTGCACTCTCTTTCCACCGAAATTGATTTTTAAAGGAAGGGGAGTGTGTTCCCCCCTTCCTTCAATCGGTTTAACGTTTGTTGAAACGGTCGAAAGCGGCTTGCTGAATTTCTATCGCGCGCTCGATTCCCATTTTCTTAAACTGCTCGATCGCTTTATCGAAGCTGTCCAAACTAGAGGTGCCCATAATCAGTTTCGTGACAATCTCTGAACGATACGTATCCACATCCGTCATAATTTTGCTGAATTCGCTTGCTTCCTCCGGCGTTAAAGAAACGGGAGGAATGAGAACGGAGGCAGAGTTTTTCGCGAATTTGGCATACGCTTTTACTGCTTCCTTCTGGGCGTCGAGCGAATAGTATTGGTCATTATAACGGTCATCGTCCGGACCCGGGAACGGATAGTTCGCAATGAAGTTTTTCGCCATCGCTTGGCCGATCGGCAGTCCGTCCGGATTTTTCATGATCAAATCCGTAAATTTAGGCTGACCATCCACCAGAGTATACGTTGTGCCGTCAATACCGAAGTTTTTCAGCATAGCGCCTTCTTCGCTGAACAAATAATCAAGCGCCTTGATCGTAGCTTCCGGATTTTTGTTTGCGCTTGTGATGACAGCTCCCGTATTGCTGTAATCCCAGCCGGTTTCTGTGAATTTAGGCTCGTCTCCTTTATTCATTACCGGATATTGAGCGGCGGAAAGCATCGCCTTCGGATCCGCCTGCTGCAAGGAAGGAAGCCATGCGCCCATGCTGCCGCCAATGTAACCGAAGGTAGCGGCTGCCTTGCCTGAAGTGATCTTCGCTTCCTTCGCTTTGTTGTCGTTGGAAGCATAGTCCGGATCAATCAAACCCTCTTTATACCATTTTTGCATACGCGCCAAGTAGTCTTTAAATGCAGGCTGAAGCGGCCCATACTCAATTTTGTCGCCATTCAGATAAAAATCTTTGCCGATGCCGTATGCCCCGATAAAGTCCATCGAGCTTTTTGATCCTAGAAGCATGTCTTTCTCGGACGTATATGGAATGACACCTTTTTTCTCTTTAATCGTTTTTAGAACAATCTCCCATTCGTCGATCGTTTCGGGCAGCTGCAAGCCCAGCTCATCGAGCCAATCCTTCCGTATCATCTGGCCGGAGAACGTTTTGTATTTGCCGTGATCGCCAACCTTCAGGTTAGGGAATACGTAAATATCGCCGTTATCCGCTTTAATTTGCTTGGCGATAAGCGGATATTCCTCGAGAATTTTTTTCAAATTCGGTGCGTGCTGATCAATAAGATCGTTTAATTTAATAATCGTTCCATCCTGAAACAGCTTGGCTGGACCGCCTTGGAAGTTGGACATGTTCCACACAATCAAATCCGGAAGCACATTGGAAGCTACCATCACGCCGAATTGCTGCTGAGCATCGGCACCCGTGCCCGTCGGATGTTCAAAGTCGAATTTCACATTCGTCTTTTTCTCCCATTCCTTCACCATCGCTACATCGCTTAAGCTTTGAACGACGGCTTGCGCATTAGGGTTTAAAGGATGCCAGAGCTTTAGCTTTACAGGTCCAGCCGATTTATCGCCTTTCCCCGCATTTTCTTTCGCTCCGTTGCCGGATGCCGCGTTGTTAGCGGGTTGTTCTGACTTGCCGCTGGAGCAAGCCGTTGCAATTCCTCCGAACATCAATACGATGGCAAGCAGCAGAGCAATTCTAGTAAAAATACTTCTTTTCATGCGTGACTCCCCTTTACGAATTTATTTATGAGGCGCCTGCCGGTTGCCGGCTCGCCTTAATCCCAATCTAATGGATAATAGCAGCCCCGTACATTTTCAATTGCTATAACGGTATTCATTTTTATACAAACAGCGATTTACGATTCTTTACACGATATCCTTTTTTGTAGAAAACCTTTAAACAATGCTGTTGCGACGCCTTATTTCATGATTTCCGCAAAAAAAAAGATGTCCCGGATTCCTAAGAATATTCGGGACATCTTTGCTTCTTCGGGCTATTGAATTATAAGTGCTTGTATTAACCGATTTCCGGCTGATGCTCCGGCTGATGCAGGGCGACCGTGCCGTCATCAAGACGCAGCCATGATTCCACTTTCCGTTCGTTTTCGGTCAAGCGGATCACGCGGGCACCCCGCGGGAAACCTTCCTTGCCGTAAGTGTTGTATCCTGTTGCTCGTCCGTAATAAAGGCGAATCCCGTAAAGCTCTCCCCAATAGTCGTTCGTGTGGTCATGGCCGCAAAAAGTTGCAATCACGTCTCCCTGTGCCAACATCGCTGAGAAGAAACCTGCTTGCGTCTGCGCGGCGCATACCCCCTCATGTTTATGGCCATAGCACACTTCCCGGTCCCACACTTCTTGGTATTCAGGCAGAGGGATGTGAAAGAATGCGAGTGCCGGCAATGCAGCGCCCTGATGACGAGCTTTCCAAGCCTTGGATTGCTCCATGTACCACTGCACTTGATCATGCTGAATCCAATCGTAGCCGGGTACGCCAGGCAGCTTGGAATAATCGCCAGAATCCAGGCAATAGAGCATAGCAGCCTCTTGATCGTTGTCAGACCCAAGTACAGGCAACGCGTAGTTGCCTGTGCCATGGATATCCCGCGGTCCCGGCTCGGCAAACGTGTGAGCGTGCTTTAGCACCTCGCCCATCAGGTCATCGCGGGTAATATCGTTCTCCGTATCGTGGTTGCCGAATACGATTCCCCACGGAATGCCTCTCTGCTCGGCAGCGGCAACCGCGTCCCGAAACGCTTGAAGCGGATCTTGGCATAAGACTGCCCCGTCTGAACCTCTGCCCGTGAAAATGACATCTCCTGTAAACATAACAAAATCCGGTTGTTCAGCCTCAAGTACAAGCTCCATCGTAGCCTTGGAACGCAAATCTAAGTCCGATCCGTCCTGCCAATGAATATCTGTAAACTGGACAATTGTAAAAGTGCCGTCTTTGCGAAAACGAAGCTTTTTGGCGTTTTCCATCTTCATCCTTACTCCCTCTCCATTAGGTATTCAGGTGCTATTGTTTAATGCCCTGATGACGCAATCATAATAATGCCCATAACTACAGCGATCGAAGCCGTAATTCTGCGAGTCCCTTGCGACTCTTTTAATACAAATAGACCAAGGAGCGTGCCAAACACGATTCCTACCTCGCGCATAGGCGCAACTGTAGAAATATTGGCATTTCTGGCTGCAAACAAAAACAGCAAGTACGAGCCCGGAGACAAGATAGCGCCAATCCAAATAATATTAATATGAGTGCGAATAACATGCTTAAGCCGTTTAGAACGAAGAACAGCAGGTGTCAGTCCGAGTACAAAACCGATATTCGTCACCTCAAGCAGCGCAAGTGGAGAAAGATGCTGTAAATTCACTTTATCGATAAGCGTGTAAGTGGTAATGCATAGCCCAACGCTCATCGCCAGCAGTACAGGCTTATAGAAAGACTGCTGATGCCCTTTGCCCGAAGATCTTCCGATCATGACGATGAACCCGATCAGCATAAAGCTGAGTCCGATCCACCCCCACAAAGGCAATGTCTCTTTTAATAGCAATACGCCGATGGCTGGGATAAGCAAGGTTGGTGTCCCCCGCATGATCGGATACACTTGCGATAAATCTCCAGCATTATAGGTGTAAGCGAGCAACAGCGAATAAACGCTTTGCATAATTAGCGATGCCCCGATTAACAGCCACTGTGTCTGAGATAGTGACGCACTCGAAAGTTCATTAATGAGTGTCGGCAGCAAAACAATAGTTGCAGGCATATAAATCACCCATAAGAACAACGCTTTATCCGTACTTTGCTTTGCTAGCATATTCCACACCGCATGCGCCAAACCGGAACACAAGACAAGAATAAGAGAAATAACAATCAATTATGAAACACCTCCATCGATCCTCATTTAGATTCAACTATCAGTTCCACATATTCCAACACAATATCACACAAACACACACATTTACAATATCTTAATATTTACTTTTCATTAGAAAGCAAAAAAAGACCCTTGGTATATAACCAAGAGTCTTTAGGACAGTCAAAGTCCCCTTTATTATTCATCTCTACTCATAAACAATCTCAATGCCGCTCCGTTTATATTTATCGACTAGATCAAGGCTGATCTTCGAATCTGTAACGAAACGTTCTACATCCGCGCAACCGCACACCTTGAGCAGGGAGACTTGATCAAATTTGCTGCTGTCTGCAAGCGCGATCGTGCTTTTTGCGTTTGCTTGCATAATCTTCTTCACCTGTACTTCACCAATCGCGTTGTCGGTAATGCCTTCGTCCAATGTAACTCCGCTCATGCTCATAAAAAACAAGTCTGCATGAAAGCGGGAAGCGAATTCTTCAGCCAAGTCTCCGATAATGCTCTGTTCTGCTTGACGGATAATGCCTCCGATCATGATCAGCGTAAAACCGGGGACATCGATTAATTCATTTACAATTGGCAAGGAATTCGTAATAATCGTCAATCGCTCGAACTTTGTCTTGAGCATCTTCGCAATCTGAGTATTGGTTGTGCTTACATCAAGTGCGATGGACATTCCTTCCGTTACATATCGAATGGCGAGCTGCGACAATTCCGTCTTCTCCGTCAAGTAAATCGATTCACGAATCGGCAGCGGGATTTCCCGGCTGTAATCCGGCTCTTTTAAAATCGCACCGCCATGAACCCTCTGCAATAAGCCTAGGTTCTCCAAATGCTCTAGATCGCGCCTTATCGTTTCAAAAGAAACGCCAAACGATTCCATAAGCTCCGACGCTCGAATCGATTTGTCGCTATTTATTTTTTGGATAATTAATTGATGCCGCTGCTGTGCGAACAATTGCTATCACTCCTCTATGCCGTGCCTTCCAGTAATTCCTGCTTCTTGATTAGTAGTCTACCATAAATCAAGGAAAGAGGCTCAGCCGCTAAGAGCAGTGTTCATCTTGTATCCCTTTCATTCGCAGCATTAAATTTTAATGCAATAGCGGCTTTCAGCATTCTCATGTCACGCTCGCTGTCCAAATAAAGCTGTTCCGCTTCTTGCTGCGTGATCCTCTCGAACCGAAAACGGTCGCCGGGCTTTAGCTGTGCAAAAACAGGAATATCGACCGTTGCGACTTGCGCAATACGTAGATAACCGCCCGTTGTCTGTCTGTCCGCCAGCAGCACGATCGGCTCTCCGCCAGCCGGCACTTGGACCGTTCCGTTTGCGACAGCCTCCGAAAGCAGCTCAAGCGGCTTCGCGAGCGTCAGCTTCTCTGTTCCTTCGAGCCGATATCCCATTCGATCGGACTGTGCGGAAATCTGGAAGCTCTGGTTAAATAAGCTCGCTCGGCTTGTCTCTGTAAACAGCTCGTAATGCGTGCCCGTCATCGCGCGAATGATCGGGTCTTCTAAATTGTCCGCTATCGCAAAATGACTCGCATGCCAATGAGGCACAACGAAGCTGCCATTCCATCCCCGGCGCAAAGCATGCTCCATTCGCTCTGACAGCAAGCTCGGCGCCTTAGCTGCCAGTACATCTCCTGACTTTAATGCCCTTCCGAAATAACCTCCGATTGCGCCGCGCAGATACGTACTTTTGCTTCCCATGACCTCCGGCACATCAAATCCGCCCGCAACGGCGAGATAGGAGCGGCAGCCCGATTGGCAAGCTCCGAATTTCACGCTCATTCCCGCGCGAACGAGTACTGGTCTCCATAAGGGCAGCGTCTCACCTCCAGCGGTAACAGACATACGCGCGCCGCAAATAGCGAGCAGCGTATCCTTCTCCATAAAGAGCTCCGTTCCGGTAAGCGTAATTTCCAGCACTGCCTCACTATCCTCGTTGCCGACTAACAGATTAGCCGCACGCGAAGCTCCCGTATCCATAGCCCCGCCGGCGACTACGCCGTATTTTTGATACCCATGCCTTCCGAGATCTTGTACAGTAACGAGCAAGCCGGGACGAACAACTTTTATAGTCATAATTCACCTTCTAAATAAAGCTTGTACTGCCGCTCCGTTATCGGCTTAAACCTAATCAAGTCCCCCGGTCTAAGCAAGCTTGGAATTTCGTCCTGAGGACGAAATAGAGCAAGCGGCGTTCTGCCGATCAGCTGCCAGCCGCCCGGCGTTGCAACCGAATATATGCCCGTTTGCATGCCAGCTATGCCGACGCTGCCCTGAGGAATGATCGTCCGAGGCGTCTGATGTCTTGGTGCGGCAATCCGCTCAGACATTCCTCCCAAATAAGGAAAGCCTGGCGCAAAGCCGAGCATATGGACCAAGTAGCTGCCACCAGCATGTATAGCGATCACTTCCTCCTCCGGAAGTCCGTTAAGCTCAGCAACTAGGCTAAGGTCAGGACCGTACTCTCCGCCATAGCAAACCGGAATTTCAATCGTTCTATCCGCCTGATCGGAAGAGTGCAGCTGCTCTAGAGATAGGTACGTCTGCACTCTAGCGCATACCGTTTCAAAGATTGTAGCATGCTGAAGCTCGGCTGCAGTGCGGCTTCTCTTCACCAGCAGCGGGTCATAGTGGATCGCCACCGAGACAAAGGATGGGACGCATTCAATGAACCCAGCAAATGGTTTCCACTCCAAATGGCGGCTTAAATTCATGACCGTTCGGTTCGTTTCTTCGTCAATGGAGCTGCCTAAACGAATAATAACGGCAGAGTCACCAAGYGGCAGCATTTCAATAGGAGCCTGAGGTTCCGTTGCAGCCTTCTCCATGCTCATACACCCGCCTTCTGAACAGATATGCTCGCTGCCTCTAATGCCGCCCGCAGTCTTATGACATGCTCTACTGCGCCTGGCGTATCCCCATGCACGCATACCGTATCCGCCTTCAAAATAAAGCTATGATGCTGCCTTGTATTAACCTCGCCATCTCTGATCATCCTTATCGCTTGCTCTGCAGCGCGAACAGGATCAACAATAACAGCACCTTCCGTCCCTCGCGGCGTTAGTAAGCCGTCCGACTCGTACGTTCGGTCTGCGAATACTTCATGGATTGTACGCAAGCCTATATCCTCGCCTGCGTGAATAAGCTCACTGCCCGCTAATCCGAACAGCATCAGACTCGGATTAACCTTATATATTGCCTCTGCTATCGCGTCAGCTAACGGTCTGCTCTTCGCAGCCATATTATACAAAGCGCCATGCGGTTTCACATGTGCGACGCTTCCACCTTCTGATTTAGCAAAAGCATACACCGCACCCAGCTGATATACCGTCAGCTCATATGCCTCCTCCGGCGTTATGGCCATCATCCTTCGACCGAAGCCTGCCAAATCCGGAAGCCCTGGATGCGCTCCAATGGCTACATCATTCTCTAGCGCCAGCTTAACCGTGCGCCGTATTGTCGCTGCATCCCCAGCGTGAAAACCGCAAGCGATATTCGCCGAAGTAATATATTTCATCAGCTCGTTATCGAGGCCAGCTGTGTAAACCCCAAAACCTTCACCCATATCGCAGTTTAAATCCACGCGAAACATATGCTCTCCCCCGTCTGCTCGCCTGCCAAAGCCAGCTCTATTTCCAAAATTATATCAAATTTCAGCTCGAAAATAAGCAGCCCTATCCTCTGCGTCTCTCCACCATAAGGCTAAACTACAAAAAAAAGAAGCAGCGCCGGTCCAGCGCTGCTTCTTCCATAATATTTGTTTATTCCCCGCCCATAAATACGTAACGGCCAATGATAAGCACCGCTAGAATCCACATGAGCCAGTGAACCTTGTATTTGCCTTTGCCTGTTACATTAGCAACCGTTGCAAGCAATACGTACGATACGATACCGAACGAAATACCGTTTGCAATGTTGTAAGTAAGCGGCATAAGTGCAAGTGTCAAGAAGGATGGAATCGCATAAACCATATCTGAAAAATCGATATCTTTTACGGATTGCATCATCAGCACGCCTACGATAATTAGTGCAGCAGCTGTAGCTGCGCCTGGAACAAGCGCAACGATTGGAGACAAGAAGATAGCAAGCAGGAAGCAAACGCCTGTCGTTACTGCCGTTAGGCCCGTACGTCCGCCTTGCGCAATACCTGCAGAGCTTTCTACGAATGCGGTAACTGTACTTGTACCAAGCACCGCGCCGCCGCTGACGCCGATCGCATCAACGAACATCGCTTTACCTACACGTTTTTTGCCCTTTTCAGCGTCCTTCATGTAGCCCGCACGGTTTGCTGTACCAACAAGCGTACCGAACGTATCGAACATTTCGACGAAGGTAAATGTCAGGATAACCGTTACCAGTCCGACTTCAAATACGCCTGCAAAGTCAAAATGCCAGAAGTTCATTTTGGAGAAATCAGGCACCCATGTTTGACCAGTGAATGCTGCTTTCACATCAACATGACCCATTAGAATAGCAATAACAGTCGTACCAAGAATACCGAACAAAAGCGCTCCCGGTACACGCAGTACCATCAGCACGCCAATAAGAAGCAATGCAATCACGGTAAGTACAACCGTTTCATTATGGAAGCTTCCCAGTTGAATAACGGTTTCGGAGCCGCCCACTGGTGTGAATTTACCTGCTTCAATGTCTGTGAAGCTTGATACTGCGATTGTCATAATACCGCTGTTTTTCAAGCCGATAATGGTGATGAACAAGCCGATACCGACTGTAATCGCATGCTTCAAGCTGTCTGGAACAGCTGTGATAAGCATTTGGCGAATTTGGGTAAGCGTCAATATGATAAAGATAATACCTGAAATAAATACCGCGGTTAGTCCCATTGCTGGTGAGATCGGTGCGTCCGTTGACGCCGATGCGATAACGACCGATGCAAAATACGCATTAAGACCCATACCTGGTGCTAGCGCAACTGGGAAGTTAACGAACAAGCCCATCGCGATAGTGAAGATACCTGCTGCTAGTGCCGTTGCAAGAAACACGGCTGTCCAATCCAAGCCAGCTGGCGTTAGTATGATTGGATTGACGGCTAATATGTAAGCCATCGTCATGAAAGTCGTCAGCCCCGCCATAATCTCTGTTCTGACATTTGTTCCGTGTTCCTTTAAGCGAAAGAAACGTTCCATTTTGATTACAAACCTCCCAAAAATGTGGTGGAACAAACAAAGAAGCCTAGTAAAAATGCAATAGATCGCATTTCTCCCAGGCTCTGCAAAAAGGGGAAAAAGATACCCGCTGGACCGCTGCGAGCTTTTTCCGCCAATTTCGTAGCCTGATCATTTACGGTGACCGAGTAGAGACTCTCAAGCCGATTCTTGAGATTATACGAAAAGATATGCTGTTGTTGTTTTCCGTTTTCAATTTTAAAGAGAAATTGCCCATTTTGTCAACAACTTTTACGAACGTTATTGGCAATACATACGTACAACATTCGTTTTTAGCAAACATTTCTAACATTCTACCTTTTTTTGACGAGTGAACGGTACATAAGAAACAGGAAGTATGGAGCTCCAATCAGCATAATGATGAGCCCGGAAGGAATCTCCTTCGGAGCCATTACCGTTCTTCCGATCGTATCCGCAATTACGAGCAGCAAGGCGCCAAGCAGACCTGACAGGATGATCGAGCGCCTTGTGTGATGTCCGACCATCATCCTTACCGCATGCGGCGCCATCAATCCAAGGAAACCAATCGTTCCTACACTCGCCACCGCTCCCGCAGCAAGCAGCACACCAATGATCATAGCCCAAAGCCGTGTGCCTTTTACCGGTAAGCCGAGACCTGTCGAGCTTTCATCTCCGAAGGCAAGTAGATCAAATTTCCTGCTCAAATAATAGGCCGCCGGTACAAGAATAAGCAGAAAAATAAAAATACTGTTAAAATGGCTCCAGCTTCGGCCATACGTCGTTCCCGTTAGCCAAACAAATGCCGTGCTGCTCCATAGGCTTGCCTTCACGATCATCGCCTGAATGCCTGCAGCTCCGATGGCAGACACCGCTATGCCAAGCAGGATCAGAACGGATGGGTTAAGCGATTTGCGCCAAGCTAAGAAAAATACAACCGCGGCAGCTATAGCCCCGCCAGTAATAGCGGCAATCGGCAGCGCGAAGATCGGCAGCGTTGGCCATGCAACGAGCACGACCAAGGCCCCAAAACCCGCACCCGAGGTGACGCCGATAATAGAAGCATCTGCGAGCGGATTGCGAACAGCGCTTTGAATGAGTACGCCGCTGATTGCGAGCGCAATGCCTCCCCCTGCTGCAACGAGGGTGCGCGGAAGCCTTAGATTCAGCAGCACAGAATAGGAATCGTCTCCTGCTCCGAATAGGCTTCTAAGCAATTCCATGATCGGAATTTTTGTACCGCCGAGCGACAAGCTAACGAGAATGACCGCAGCCAGCAATACGGTCATGGCTAAGGCAGTCGGTGCAAAACGCAAGCGGAATGGAGCTCCTCCAATGCTCATCGACGACTGTCCTGAGCCCGAACCGGAAATATTTCTCATCTTGGTAAGCACCAGCCAAATGAGCCAAGGCGCCCCGATAATCGCCATGACGGCGCCTACCGGCATTTCGCCGAGACTGCTTCGTACCATGCGAGCAAGCACATCCGCTGCCGTTATGAGCAGCGCTCCCCAAAGCGCGCTCGCAGGAATGAGCAAACGATGATTTCGAATGCCGGAGAGCCTAACCAAATGCGGAGCTACAAGACCAACGAAACCAATCGGCCCTACGACGCTGACCACGATGGCTGCCATAAGCACAGAGAGCGCCAGCCCTCCCGCCCGGGTTAAGCCTACGCGCTGCCCTAATGAACGAGCAGTCGATTCGTCCAGCTCGAGCGCATCGAACTTGCGTCCGGCAAGTATTGCAATGACGAGCAATGCCGCCACAAGCGGCCAAGCATACTTCACGCCGCTCCAATCAAGCTGAATTAACGTGCCTCCACCCCAAAGAAACAACGATTGCGTTTCCGTCGCTTTAAAAATATGAATGGCCGACGTAAACGCACCGAGCACCATCGAGACAATCATCCCCGATAGCGCTAGCCGAACCGGCGTTGCCGCCCGCCCGCCGCCAAGAAAATAAGCAGCCAATGCTGCAAGGAACCCTCCCACTGCCGCCAGCAGAAAAGGTGCCTCATGCTGCAGTGCAGGAAAAGCGACCATGCCGAGCACAACCATAAAATAGGCTCCAGCATTAATGCCCAGTGTATCGGAGGCCGCAAGCGGGTTTTTCGTTATCGTTTGCAATAACGCTCCTGCCGCCGCTAACGCAGCTCCCGCTATAATGCCGATAACGGTCCGCGGCATCCTAATATCCCAAAGCAAATTATGCTCCATCACATCCTGCCGATGAAGCAAGCCGTCAAATACGACTGCCGCTGGAATTTTGGCTTCCCCGAAGCAAAGACTCAGTATGAACAGAAAGAAAAGGGCGGCAAGGCCGCCCCCAAATATACCAATCATTCGCCAAATCATACCCAATGAGGCTTCTTTATTTTGCTTCTTCATGAGCTCGCTCATTTCGTTAATGTATTTACGACTTGGTCTACGATGACTTTGGAGGAGATCGGACCACCGAATACCCATGTCGTGCTGTCGAGAGCAAACGTACGTTTTTCTTTCACGAAATTAAGACCGTTCCATACCGAATTGTCTGTCAATGTGCCTGAAAAAATGTCGTCATCCTTTTGAACGATATAGATCAGGTTCGTATCTTGAATAGCCGGCAGTGCTTCTACCGTCGAAGTAGTAAAGCCATACATTTCGAACTGCTCCGGTTTCCAATCGTTTTTGAGGCCAATACGATCCAGCGTTTGAACCGCTAGCGAATTATCCATGAATAGACGCATCGTTGCAGCATTCTGATAGCTGAATGCTTGCGTCAGCACATAGTTCAAGCCTTCTTTGCCTGCTGCAGCAAGCTTCGTTTTTGCATCCGCATAATGCTGATCCAGATCGGCAAGTACTTTGTCGCCTTCTGGTGTTTTGCCGACTGCCGCCGCAATAGATTTGAATATATCGATCATTTGCGTGTATTGGTCGCCTTTGCCTTCAGCCGGATAAAGGCTGAATAGCAGCGTTGGCGCAATGCCCTTCAGCTGATCGTAGATCGCTTCGTGGCTGTCCGTAATGCCAATAATGAGGTCAGGCTTCAAGGCTGCGATCGTCTCAAGGTTTGGCTCGTGGCGGAAACCAACGTCCGTCACGCTTGCGTCAAGCGGCGCCTCTCCTGTTACCCATTGCTTATAACCCTCGTTGTCCGCGCTGCCTACTGGCTGCATTCCAAGGGCGATCATGTCCTCAGTAAACGTCCACTCCAGCACAACAACCTTTTGAGCAGGCTTCTCAAGGGTAACCTCACCTTTCGCATCCTTCACGACAATCGGACCATCCGCTTTCGCGCCAGCGTCGTTCGTAGCAGGAGCGTTAGTGCTTGCCTTGTTGTTCGACGCATTATTCGCACCGCAGCCTGCTGCCACCACCATTACGACGATGACCATAATCAAACTCATTAATCGTTTGTTCATTTTTTTCTTACCCCCTATTTGTTTAAACCCTGCTTCATTCTCTGGGTTGATAACTAATCCCAATTTAGTGATAATGATTATCATGTTCAAATACTTTTGTTATCATATAATCGATAGCACTAGATGTCAATGTAAATATTTTGTATTTACAGCTAATTCCCGATGCAAAGTCTATAGTTAAAAGCAAGCCAAAAAAGGGCGGGAGCTATGCTCCTGCCCTTCCTGCCAACTGCTTTGCAGCCTAGTTTATTCTTTGAAAAAATTCGGCAAATACTTTTTGTTCGCCTCAAGCATTTCTTCAAGCAACGCCTTAGCCACCGCTACGCTTGGAACAAGCGGGTGATGAACGAGCGCTTGCAGCGCGATCCCTTTATCTCCGCTGATTGCAGCTTCAATAGTTAGCGATTCATATGTTTTTACAGCATGCATTAGACCTTTAATTTGCTCTGGAACACGCTGCAAAGGCAGTGGAATCGGGCCTTGAGCCGTAACGACACAGTTAACCTCGATGCTTGCATCTTCAGGCAGAAAATCAATAATGTTGCCGTTTCTAACGTTCAACGTCTGAATATCACGTTTGTCGGTATATAGAGCATGCATCAAGTTAACAGCTGCCTCAGAATAATAAGCACCGCCGCGCTGCTCAAGCTGCTTTGGCTTCTCCGTCAAATTAACATCCTTGTACAGCTCAAACAATTCCGTTTCGACCCGGCTTACAACTTCTGCGCGCGTGCCGTTTTTCTCTAGCGAGTCTTTCATATCCGCGAGCATCGAATCCGTCATATAGAAATAACGGAGGTAATACGTTGGTATCGCGCCTAATGAGCGAAGGAAATCTGCATCCCAGTCAAACGCGGTTACGTTTGTAGCTGAATAGTCGCGACCGGCTCCGATCATTTCGTCCAATTTGTCCTCACCGTTTACATAAGCGGCTGTAACCCAGTGCAGATGATTGATCCCTACGAATTCAGGCAATACTTCACTCTCGCTAACGCCATACTCTTTAGCCAGAAACTTTTGAAAGTTAATTGGTGAATTGCATAGACCCACTGTTTTTACTTTGCTGTATTTTTGAACCGCTTCGGTTACAATACCCGCTGGATTCGTGAAATTAAGCATCCAAGCATTCGGCGCAAGCTCTTCAATATCCTTACAAATATCCAGAATGACAGGTACAGTACGAAGCGCTTTAAACATTCCGCCTGGTCCAGTCGTCTCTTGTCCAATTACACCATGTGAAATAGGAATATGCTCATCACGGCGTCTTGCTTCCAGCAAACCTACCCGCATTTGTGTCGTAACGAAATCTGCACCAGCGATCGCTTCACGACGGTCAAGTGTTAGTTTCACTTCGATTGGCAGGCCAGCTTTCTCTACCATCCGCTTCGCAAGCTCGCCAACGATTGCCAGCTTATGACGACCTTCTTCGATATCAACAAGCCAAAGCTCACGAATCGGCATTTCATCATATTTTTTAATAAAGCCTTCTACGATTTCTGGCGTATACGAGGAACCGCCGCCAATGACGGCGACCTTTAGTGGTTTTTTGGACATGTGAATGAGCCTCCCTTAAATGTTTAAACTATTTTTAAAATRTAATTTTTCTAAGTGCTGCATCTACCGCTTCATCAATCACAATGCCGCTGCTATCCATCGCACTCATTACTGCTCCAATAACCGGATCGACCGTCAATCTGACTGTCTGCGCTTGCGGCGAAACCGCTACAACAGCTTCACTGATTGCATCGACCATATGTGTAGAGCCGCCTCGCGACATTACGCTGCCAGCAAGGACAACATCGAATTTTTCTTTTTCCATGCCTAGCCGCTTAATCAACGCATTTACAGAGTTTGCATGCTCACGTCCAGCTTCCTCCAAAAGACGGATGGCTACAGCATCCCCGAGAGCAGCGGCCTCAAACATCACTTTAGCAAGCTCATGTGACGGACGTTTGCCGTTGTCCAGCGCATCATCGTACATCTCTTGAATCGTATGATAGCCAAGCCGCTGGGGAACCATTTCACTAAGAAGTGTCGCTTGCTCTCTGCCTTCCCAAGCACGAATCGCACTGCGAAAAGCGTGAATGGCCAGATCCGTGCCCGAACCATGTCCGTCCCCGAATAAATAACCAAAGCCGCCATACTGCAGTTCTTCCCCTTGAGGGTTGCGAGCAGCAGCGTTAAGGCCAGTTCCGCTAAGAATGACCGCTCCGTAAGATCGGTTCGTCCCCGCACGCATACCAATCATGGTGTCGCATGCAATCGCATGATTTTTATAGTCAAGTGAAGCAATCATCGGTCTTAAAATTGCATAGTCAGGCTCACGATCTGCTCCTGCAAGTCCGAAGTAGGCAAATGTCACCTGATCCTTCGTCACGCCAGCATCCTGAAGCGCTTGCTGACAAGCATGATCTATGCTGTTTTTTGCTGCTTCAAAAGCGGTTTGATGATTTCCATTTCCGCCAAGGCCTCTGCCAAGTACACGTCCTGTCTCATCTACGAGCAGAGCATGTGTCTTGCTGCCTCCTGCATCTATACCAAGGAAAATAATATCGCTCACACTCCTTATTTGTACTTTCTTCTATTTTAAAATAAAAAACATCGTTCTTCTAATGAAAAAGAACGATGTTATAATACTATCTTACTGTCTTTTAGGATCGCAGCTCGGATGGGAGCTTCCCTACGTGCTGCTTGAACAGCCGATTGAAATTAGATAAATTGCGAAATCCGCATTCAGCTGCCACTTCAATAATCTTTTTGTCTGTGGATTCAAGAAGATAAGCCGCCTGTGACAGCCGCATCTGTATCAAATAATCCATGGGCGAGGTCCCAACAACCTGCACAAACAACGTGCTGAACCGAGAGGGACTTAAGTGCGCGGCCTCTGCGAGCTCGCCAAGCGTCCATGGGTATGATATATCAGCCTCGATGTCATTCAGCACGCCTCGAATCGTTTCCATACCACGCACATGCTGCGCTCCCGTTTCATTATTTTTTGCAAAATAGCGATTGACGAATGCAAGCAATTGAATAAGCTTCGCCCGCACCACCACTTCAAAATGCGGCTCCTTCAGCTCAAACTCAGCAGACATGTCTTTAATAATGCCGCCAAGCTCTCCCAGCTTCGGATGCTCTCGATCAAGCACATTATCAAATCTTAACCCAATATCCCGAAATGGAATAAGCAGCTCCGCATCGTAGCGCTGCTCTAAAGCAAGGTAAGACGAATCAAACATAATAATGCTCATGACCAGCTCCTCTGACTCAAACGCACGGTGCAAATCATTGGAATGAATAAGTACGATGTCTCCTTGCTGGAAGTCATAACGGCTCCCGTTGATCAGATAGTAGCCGCTCCCCTTCTGTATGTAGTTAATTTCGAGCGCTTTATGCCAATGCAGTCTTTGAAAGGTCGGGGAAACCCCTACAGATTGCGAAATCGTAATGGGAAAAGCCAGCGGCAGCTCAATCCGATCTTCGCTGATTGAAGGATATAGGTTCATTTGATTTATTCTCCTTAAAGGTTTTCGTAGAAAACCTACTTCGTAAGCATGGGCTTAGGTTTTCGTAGAAAACCTACTTCGTAAGCATGGGCTTAGGTTCGCGAATGCAAATCTACTCCGTAAAACGAGGTTGGATTTACTATTGTTCTCATCAAAGATTATAGCAGAAATCAGCGTCTTGACGACATCTGTAAGCATTTGGTATTATATAACCATTGGTTAGTAACCAGTGGTTACTATCATAAAGAGGAGTGAATGATCATCGCTACTAAAAAAGAATTCCGCGCAGAGGAAACAAAATGCGCCATCATCGCCACAGCTGAGAAGCTGTTCGGAGAACGCGGATACGATTCCGTTTCAATAAGAGAAATTGCAAAGGAAGCCGGCTGCTCTCATACTACGATCTATATTTATTTTCAAGATAAAGAAGCATTGCTTCATGCCTTATCTATGCAGCCCTTACAGCTGTTGAAGGGTGAATTGGACACACTTGCAAAAGACGCCTTCCTATCCGCTGACGAGAAGCTTAAGCGAATGAATGATTTGTTTATTCGGTTCTGCTTAAACAATAGAAGCATGTACGCTATATTTTTTGAGGTTAAGTCCTCCCGTGTCGATGAACTGGAGCCTGAGCTAGAAATCAATCGTGTTCGCAATCAAATGTTCAACGTTATCGTCCAGCTTTTGAAAACAAATCTTAATTTGCCTGAAGGCGAGCAGCTCCTAAGCTGTTCACGCATTTATTTCTATATGCTGCGCGGGATAGTTGGCACCTATACGCATTCGGAAGAGAGTGTGGACGCCATTTTCAGCCGACTCTCCACTACCTTTGATCATGCCTTTGAAGCACTCCTTATTGGATTCGACAAGCAGATAAACGAAAGAAGGACTGATACATGACTTTTTTAATGTTTCTCTTTCTATTTATCGTCGTATGCGGCTGGCTTGATGCACGAATTGAACGAAAGGTGGCGAAGTAAATGCTGGCTGGACATTTTGGACTTGCGGCCATTGTAAAAGCGATGGAGCCCAAGGTACCCTTGTGGGTTTTGATGGCAAGCACGCAGCTTCTCGATATCGCGTTTATCCCGCTGCTGCTCACAGGGGCAGAATCTATTGATAAAATAGGCGACGGAGGTTATGGTGAAGCTGTTATCCATGCTGACTATACGCATTCTCTGGCTGGAGCTTTGCTAATAGCGATTGTTGCTGCTTTAATTTCATGGCGGATATGGAATAAGCGAAGTGCAGCCATCATTGGCTCACTGGTCTTCAGCCATTGGTTGATTGACCTGCTCGTACATCGCAGCGACATGCCGCTCTTGCCCGGAAATTTCGGCGATTTCCCTCTACTCGGCTTCGGACTGTGGAAACTGCCGGCAATTAGCGCCTTATTAGAGCTGTCCCTAGTTCTAGCGGGTGCCTGTTTGTATTTTTGGTCTATTAAGAAAAAAACGGCAAAACAAAACCATGCTGACTCCTCTGCCCCTGTACCATCGAAACGAACCTATGGTGCAGGCTGGATCATGGCGGTACTCCTAATCCTGACGTTTGCAGCCGATTATTTTTCACTCTAAGACACAGCTCATACAAAGCCCAAAACCTTCGCGAATCAGCCAGCAGGCTGATACGAGAGTTTTGGGCTTTTTTCGTTATTTAAAATAGCGTTCATTTACACGATTATTTTTCTTGACAAAGTATTCCATTCGAGATACATTACATATATCAAATAGATATATCAACTTGATACATTAAGGAGAACGACGATGATTGAGCTAGTTACTTTAGGAATGCTGATGCAAGGGAAAATGAGCGGATATGATATTAAAAAAATAACAGAGCAATCAATCGGGATCTTTTACAAAATGAGCTATGGAAGCCTATACCCCGGACTTAAGCGTCTAGTGGAAAGTGCATACGTGATGGAAGAAGAAACGAATGACAGCAAAAACAAAAAGATGTACAGCATCACAAGCGAAGGGCAGAAGCATTTTATGCAGTGGCTAAGAGAACCCCTTCAATCGAACAAACGCGAGTATCTCATTAAAATCTTCTTTTACGATTACCTTGATGAGCCTACGAAAAAACAAAACTTAATGGCGTATCAACAAAACATCGCGCGCAACATTGCTCAAATGGAGGCCGTTCAGTCCATCGTGTCCAAGGAGCTGGAGCAGCTCGAAGATAAAAACGATTATTATTACCGCGTATCTGTCATGCATTACGGCTTGCATTTTTTTAAGATGGAAAATGAATTTTTAAAAAAAATAATCGAAAAAGAGGAATTCTAAATGATTACAACGGACAGCTTTACAGTAAAAAGGCCTATTGTTGCGCTTATTCTAATCGAGCTTATGCTGATGATTTTTGTAGCCGGCGGCAGCGCCTATGTATCGATTGCTGAACTTACGCATCCACTCGCTCCATTTCTAGGCTTTATTCCGATAGCATTATTTCTAGTGATCTATATGACGGTAAAAAAACGGTGGAGCACCTTTTATTTCAGCGGTGTTTCCAAGCTTACAAAGCAGCAATGGCTTGAATATCTTCCTCTGCTGCTCGTCTTAATCGTCTTATTGATCGCCAACAAAGGCTTTCAACCCGCTTCCTTCTCGTTTTTCGCTTATATGCTGCTGTCGCAGCTGTTCTTAGTAGGATTTGTAGAGGAAACATTGTTCCGGGGAATGATGCTGCGGATTCTAATGCCAAAAGGAAAAATGACAGCTGTCATCGTCTCCAGCTCGTTGTTTGGTGTCACACACGCTTTGCAGGCGCTTGGCGGCCAATCGATAGAGGATACTCTTTTGCAAATTGGATATGCGTTTATAGTGGGCTTTGTATTGGCGATGCTGGTCGTTCGAAACCGCGCCATTCTGCTCACAATCCTCTTCCACGGCTTGCACAACTTTCTAAACTTCACAGGCAATGATCCAGGCACACATCTATACGACTATCTCGTCATCGCTATTCTTGCTGTTCAATTAATTTGGCTGCTTTCTTCCTCCAAAAAAAATTCGATTAACACAAACACCATTTACACCTAATATGAAGCTCTACGTGAAGAAGAAAAGCACCAACCAACCGAATGATGGTGCTTGAACTTCATTTTATTGAATTAGCAATGTCCACTAAAACATCAGCTGTTACCTTATCCTCTACACGCTTATCAATCGACAATATATATTGCCATCCATTTTTTTCAAAACGCAATACATCAAACGCAGGAGGTCTATCACCTAATGTTGGGGTCGTACCGTAAACAGCTTTCTCTCCATTCTCTAACTCATATATGCGGATAACATTGCTTTTGCGTGGAAATCCATTTCGGTGTCCCGAAGGATTCACCCATACCATGTAATGATTATTTGAACCTTGAAGCTCATTAAGGTACTCGATTTCAAAATAGTCGTTTACACCACCAAGTTGATTACATCTTGCCAAATGGTGAGTAAACGAAATCGGCGGCAGCTTAAAAGGCAATTTAATCTTTTTTCTGAAGTGAAGATTACATTCACTTAATGCATCTTCAACTGTTTTATAGCCACCATATTCAATATACATCTTTTCAAAAGGCACACGCTCGTCACTTGATGGCTTTTCGTTATAGGCATATGTAGTTGAGCCAGTCATGAAAGTGAAAACAAATATAAGCAAGCTAATCCTCTTTATCATCGTATACCACCTTGTAATCTTTTTATCATGTAGCCTTCCCCAAGATCACAATGTCTAACTACTCGTTTCTACAACAACATCTATGCGTGGGCTTCCTAGACGCACTCATTAGCATGAAAAAAGCGCCAACTAAGTACATTTCAAATTAGTTCTTTGATTTTGATCAAACAAAAAAAACTCCCTTCTATTTGCTGAATAACACAAATAAAAGAGAGTATTTTTTTGTAATCAATTAATTCCAATCTATTCCCACTCAATTGTAGCAGGCGGTTTTGAAGTTACGTCATAGACGATACGGTTAACGTTGTCTACTTCATTAACGATACGTACGGAGATTTTCTCAAGCACATCCCAAGGGATACGTGCCCAGTCTGCTGTCATTCCGTCGATTGAAGTTACGGCGCGGATACCAACTGTGTACGAATACGTACGAGCATCGCCCATAACGCCTACGCTCTTCATGTTCGGAAGCGCAGTGAAGTACTGCCAAATTTCACGGTCAAGACCAGCTTTGGCAATTTCGTCACGAAGAATCGCATCCGACTCACGAACGATATGAAGCTTGTCCTCTGTTACTTCGCCTAAGACACGAATCGCAAGACCCGGACCTGGGAATGGCTGACGCCATACGATAGCTTCTGGAAGGCCACATTCTTCGCCGACTTTACGAACCTCATCCTTGAATAGCGCTTTAAGAGGCTCGATAAGTTTAAACTTAATGTCCTCAGGCAAACCGCCAACATTGTGGTGAGATTTAATCGTTTGAGCTGTAGCTGTACCGCTCTCCACGATGTCTGTGTAAAGTGTACCTTGTGCCAAAAATTCAAAGTCATCCAGCTTGTCCGACTCTTCTTGGAACACATAAATAAACTCATTGCCGATAATTTTACGTTTTTGCTCTGGATCTTCTACGCCCTTCAGCTTGCCAAGGAAACGCTCTTGCGCGTCGATTTTGAGCACTTTCATATCGAATTTGCCTACGAATGTTTCCATAACGCCTTCAGCTTCACCTTTACGGAGCATGCCGTGGTCGATAAACATACAAGTAAGCTGATCGCCGATCGCTTTGTGAAGAAGAATAGCTACAACAGAAGAATCTACGCCGCCGGAAAGCGCGCATAGTACTTTTTTATCGCCAACTTCATTACGAATATCACGAATAGCATCTTCAATGAACGATTCCATCGTCCATGTGCCATCACAATCACAAACATTGTAAAGAAAGTTGCGAATCATTTCATTACCGAATTCAGAGTGACGAACCTCTGGGTGGAATTGAACGGCAAAGAATCCGCGGTCTGGATTGCTCATCGCTGCAACAGGAGCATGATCCGTGCTTGCATCTACTTTGAAGCCTTCAGGCAGCTCAACTACGTGGTCGCCGTGGCTCATCCAAACCGTTTGAACTTTATCTAAGCCAAAGCCGATTTGCGAACCTTCCACAAATTCCACTTCTGCTTTTCCGTATTCACGTTTGCCCGCGCGCTCAACCTTACCATTAAGCTGATGCGACATCAGCTGCATACCGTAGCAAATACCGAAAATTGGAATGTTCAAATCATAAATCGCAGGGTCAACCATTGGTGAATTTTCTTCATAAACGCTTGCCGGTCCTCCCGAGAATACGATACCCTTCGGCTGTAGTTCACGGATCCGTTCTACCGACGTGTTATACGGCAATAGCTCGCTATATACGCCCAAATCACGAATACGGCGTGCAATAAGTTGGTTATATTGTCCTCCAAAATCGAGTACAACGATGATTTCATTTTGCTTAGTCATTACCGAGCCTCCCTCAAATTATGTAGTAATTATATATAAGGCTGTTTAAGCGAGTCAAGGCAAAGCGGAGTGACAATTCATTGAAGTAAAAATGTAACCGCTTATCTGCTTGATTATAGGCTTATAAATAGAATGTTATTTAATGTGCCAAGTCATACGGATTAGTTGAAAAAATATGAGTAGCTGCAGGCTGCTGCATCATTTCATCCATGCTTTTTTCATGCGGATGCCTAAGTTAAGGGCAGATTATATAGTAAAAACGCTTGGTAATTCTGCAACTATGCTTATTGCGAGTGTTTCAACAGCCTCTTGAGAAAATAACGGGAAAAGCTCCTTTTAAAATGTCTCAAAATGAGCATTGCAGCGAATTAACAGAAAAAACTCCCGTTAATTCTCGAGAAATAGCCATCATCAGCTAAATCATCAACAATTAACGGGAGAAATTCCTTCTATTGCAGAAAATAATCAAATGTACACCATATTAACGGTAGTTTTTCCAGCTAAACGGCGTTTCATGTTTCGTTATATAAATCGACTTACAGCTTAACCCTTTAGGAGCCAAAATGTATCATCGTCTCCTGCAACTATTTAGGAGCCTTGACTGGCATGTCGCTTCTCTTCTGCTTTTGCAGATTATCCGCGGAGTGCTTCTTCACTTTCTGAATCGGCTGCTTGTCCAGCACTCGCAGAACCGTCCGCAGTGCAGAAGGAGTAGGTGCACCCGGCCAAGGACCGGGCGCAGCAAAATGCGCTTCCTCAAGCCAGCTTGTAAGCTGGCGCAGCGCATCCTGCTGCTCCGCACCGAGCGTCGGCTCAGCGGCGCTCGCATATTCACGCGCCGTTTGCCCCGGCGCCTGCACGCCGAAACGGCGCTGCAGCAGCGGCGCTAACGCGCTGCTCACTGCAATGAAGCTCGCGCGAATCCGCCCATCGGCGTCGCGCGGCGTTTTTCCACTGCGCGGCGCCATATCCTCCGCCGCGCCGCCAGTGCCAGTGCGCCAGCGCGCGACCGCCGCTGGCGCTGCATCCATGTCCGTCACAGATTCATGTGACGGATAGGGCGCGGCTGCGCCGGCGAGCTTCGCGATGCCGGCGTGAGCCGCGCCATAGCGGCGCAGCGCCAGCGAGAGGCGAAGCCGCTGGTGCTGTGCCGCAGCAATGGCCGCGGCCGCAAGCGCTAGCGCGGCCGCGCATGCGGTAACTACAGCGGCGGGCGATGCCGCCGCTGCGCTCTTGGCGGCGCTTTGCGCCGCATGCACGAGGGCGTCTGCTCCTCGTGCAATGGCTGCTGCCGCCGCCTCGAATGAAGCAGCGACCCGCGATAAATTGGACTCGCTATGGCCACTTGCTCCAGTTGCCGCTGTTCCTGCTGCACCCATCGCAGGAGCAGCAAGCTGTCCGTCCACAGAACCGACGGACGCGATAGTTGATACATCGCTGAATCCCGGCGTCGGATCAAAGGGTACCCAGCCTGCGCCTGGGAAATATACTTCAACCCAAGCATGCGCATCTGAGCTTCTAACCTCATAATCCACCAGCTTCAAACTATTTTCAGTGGTTTGCCCAGCACCACTGCTTCCCGCGCTTAGCATTTCACTATTCAAACCCTCTGTACTCGAATTAAGCGTTCCTTGCTTCCCGCTATCATTACTTCCGCCGCTCTTATTTAGCGCTCCTTGAGCTCCGCTATTATGACTCCCACTACTCAGCTGTTCATTCTTCATACTTCCTGTACTCGTATCTATCGTCCCTTGCGACCCGCTATCATTACTTCCACTGCTCGTACTCAGCGAGCCTATCTCCGCGCTCTCCCCCACTGGAGTGCCTGAAGTAAAGCCTTTCACCCACCTAGCGGGTATCCCTTGCGAACGAAGCAATACGACCATGGCTGTGGAGAAATGCACACAATAGCCCTGCCGCTGCTCGAAGAGGAAATGATCGACGAAGTCGCTTCCTTCCGGCGGAACTGCACTGTCCTCCAGCGAGTAGGTATAGCTCGCTTTCAAAAAGTCCTCGATCGCCTTCACCTGATCGTAGCGGCTCGTAACTCCGCCGCCCGCAACCTCAGCAGCTAATGCAGTTACGCGGCTTGGCAGACTACTCGGCAGCTGCAAATAAGGCTCAAGCTCCGCAGCACTTTCTACTGTTGCCGCCTGTGCTCCATCACCTGACGATAAATTATCGTCAGCGGTACTGCTCAAAGCGCGCAATTGTGCTTCATCCGTTATGGAGAGCACACTCTCTATTGTATATTTCTCAATCTTCGCCGTATCCGATTGCGCGTATAAAGAGTCTTTATCCGCATTGTATACGTAACTTCCAAGCTTCCTGCGCGGATCAGCTGCAACAAGCTCTGTCACATTGCCAAAGTGACCTGATGCAAAGAGCGGCATCCCCGCTGTCGGCTTAGACCAAACTACGGCTTGTCGAATGAGCGGACCCAGCTGCTTATTTCCAGCTTCTGCTGCCGCCTCAGTGGAGGCTGCTGCATCAGAGCCTCGTATAGGAAGCAGAACAGAGCTACCCGCGGTATCAATCCAGCCCCGGCCGTCGTACACCTGCTTTGACTCCCCGCGCCAGTATGCTTTTTCAGTGGAGCTGCCTGTAAATAATACGCCGTTATCCTTTTGTACAGGTGCTCCCAGCACGCCGTCATCAAAACCATAACCCGTAAATGCACTGCCTAATCGTTCAAATCCGGTTTGCCCCATTACATGGATAGACCCTTGCTGATTACCCATAGACTGAATGGTTTGCTCTAAACGATCATTAAGAGAGGCAGTCCAGCTAGCAGGCGGCATCGTTTCACCTTTCCCGCCTGCAAACAAAAGACCGCAGCCAAGTATCGTAAGTACAACAAAAATGGAGCTTGATAACCAGCGCATATCAAGACCTCTAAGCTTGCCGGCACCTGTATTAATCATTCGCTTAACACGCGGTACAGAGACAATGGCACCTAGTAGGAGCCCTTCTGCCACGGTTCGCATTAAGCCTCCCATTACATCCATACCCAGCCAGACATGCAGCGCAATTAAATAAACTAGCGTGAAACATGCGATGCCAAGAGCCGTCTGCCTCATCCATAATAAAGCCTGCAATGCAGGTGCAAGCATCGCCCAGCCTATAAACAGCAGCAAAGTCCGAAGCTCTCCAGACATTGACCACAGCCCATTTTCTATAATCAGAACGAAATGGTCTCTCAACATGCCTGGAAACGCAAGCAGCCATTGCAAACTGCTTTGATCAGCGCTTTTATAAATCCACATGAGACTTAGTATGCACAACAAAGCATTCATAACGAACGAAAGTGCAATCGGCAAACGAAACAGCCCTGCCAGCAGCACCACTCCGATAACAAAAATTAGCGGGGCAGGATTATAAATAGCCGACCACTCACCTGCATTCACCCAAGGCAGCAGCCATTCCGATAGCAGTCCGAACAGCAGCAATGTTGTGATCAATCGGTATTCAAACGATTCCTCAGCAGCTTCTCCTCGCAATAAATTATGCTCAGCTTTCAGAGGTTTATCGCTCCTCCCTACTACATCGCTTTTAAGCAAGCTCATGATTGTCGCCTCCTTCCTCGGCGTAAGGGAGCGCGTTCATACTCGAAGGGACATGCAGCCACGTCACTTTGACGCCGCCGCTTTCCAACCATTTTTGTTGTTCGCGCATAGCGAAGGTCGGTACATTGCTGCGCGTAATAATAAATAGTTCCAGCCTGCAGCCTTGCTCGCCTGCGAATCCGGCAAGCTCTCCCCAGCTCCGGCCGCCTCTCCAATCCGCAGTAAATACAAGTATCGTACTGCCGCGTGCTTGCAGGTTTGATTCCTCGGCGAGTCTCCCAGCAAGAGAGCCCTTTCCATCTGCGCGAAGCAATGCCATTGCATGCAGCATCTCTGATAAATCAGCCTGCGTTCCTCCATCAACAGATGATTGCATGACAGGAGTGCCTTGTCCGAGCAGCAGTGTCACAGCGTGGCCGAGTGAAGCAGACTGAGCTAGTGCAAGCGAAGCCCAGCCTACACAAGCATCAAACAACCGATCGTCCTGCCCATAAGCCGAAGCAAGCGTATCGACAGCAATAACTGTTTTGGCTGGCCGCTCTAAAGGATGGATTTTTGTCTGTAAGCCGCGCCCCTTAGCTGCACTTCGCCAATCCAGATGACGCAGCGAATCTCCTTCGCGATATGGACGGCTGTCTGGTCCAAGTCCCGCTGCACTCACCGCCGCTTTGATTTCCTCACGACCCGCATCTCCTAGGTGATCCGTACTTGGATCAGCGGTCAATGATYGCACAGCGTATAATGCTGTGCCTCTTGCACGTTCCGCTTTATGTACCTGATCGGCATGGGGCAGTCCTGGCAGCACTACAAATTCTCCTGCGGTATATAAACGTTTATGGATCGCTGACAAGCCGAGCCAGTCCCCCACTGTAATCGATATAGGCTCGAAGGGATAACGCCCGCGCCGTAAGTGATGAAGAGTATATCGGTAAGTCATCTCTTGGCGGAACATTGGCATAAGCACCGTACGCACGCTTATTTTCGTATTTTCTGATGAACTTTTATTACTCGTCTCATCGGAAATAGCAACCCATACAATAGGTATGAGCAAAGAACGCTTTATTCTCAGGCTAATTTCGAGCTGCCCGCCTTCTCTCGTCATTTCTTGCGACATCATCCTCATTGCAGTTAATCCCTTGGCAGCCATAATAGGCGCAAGCCCGCTAATGATTATAATCATGCTGAATACGGACAGCATAAACCACTCTACTGCACCGCCCCGCATTATTACAGCTGCCCAGCTGCTTGCCCAGCCCGCCGTAATGATACACCAAGCGATCCATCTCGTACGATAAGGATAAGCTAGTTGATCCCATTCCTTATTTACAAGGACAGCTTCTTTTACTTGTACCGACGCTGTTCTTTGCCCACTCCTATCAAGCGGAGCTGCGCTGTCGCCCTCTTGAGTATATGTCGTCGTATCAACAGCCTCATTCTCCGGCGTTCCGCCTTCCAATAATTCATCTTGAAAAGGTGCATTCATCGGCGCTTCCCGCTTCCTACCGCAGCAGGCATCGGACATTCACGTATCGTCCGTCTCATAACTGCAGCTGCATCAGCACCAGCCGCAGTCGCGTTAAAACGCAAAGACAAACGATGCGGAAGCACAGCATCAGCTGTCGCCAGCAAGTCATCTGGTATCGCAAATCCGCGCCCTTCCATATACGCATTCGCCTGTGATGCCCGCAGCCAGTCGCGCAGAGCGCGTGGACTTAAGCCCAGCACAACCTCAGGAGCACGCCTTGTCGCATCGGCTACTTGCACCATATATTCAAGCAGTGCCGGATGCATGTGAGTCTGCCTTGCCTCAGCCTGCATTTGCAGCCATTCCTCCGTAGCAATGACAGGACGAAGCCGTTCGGGTTCAATTCGATTGCCATTCGCGTATTGCTCGAGCATCCGCTTCTCTTCCGATGAGCCGGGATAACCAATCGTCAGCCTCATCATAAACCGATCCAATTGTGCTTCCGGCAGCGTGTTTGTCCCCTCGAAGCTAAGTGGGTTTTGTGTAGCTATGAGCATAAAAGGAACCGGCAGCTTGCGGGTTTTCCCCTCTACCGTCACTCGTCTTTCCTCCATGGCCTCCAAAAGCGCAGACTGCGTACGCGGCGACGTTCTGTTAATCTCATCAGCAAGCACCACATTGCCCATAATCGGTCCAGGCCGATAGACAAGTTCACTCGTCCGTGCATCAAGCACGACTCCGCCAACAATATCAGCCGGAAGCATGTCGGACGTAAACTGTATTCGTTTAAAATCTCCACCGACCGCTCTAGCAAACGCCTGAGCGAGCAATGTCTTGCCAACACCCGGCACATCCTCTAGCAAAACATGTCCGCCAGCCAGAAGTGCAGTTAGCGTATTTCGAATGACCTGCTGCTTGCCTAGCAATACACTCTCTACCTTTACTAGCAATCGATGCAGCAGCACCTGTGGTGCTTCCGGCCAATGACTATAACGTTCCTCTTTAGCATCCTCAGAAAATTGGGGAGAAATCATCGTATAAATCGCCTCCTGAAAAATAAATCTATCTATTTTTCAGTGTCCCCAGCTTTCTCTCACTTTAGACCTGCTAGAAACCTTTCTATTACTCCGTTATCCAAATTTCCCGATCGGTATCGTTGTACACATATCTTGTTATCGCAATTCCAAGTTTTTGCAGCGTCTCACGCACTGGAACTACGATCTGCTTCTTGGGCTCATCCATCACAGGTTTCTCCTTGCCGGATTTCGGCGGCACCTGGTTTGTACTTACGTACGATTCTATGGAATCAGTATTCAGCTCAAATTCCGTGCTGTCTTCAATCCATTCCACAAGCTTTTGCAGCGACACTTCGATGGCGCCGTTTTTTATTCCGTATTCGCTTGACGCAAGCACTAGACTTTTCTCGCCACGATGCAAAATTAAATTTGGAACCTGCTTCTTTGTTTGGGCAGACAGGCTGCTTTGACCTAGCTTCTCCGAAAACAGAGTGAGCTTATCTACTTCCTGCTGCGTGACCTGCTTTCTGCTCCACTTGAGTTTGCTTGCCACCCTAAACTGAATAGGTTCAACCTGATCCGTCAGCTTAGCAAATGTGTACCCTTTATCTTTGTAATATTTAATGATGGCCGGCAATGCCTTAACAGACTCTGCATGCCCTGCACTGTCATGAAGCAAAACATTCAGCTTGTTTGCAATCTTTGAGCCTTTAATCGTCGTCATAATCTCGGAAGCTGGTACTCCTTGCCGCTTCGAATCCCCACTGTCTACATTCCAGTCATGCACCTGATAACCTGCCGCTTTCATTGCATCGAAGTATCCCTGATCAAAATTGCTATATGTGCCGCCCGGCGCGCGAACTAATGTAGTTCTAACTCCAGTTGTACGATAAATAGCTTCATCCGTTTTCATCACCTGATCAGCAAATTCAGCAAAACTTCCGTATAAATGATCGTATTTATGGTCGAACGTATGATTGCCAATTGCATGTCCTTCCTTCACGATCCGTTTAACTAATTCCGGCTGCTTCAGCACATGTTCACCAAGCACAAAAAAAGTCGCCGTTATCCCTTCTTGCTTCAAAATATCCAGCACCTGCTCTGTATTCTTACTAGGTCCGTCATCGAATGTTAAATACAAAATCTTTTGATCTGATCCTAGTGAATCTACTTTAACTCTATCATTTTGCGATGAAGCAGCAGCTGACGACTTGCCTTGCTCCAGCTTTTTCCCAGTATCGTAAGATGCCTGCACCGTTAGAAGCGGCATCGCCTCATAATTCGTAACCGCAGCAGCGGCACTTGCCTGTACGATCTTCTGATCACTTGCAGCATCGTCTTTATTCGCCCCAAAACCATCAGGCTTAAACAAACCAAAGCAAACAACTAGCATACAAATCGCTACCCGCCAAATCCGCTGCATTCACGCTGCCACCCTTCTCTACCTATGAATAATTAACTGAGTCATTCTGATAGATTATATGAACAGTTGAACTGGTAAATGACTATGCTAGTCAATTTCAAATGTCAGCTTCGAATAAAACATGAAGACAGCAGTGCGCAACTTATTGTGGTGCATTCGCGTCTTCATTCCATATATATTCCATTTAATTGAAATTTAGGAGAGTGATTGTAATGAAATGGAGCATTGCAGCCGTTATTTTGGTATTTGCACTCCTGCTGCCAACCCCTGTCAGTGCGGCATCTCAGGCAAACTATGAGTTTAATTGGGATTCCGGCACTCGCTCTTATGGAGGAGCACTCGTAAAAAATGGCGTTACATTCGTATCAATGGATAGTGTCGGAGGCGGAGCGGGGCTCGAAGTGAAATGGGATAAAGCGGGCAAGCGGGCTCAATATGACGGTTGGAATAAATCGATTGCGGTGCGTCTAGGCAGCAAAACAGGTGTACTCGATGGAAAGATGGTTAAGCTCGAAAGCGCACCATTTTTGTATGAGAAAAATGTTTATTTGCCTGTCCGTTTCGTTGTCGGAGCATTAGGTGGAGATAACGTGACGTGGGATGACAAAAAAAAGACGATAAAGGCTGATCATCTGAAAACGTTCAAGCAGTATCTCTACTCATATGGTGGATTAACTTACACCGTAGAGCCTAAGAAAGGCATTGTCTACGTCACTGAGGCAAAGGGTGTAAGGCGTGAGCTGGCAAAGCTAGGTGAATCCATACATGAATATTTGACATTCAAATTTCAAAAAACACCGGGCGGGCTGCTGGTGATTAATCTGGAAGATAACTATGGAGAACCGCATATTCACAACCAGCTATTCACGCTTGTCATGAAAGACGGCAAAGTCATACAGCAATCCAGCGTTTACTATTTCAACCGATTTGAGCAAAATATGACTCAAGCAGACGGCAACTTGCTGCTGAACGATGGGAAGACTTTGCACCTGATTAAAGACGGTACCGGAGAAGTGATTGAAACGATTAATTTGGTTAACCTCAGCGGAGAGGATGACAATTATTTTATTGAGTATTTTGACAAGGATGTTTTTCTCTTGCGGGCAAATAAAAGCGGCATTTTAAAACTTGTGAATAGAAAAGATATGACGACTACAGTGCTTTACAAAGAATTATTGGGTGCTAAGCAGCAAGAATATGTAGAAACAAATGATCTTCCTTATCTCGGCGATTACCTAAAGTTCATCAAGCGTGAAGGCGATATTTTGTATTTCAAGAATGGTTTCCCGTATGACAAGGATAATCAAACCTATAGTTTAAGCCTTTCGTAACAAGAAGGAGCTTGTTGGCAGAGATTTAGGTATAAAAGCATTGACTAACAATAGCAGTGATGCACAAAACATAAAAAAGCTAAGCAGCGATTACTCGCATGCTCAGCTTTTTTGTCATTTTAATTAAAGTCCGGCCTGCTTAAAATGCAGCAACAATCGCGCCTTTGTAGGTCTCATCAATAAATTTCTTCACTTCAGGTGAACGCAGCGCTGCAGCGAGTTTCTGGATCGCTTCGGAATCCTTATTGTCTGGACGCGCAACAAGAATATTCACATAAGGGGAGTCATTTCCTTCAATGAAAAGTGCATCCTCTGTGGGAACTAGATCGGCCTCCAGCGCGTAATTCGTGTTGATCATAGCAAGGTCAACCTCACCTAAGACGCGCGGTAATGTCGCTGCTTCTACTTCTCTAATATCAAGCTTCTTCGGGTTAGCGACAATATCTGATACAGTTCCGCTAACGCCTACGCCATCCTTCAGAGTAATCAGTCCATTTGAAGCCATAAGGGCAAGCGCACGTCCGCCATTCGATGGATCATTCGGAATGACAACTTTCGCGCCATCCTTCAGCTCATCGATTTTTTTAATCTTTTTCGAATAAGCGCCAAACGGCTCAATATGAATAGCAGCTACATTTACAAGATCATAACCTTTGTCTTTGTTGAACTGATCCAAATAAGGTGTATGCTGAAAAAAGTTAGCATCAATATTTTTTTCATAAAGCTGTGTATTCGGTTGGATGTAGTCATTGAACTCGATAATTTCGAGATCCACGCCCTGCTCCTTGAGCATTGGCTTTACAAATTCAAGCAGCTTCGCATGTGGAACAGGAGAAGCGCCAACCTTCAGCTTAACCGCTCCAGGCGTTTCTGTTCCTTGATTAACATTTGATCCTGCAGAGTTGTCATCGGTATTTTTGTTTTGTCCGCAAGCTGCTAATGCAAACATCAGCATTAAAGTTACGATCATATAACTTGTCTTTTTCATGTTCATTCCTCCATAGTTGTCAATTCACTCTGAGCTGCATCATGCTTCTACTTATTTATTTTCTGCTGTAACGACGTACTAAGGAATCCCCGATCGTTTGCAGCACCTGTACGAGCACGATAAGAAGCGCGACGGTTACCAGCATCACATCGGTTTGGAAACGTTGATATCCGTAGCGCAGTGCCAAGTCACCAAGTCCGCCGCCGCCGATTACACCCGACATCGCTGTATAAGAGACGAGTGTGACTGCCGTTATTGTAACCGCAGCTAGCAAACTTGGACTAGATTCACGGAGCAGCACGCGGCGTACAATATCCCACTTTGATGCACCCATTGCCTGAGCCGCTTCAATAACGCCGCGATCCACCTCACGCAGCGACGTTTCCACCAGCCTTGCAAAGAAAGGCGTTGCTGCTACGACAAGCGGCGGAATAGACCCCTCTACGCCTAACGTCGTACCCGTAATGATTTTTGTAAGCGGCATGATCAATATCATCAATATAACGAACGGAACCGAGCGCAATACGTTGACGATAAATGAAAGGATGCCATACACAATAGGCTGCTGCAGAAGCTGCCGTTTTGAAGTTAGAAACAGGACGACGCCCATGATTAATCCGAAAATAATTGTAAACACGAGCGAGGCTGTCAACATATAGAGCGTATCCTTCGTAGCATCCCAAATTTCAGGAATACGTACGTTTTCGAAGCTCATCATATCGCATCCACCTCCAGCCCATCTCTACGCAAAACATCAATCACTTGATCAATCTCCGCGGCGCTGCCGATCAATTCCACAATAAGCTGACCATAAGGCGTGTGCTTCATACGCGAAACGGTTCCTTGCAAAATCGCAAATTGAACAGACGTTGGCTTCACCGCATTATACAAAATAGGCTCGTAAGTTAGCTCGCCAATATAAGTCATGCGAAGCAGGCGCCCTGAGCGGCCTCGCAGCAATTGTCCATTCACGGCGCTGTCCGATGCTTGGTCAACAAAGTCGCGAGTAACCGGATGCTCCGGCTTTAGAAATACATGCAGCACATCGCCTATTTCAACAATTTCGCCATCATCAATAACAGCGACACGATCACATATCGAACGTATAACGTTCATTTCATGCGTAATAAGTAAAATTGTAATTCCTAGCTTTTCATTAATGTCGAGCAGCAACGATAATATCGAATTCGTTGTCTGCGGATCTAATGCCGATGTCGCTTCATCGCAGAGCAATACATCCGGATTGTTTGCGAGTGCTCTCGCGATACCAACACGCTGCTTCTGGCCTCCCGAAAGCTGAGAAGGATATTTATCTGCATGACCTTCAAGCGAAACGAGCTTCAGCAGCTCATCCACACGTTTATTTACCTCTGCCTTTGAAAGCTTGGCGAGAACAAGCGGGAATGCAATATTATCTCGTACCGTAGACATCGATAGCAGGTTGAAATGTTGAAAAATCATTCCGATACGCCTGCGATGCGCTTGCAGCTGTCTCTCTGGCAAGCCGGTAAGCTCCACATTCCCAACATTTACCGTTCCCGATGTTGGTTTTTCCAGCAAATTGACGCAGCGCAGCAGCGTGCTCTTCCCCGCGCCTGAATGACCGATAATTCCAAATATTTCACCTTTACTTACCGTCAAGCTAACGCCACGAACCGCTTCTACTGAAACCGACCCTACTCGATACGATTTTCTGATGTTGTTTAGCCTGATCAAATCTATAACCCCCTATCTAACAAGCAAGTCCATATTTTATAAATGTGACAGCATACTGTCAATGTCAAAATTATCTATTTCACTGTGCTTCATAATTTAACAGCTATATATTCATTTGAGAAAGCTTCCTCTATTGTTTCCCTGCTCCATCTTTTTACTCTTGCACTTGCAGCATAACCGCGGGAACTGTCTCAAAAATAGTAAAGAGCAAGCTCGCTGAAGCAAGAGCTTACTTAGAACAAAATCGTTATTTTTCTATTCTGTTATATGGATGCCTTCGCCAAAATACACTTAAGGGTTCAACGCTTCATCGCACAGACAGCGCATAACATCCCAAAACCATTTGGCTAACGAACTGTATCATGCCTATTATGCAGAAAACTGCTTTTTTGAAGCTTTAACGAATCTTATTAACGTTATCGCGTACTGTACAGGACTCCATGAGCTGTTTTGCTCGAAATAACGATTCTGGAGTTCGTTAGAAATTCAATCCATTATAAATAGATCAAATAAGAGCTGCTGGGTTCGTAAGCTATTTGTCCGATAAGTGGAGTGCATTACTGGCTGCGATTAGCTCAGAGACTCACTATCCCTAAGTTACATCAGGCAAAACAAAAATAGGATTGTCACAAAAGCAGATTAACTCTGTTTTTGCGACAACCCTAGCTAAAGCCATTATTTCAAAGTTACAAGCTGGTCTCTTTCGACATCAAACTTTCCGATCAGCTTTTGTGGATTTTCTTTAAATTTCATAACAGCCATCGTTTTTTCTGTCTTTTGCAGCGATGACCAGGATGAGTCCTCCAGTACAACAAATGCATCGACATAAGCTCGGCCGCTCCCAATAATCAAATTCCCTTCATACTTGACTGAAATGGGATTCCCATTTCCATTAATCTTGTCTGACTCTTTTTTGGCAAACAATAAGCCTTCCCCATTTGGAACAGTCGACAAAGATTTAACCTTTTTGGTTTTGCCGTCAGCTTCCACTTCGGTTAGCAGTTCTTTTTTCAATAAGCCTTGAATCGTGGATTGCGACAAATACATTATTTTTTGTCCATCAGCAATTTCGATTTTTATTTCGTACACTTCTTTTGTTTCTAATTGCTCGGCATGTTTGGTTAATACATCATCGATCTGCTGTTTCTCTCCGTATACAATGACACCCTTAGCCTGCGGAAATATTTTTTCGATGATGCTGTCCTTGCCAACATATCCCGCGATTAGGATGACAGCGACAAGCGACAGCATTGCAATTAACAACTTTTTCATTTTTATTCCCCCATATATTTTGTGTGTATTCGATATTCTGCGATCAGCTGAGTTCAAGATATTGGAACAATTTGTTGACGCCTCCTTTACAAGTCCGTTTTCTATTTCCTATCGTATAAAAAATAGCGATTGCCAACCATCGATTAGGGTGACAATTCAGGTGACAAATTTGTAAGAGTCCAAAACAAAAAAAACAGGACGGAGCAGCTACTTCCTGCTCCGTCCTGTTTTCAATTATTTAGCAGCAGCCGGCTGCAAATCCTTTACGGCATCCAGAACCTGCTCTGCATGCCCCTTCACCCTTACTTTACGCCATTCCTGCACGAGCCTGCCCGCTTCATCGATGAGAAAAGTCGATCGGACAAGACCCATATACTCTCTGCCATAAAGCTTCTTTAATTTCCATACTCCATACAGCTCGCACACCTCATGCTCCACATCAGCTAATAACAGAAAAGGAAGCTCCTTCTTTTCAATAAAACGCTGATGAGACTTTACCGTATCTAGGCTAATCCCCAAAATAACAGTATTTCGTTTCAGCATTTCTGTGTTTGCATCTCGAAAATCACATGATTCCTGTATGCAAGCCGTCGTCATATCCTTTGGATAAAAGTAAAGGACAACATTTTTCCCGCGATAATCGCTAAGTGAAACATCTTCTCCATTTGACGCCGGCAATACAAACTCCGGTGCCATATCTCCCACTTGAAGCTGTGTCATGATTAGTCCCCCATCATTTTTGCTGCACACCTATTCAATTAAAACCAAGCCGTTTAAGAGCCGGCTCCTCGGTATCGCTTCACGCCATGGTTCCATAACAACAGCCCTAGAGTGAACACGATAATTCCCATGACCGGAGTTAAGAGCGCGAGCTGTGAGAGATCATCCGCCTTCTTCTCAAGAAAATAAGAAGCTGGGATGACGCCTACAAAAGCAAACGGCAGCAGCCATGTTAATACGAAGCGGATCATTTTGTTATAGATATTAACCGGGTAACGTCCGTAATTTTGAATGTTGTACATCAATGGCACAATTCCAGTCGGTGCATCCGAATAAAAGGAAATGGCACTAAGTGCCGTGTAGAGCCCCGCATAAATCAGCACTGCACCTAATATTAAGAGCATCAGCACAAATAGATCGAGAATCTCGAAAGGCAAACCGAGCTGTGTCCAGCATAGCACCATAATAATAGCCCCAACGAAAGAACCGATTAAAGAAGGCGGATCTACATTTTCGAGGAGCACCTGATATAGGCTGTGTGCTGGGCGGGTTAGAACACGATCCATCTCGCCCTTCACAATATAACGCTCGCTGAAATTCCATATGCTGAAGAAAGTGCTGAACACACCATATGGGATCATGAAGAAACCATAAACGAATACGACCTCTGCCTCAGACCAGCCGCCAAGCGACGGCGTGTGCTGGAACACGATCAAAATAAAGATGAGGTTCATCCCTTGGAACAATAAATCGGAAAGTACCTCAATCCAAAAGTCAGCACGATAAGTAAGACGCGTCTTCGCGTAGTTTTTAATGTACTCCAAAAATAATGATGCGTATCTCATATTTATTATCCCCCTTGCACGAACAACCGCTTGCGAGCGGCGCGCCACGTTAACCAGATTGGCACCAGCAGCCCAACAAACCAAAGCACTTGAATGCCAAACACCTGCAATATTTGATCGCTAGGCGTCCGCCCCGTGAAGACGGAGCTTGGCAAATACGTAATGGCTTGGAATGGCAGCCACTGCATAATAGCTGACAGCCAGCCTGGGAAAAACGCTATCGGCACAACTACGCCAGAAAACAAATCGACCATAACACGTTTCATTCGCATCATGCCTTCGTTATTTTCAACGAAAAATGCGAATAGGCCGGTCAAAATATTAATTTGCGAGTTGATAAGAAAGCTAAAGAACAGCATGACTAAATAAATTAGCCAGGTCATCGGATCTGTCGGTAATTTAACGGGAAATAAGAAACAAACGATAATCATCCCCGGCACCATGAAGAGCAGCATTCGGAACAAGCCTTCTCCGAAACCTTGCATCATTTTTACGACTAAATAGGAATAAGGTCTAATAAGCTGTACTGCTACGCTACCGTCCCTTATTTCATTCGCTATCTCGCGGTCCAGGTTATTGAAGTAAAAAGCACGAGCCATCCACGATACCGCAACGTAGGTTGTCATTTGAGTTACCGTGAAACCGGCCAGCGTCTCCTTGTCCCCATAAATCGCCTGCCATAGAAAGTAATAAGCGCCGATATTAATCGCATAAATAATGATACCGCTATAATAATTAACGCGGTACGCAAGCATCATGATAAACCGTATTCGAATAAAGTCGATATAAGCGCTCATCATGATTGAACCGTCTCCTTGGATGTTGCCGCAGAGCCAGAGGAATAAATGCTTCGAACGATGTCATCGGTGTTTGTTTCGATAATTTTAATGTCGCGAATTTCAACGCCGCCTACAACACATGCCAATGCATCCGAGACATTAACGGCATGCGGCAGCCACATTTTTGCGCTCACTTCATTCTCCATTGTCCATGTTACATCGAGTGTGCTCGTCAACTGCTGCAGCTTGGCAAGCGCAGTATGCCCTGCAAATTGGAACTGAATTTCGCGTCCTTTGCTCCAACGGCTCTTCAGATCCTCCAGTCCGCCATCATAGATAATGCGGCCATCATCAAGCATAATGACGCGAGAACAAAGTGCTTCAATATCCTGGAGATCATGAGTCGTCAGCAAAATAGTCGTACCCTGCTCCTTATTCATTTGCATCAGGAAATCACGAATTTCTGTCTTCACGACGATATCCAGACCAATTGTAGGCTCATCTAGAAAAAGAATAGATGGATTGTGAAGGAGTGAAGCGACAAGCTCGCAGCGCATCCGTTGTCCAAGGCTTAGCTTGCGTACAGGACGATTTAATAAGTCGCCAAGCTGTAGCCGCTCAACAAGCTCGTCAAGACGTTTGCGGAAATCCGCCTCCGAAACCCGGTATACTTTGCGCAATAATTGGAACGATTCAATAACGCCTATATCCCACCACAGCTGAGACCGCTGTCCGAATACAACACCAATGCCATTAACAAACTTCTCTCTATCCTTAAAAGGCACGTAGCCATTTACTTTGAGCTCGCCTGCGGTCGGTACCAAAATACCGGTCAACATTTTGATGGTTGTCGATTTTCCGGCTCCATTCTCGCCAATATACCCGCAAATTTCACCCTGCGGGATTTGAAATGAAATATCCTTTACCGCCGTTACCTCGTTGTACTCGCGTTTAAACAAGTCCTTGAGGGCGCCGGATAGGCCTTCTCGGTTTTTTTGCACGCTGAATTGCTTGCGTAAATCCTTTACATCGATTGCTAACATCTGGTTGTTATAGCCCCTTCCACTTCGACATTTCCTAGGAAATAGCGATCTTTATTTACTTAAAACGATAAAACTTGCTTCTGCATGTCGTTCAGCTTTATAATTTTATGATATGTAATCATACATTAGTTCACGCCTAGCGTAAACGACTGTCTTTGCCTTGTGCAGCGAAGCTTTTGTTTGCTGATGAAATATAAGCTGTTAATAAGGCTCATACTTATGCGTTCTTATATTTCTAACGTATACTGCTCTGCTAACTTCTTTTTCTGGGAGCGGATCATTCGCTATGCCATCTTTGCTCATGCTTACATTGAAATCTACCCTCATTGTTTCAAAACGATTCCGCAATATCTGAAAGGAGCACGTCTAACGAAATGCCTAAAGAGACGAATAAAGAGACGACTGAAGAATCGAAAAATGAGACTGCTAAAATGGCGAAGAAAAAAAGATGGAAAAGGATTTATATCAGCCTCTCTGTCATTCTTGGTGTGGTAGCAGCGTTTGTTATTTATTGGAGCGTAGGTGTTTACAGTGCGCTTGATAAGTTCAGTGATCCAGAGCCAACAAAGGCTCCTATCGAGGATGCTGAAGCAACGCCAGTACCTATTCCTGAATGGGAAGGCAAAGAGCGCGTTAATATATTGCTGCTCGGCGGTGACGCTCGCGGGCTAGACGAGGGGCAAGCGGCTCGTTCAGACTCCATATTGGTTGCATCCTTTGATCCTGTAACCAAGAAAGCACATCTATTCTCCGTTCTTCGCGACACTTACGTCAGCATAGAAGGACATGGGAAAGGCCGTATTAATACAGCACTTACTTTAGGAGAATATCCGCTCGCTATGAAAACGGTTGGAGACTTGCTTGGTCTCGACATACAATATTATGTTTATACCGACTTTGAAGGTTTTAAAAGCCTGATTGACGCAATGGGCGGCATTTACTTTGATGTCGAAAAAGATATGCATTACACCGATAACGCCGACGGCAATCGCTACGATATTGATCTCAAAAAAGGCTACCAGCTGCTTGACGGCGATAAAGCCCTGCAATACGTTCGTTTCCGCCACGATGCGATGAGCGATTTCACAAGAACGGAGCGTCAGAGAAATTTCCTTCAGGCGGTGTCCAAAGAGCTTCAATCGACATGGAACATTATCCAAATGAAAAAAATTCTTGAAAGCGTTCAGCCTTATGTGAAAACAAACATTAGTGTGCCGGATATGCTGAAGCTCGGTCAGCTTGGCGTCAAAAGCCATGTGGCCAGCACAACGCAAATACCGCCGATGGATCTCATCGCGGAGGATCGGGTTGGCGGCGCGTCTGTTATTGGAATTAGAGATGAAGATGAGCTGCGCTCCTTCGTACAGACGACGCTGCAAGAAGACAACACCGTTCCAGAACCTACTGCTTCGCCAAGCAGTACACCAAGCGGCAGCGACAGCAGCAATAAACAGCAGTAAACATACGTACACGCAACGGCGCTTCAAGTTGCGTGTATTTTGTTTCTAGGTGCGCCACTGCTGTACATCATACGACACACTCTCTCAACTTGTTTAAATTGACTTACAACTATGAATCCCATTGGAGGCTGCTTTCCATGACAACAAAGCGACAAAATTCCGAAAAACTATATGAAGAAGCGCTGCAGCATATTGTTGGCGGCGTCAACAGCCCTTCCCGCAGTTACAAAGCGGTAGGCGGCGGCGCACCCGTATTTATGAAACGTGGCGAGGGCGCTTATTTCTGGGATGTCGATGATAACCGCTATATCGACTATTTAGCTGCTTATGGCCCTATTATTACTGGACATGCTCACCCCCATATTACAGAAGCTATCGTTCGTGCAGCTCAGAACGGTACGCTATACGGCACACCAACGGAGCTGGAAATTAAGCTTGCTCGTATGCTGAAAGAAGCCATCCCATCTCTCGACAAGGTGCGGTTCGTCAATTCCGGTACGGAGGCCGTCATGACAACCATTCGTGTCGCTCGCGCCTACACAAAGAAATCCAAAATCATTAAATTCGCTGGCTGCTATCATGGCCATTCAGACCTTGTGCTCGTCGCAGCAGGCTCTGGTCCATCTACTCTGGGCATTCCAGACAGTGCAGGCGTGCCTGCAAGCATCGCTAGTGAAGTCATCACCGTGCCATTTAATGATCTGCCTGCGCTGAAAGCTGCACTCGATCGCTGGGGTCATGAGACTGCCGCTGTTATGGTTGAGCCGATTGTCGGCAACTTCGGTATGGTTATGCCGCATGAAGGCTTCCTAGAGGGGCTTTGCAAGCTCACTCGCGAAGCTGGAGCGCTAGTTATATACGACGAGGTCATCAGCGCCTTCCGCTTCCATTACGGAGCAGCACAGACCTATGTTGCGTTCCCTGATCACCAAGCCATCGAACCGGATTTAACCGCATTAGGCAAAATCATCGGCGGCGGCCTTCCAATCGGTGCATACGGCGGACGCCGTGAAATTATGGAGCAGGTTGCCCCTCTCGGCCCTGCTTATCAAGCAGGTACGATGGCCGGCAATCCTGCCTCGATCTCAGCAGGCATAGCGTGCTTGGAGCTGCTCCAAGAGCCTGGCATTTACGATAGAATGAACGCACTGGCTACGAAGCTTGCAACAGGATTGCACGCCGCTGCCAAGCAGCATGGCATACCGCTCACAATTAACCAAATTCGCGGCTCCTTCTCCGCACATTTCTGCGATCATCCGATTACGAATTATGATGAAGCACAGGATACAGACGGTGAGCTGTTCGGCAGATTTTTCAAGCTCATGCTGGATCAAGGCATCAATCTTGCACCATCCAAATATGAGGCTTGGTTCTTTACGACAGCCCATACCGAGGCTGACATTGATGAAACGATTAAAGCCATTAATTATGCTTTCACTAACTTGTAATAAATAAGCTTTGTAGTTTAGATCAAAAAAAGCTCAGGAGCTGAAATAGGCTCCTGAGCTTTTTTATTTCACCTGCTTTACTATAAGCAATCGATCATCCGATGGTGACGGGTTACCGCGGCCATCGGTATTATTCGTGATGACATAAATACGTCCGTCCTTTATCTTTACGTCACGAAGTCTTCCTTCGCCTTCGAATACCCTTTCCATGTTTTTGGATGCTGGGTCATAGCGATAAAGCGCCTCGCCTACTAAAGTTGCAATCCATATTCGATTGTTCTCATCGATTGTCGCGCCTGAGGGCGCAATCGCTTCTTCGCCGGTATGATAAATTGGCGTTATCATCCCTTCCTGCGCAGCACTGCCATAAATCGCAGGCCAGCCGTAATTGCCGCCCGCTGCAATTTTATTAATCTCATCATGTCCGCCAGGATCTCCCGAAGGGCCATGCTCTGTATTAAATAGAACACCTTCACTATTCCAAACAAGCCCTTGAGGATTGCGGTGTCCATAAGAATACACATAGGAGCCGGAAAACGGATTGTCCGCTGGCACCTTGCCATCTAACGTCATTCGCAAGATTTTTCCTGCAAGGCTGTTACGATCCTGTGCCAGCTCCGGCTGCTGGGCATCTCCTGTTGTTACATAAAGCAGCTTGTCGGGCCCAATCGCCAGCCGTCCGCCATCGTGATTCGCAGCACCAGGAATGCCCTCGAGCAGTGCTCTAACCTCATCCCATTGCCCGCCATTTTGTTTAATAAGCACGACTCTGTTCATTACACGACCATTTTCTTCGTAAGTATGATACGCGTAGGCCTCTCGAGACTGAGCGAAATCCGGAGCAAGCAGAAAACCTAAAAATCCGCCTTCTCCGCGGTCATGTACACTTTTGAGCAAATGAACCGCTTGACGTGTCGTCGCATCGCCATCTACCTTCACAATATTTCCTTCGCGCTCGCTTATAAAAACAATGTCCTCGTCAAAAGTAATGACCCAAGGCACTCGAAGCTCCTTCGCGAGTACAGTGTAAGCCTCGTCTTGCTCTTCTTGCTCTGACGGCTCAGTGCTTTCATCAATTGCCATCGTTTTCTCAGGCTTATCCGTCGCTTCATTTACTTTTGTATTTGTTGACGACGTTTCATTTGGTTCGCATGCAACCAGCATGCCTAAACATAAGGTTGTCATCATCATCGCAGCAATTCGTTTTTTCACTGTCACCATCGTTCACTCCTCCTGGCTTATCTCCAGTACTTCCATGCTATTTCATTCGACAAAACACATTGTAAATCCTTGCAAATTTACGTATTTGTATTACACCATTGCATTATGGATTCACGTTGTCTATAATGGACATTGTAGATCCATAATGATTAAGTACAAGTATTAAAGGAGGGTGAGTGTACCCTATGCAATATTCAAAAAGTATCGGTTATGCACTTCATGCTTTAATTCACTTAGCCCATGCTGAGCGCGGTCAGAACATAGGTATTAAAGATTTATCTTCTTCTCTCGGAGTTTCAGAGAGCTACTTATCCAAAATTATGTCCAAGCTGCGCCAGGACGGCATCGTACATGCTGTGACGGGTGCAAGCGGCGGCTACGAGCTTGCTAGAGCTGCAGATCAAATTACATTTTTTGATGTCATTCAAGTTATTGAGGGACGACAGCCTTTATATGAGTGCTTTAATATTGACGATCAGCATCATCATTTATTTTTTGAAGCTGAAGATTTAGAGCTTGAGTCCACTGACCATTCAGAAAATAAGGGATGTCTTGTAAAAAAAGTGATGATTGGTGCTGAACGTCATATGCAGCAGTACCTTCAGCAGCATACGATCCAGTGGGTGGTAGACTCTGCTGCCTTCAATCCATTAACACAAACCGTAAAATAAACAAGTCTCACTACTCTTTCTGCGTAAAAATAAAATTAGCCATTCGAGAGGATGTTTAACATGGAACAAATGATCGATGCAGCAATTATTGGCGGGGGACCTGCAGGCTTGAGTGCTGCACTTGTACTAGGCAGAGCAAGAAAAAGCGTAGTTGTTATTGATGAAGGGCGTCCGCGCAACCGAGTTACTCGCGAAACTCACGGTTTTCTTACCAGAGACGGCATTAGTCCGGGCGAGTTTCGACGAGTCGCAAAGGAGCAGATTAGCGCATATCCTACGGTTCATTTTGTAGAGGATGCTGCAGTGTCGATCACTGGAACCGATGGCCATTTTCAAATTTCGACTGCACAGGGACAAATCTATCAAAGCAAAAAGCTGCTATTTGCAGCAGGAATGAAAGACATCCCTCTCGATATTAATGGACTGTCTGAAGTATATGGAAAAAGTGCCTTCGTCTGTCCTTATTGTGATGGCTGGGAATTAAGAGACCAACCGCTTGTCTTGATTGTCAAAGGCGATAGAGCGCTGCACTCTGCCAAAATGCTGTCGGGTTGGACAAGCCAAATTACCATTTGTACCGATGGTCCTGATGAATGGACCGATGAGCAGCGTGAGGAGCTTAAGCTGCATAACGTTCCTACCTTTAACTCACCTATCCTGCGTATTGAATCTAGCGATGGCATGGTGAAGCAAATTATGCTGGAGGACGGTACTATTGTTCCGTGTACAGGAATTTTCTTTGCACCAAAGCTTGCTGCTGGCTCAGACTTGCCGCAAACATTAGGCTGCAAAGTCACTGAAGCAGGGACTGTTGTTGTTGATATGTTTGGGAAAACAAACATTCCAGGTATCTATGGCGCTGGTGATGCTGCGACGGAGCTGTATCAAGCCATTACGGCTGCTTCAATGGGATCTTTGGCTGCTGTGGGCATTAACAGCGAGCTGCTTGCAGAGGCTTGGAATAGCCGAGTTTAATACTTTCAAATTCATAAAAAAAGCAGCTTTGGCAATTTATAAGCCTGGCTGCTTTTTTGGTGTTTGTGTACACGCTGTCTATTGCGTTTATTCGCTTGCTTTCGCCTCGGCAAGCGCCGAGATAAGCTCCTGCTGAATGTGGCCATTTGACGCTACGATATTTCGCGTTCCCAATTCGTAAGGCTTGCCAACTGTACTCGTCACAATACCGCCCGATTCCTGAACGAGCAGCGAGCCGGCAGCCAGATCCCAGCTATTCAGTCCAATCTCCCAGAACCCGCTCAAGCGTCCTGCCGCCACATAGGCCATATGCATAGCAGCAGAGCCGGCTATACGGAGATTTCGAACCTGCGGGGCAACTGCTTGAATGCCTTTCAAATTTAAAGGCAGCGCATAATGATGGTCAGCCGGAAGACCTGTTGCAACCAAGCTGCCGCGCAGCGTATCCTCCTTGGATACCTGCATCCGTTTTCCATGCACGTATGCTCCCTTGCCTTTTTCGGCTACAAACAATTCATCCTTCATCGGGTCATAGACCACGCCGACGATCACCTCGCCGTTATGCGCCAAGGCAATGGATACACAGAAAAAAGGAAATCCGTGAACAAAGTTCGTCGTGCCATCAATAGGATCAACGATCCATAAATATTCAGCGTCACGGATGTTCTCTAGCGCACGTGTTGACGCTTCCGGCCCAGGCTCTACGCCTTCCTCTCCCAAAAAAGAATGATGGGGAAAATGAGTCATCACTAGATTTTTTATTAAACGCTCGGAACCTTTATCAATTTCCGTAACAAGATCATGCGAGGAATACTTTATATCAAGGCTTGCAAAATTGCCAAGCTTCGTCTTAATCCATTCTCCTGCTTTCGACGCACAATTAATTGCGACAGCAGTAAAGCTTTTACCGCCAACGACGGAAGTACTGTTCTGATCATTCACGATCCATCACTCTTCCCTCTATGTAAATTCACGAACATTTCTATCCATGTTAAGGTCTACTACGTTTGATGCTTTTACCAAGTTTCGCATGATTACTCCAACCATATCAAAATGAACGCAAGCCTTCAATGATTAATTGTCCCGCAAGCAGAAGAAGCGTCACTCTAAGCAGCCAAAGTAAGCCCTTGCCGCTCATTTTCACAGCAATTGCCGCACCCAGCTTTCCGCCGATCCAAGCTCCAGGCACTAATGCAAGCACGAGCAGCCAATCTGTTTCACCTAGATAAACGTGCATTCCGCTCCCTAGAATTGATGATAAAAAAATAACAAACATTGACGTTGCAGTTGCCATATGAGGCGGAAAACGAAATAACAGCACCATAAGAGGGACAAACAGCGACCCGCCGCCGATTCCAAATAAGCCAGACATGAGACCTACGCCAAAACCGATGCCGAGTGCAGGCATAATACCATAGCTGTACGTATGCACCTCGCCTGATGCATCGGTCATCGTTCGAACGATTGGCCACTGCTTCGAAAACGGTTTCATGTAGTCACGAGCAATTAATAATGATGCCATCAGCAGCATGAAAATACCAAAAACAAGTTGGAATACACCTGCAGGCAGCTTACCCGTAAGAGCGGAGCCAATCATTGCTGCAGGCCCGCTGGTCACAAAAAATATCCAGCCGCTGCGGAAATCAACGATTTTACGTTTGGCATAGCTCAGTGTAGATGCAAGTGCCGTAACGACTAATACCGTTAATGATATGCCAACTGCTGTTGCATGTCCAATAGCTTCTCCCGTTAATGCGGGACCAATGAGCATTAAGACAGGAACGATAATGATACCGCCGCCAAGTCCTACAATACTGCCAAACATCGCTGCTACAACGCCAAGAAGTACAAGAAGTATCCATTCCATGCGAATTCACCTTTTCAGTTACATAATGATGCATCTACTTGGAAGCGCCCGCTATATAATAACACCGCCAAGGCAAGCCCTGACGGTGTTATTTTGCTGCTATACCTACTCAGCAGTAATTTCTACGCGGCCGCCATCCAACACCTTGATGCCTTCTGCGCTTGCTTCCAGTTGCCTTAAGTCTTCTATCAGCTTCATCAAAGCCTCGTCCTTGCTTTTGGCTTCAAGCATGCAATCCAAATATTCGGTATTTCTTGCCGCATGACGCAAAAACTGTACAAGCGGCTCCGCTTCCACATGATCTGCATGACCACGGGGGTCAGATAAGCTTTTTGGACTGGAAGCGTGAATTTTGGGAGGAAGCTGGCTTGTACTAGCTATGCCCAGCCGCTCTCGCTCTTTGTCCCAGGTTTGAACAATACGCGGCCATAAATGCTCATATAATTCGTCATCTGAGATGTCTCCTGCATTAACAGCATGATGGTGAATGTCGAGCACCATCGGAACCTCAACTTGCTCAGCCGCCTCTAGCGTTTCCCTGACATTGAACGTTTTATCATCATTTTCAAGCGTAATCCGATGTTTAAAGCGAKGCGACAAGGAGCTGAACTGGCGAACAAAACGTTCACCAGCTACAACCTTGTCGCCGTATGCTCCACCGATATGTATATTGCATTTTGTCGCTTCATCAAGCCCCATTGCCTCAAGCATAAGAATATGATTGAGCAAATCCAGCTCTGATTTCGCGAGCACCTCCGGTCTAGGCGTGCTGAACACGCAAAAATGATCCGGATGAAAGGATACTCTTATTCCGTGCTTCTGCACGAACTCGCCAACTTCCTGAAATGCTGGCGCTAGCGCTTCAAATGGATTCCAGTCCAATAAGTCCTCATGAGTAGCAAGGGGTATAAGCTTTGACGAAAAGCGATACATTTGAATGTCGCTGGCTTTGCAATGCTTCAAAATCCGCAGCGTACTGCGCAGATTTTCCTCTGCTATTCTTTCCAGCTTCCGAATCCCTGCCTCGCGGTCGTTTAGCTTCGAGAAGTTCGCAAACGTCATCGTTCTTGAAGGCGATGCATTCTCAACCTGCAAGCTCATTGCGACAAAACCTAATCTGACAATCATCGATTAGGCCCTCTCTCCAAAAAACATTTCAAAAGCAAGCGCCGTTTGAACTTTTGATTCTTCCTCAGTCAATTTTCTCACGAGCTCCATCTCCACTTGTGTCACTTCTTCGCCTTGAAAATTAATTTCTGCGATAGAAGCTAAAATGCGGACAATCGCAATCGCTTCATTGGCTGGTGTATAAGCAATCACCTTTTGGCCAGTTGGAAATACGCGAAAGCCGCTCTTGACCATTTTGCCCCGACCATACTCCAACAATTCATAGAGCTCTTGTTCGGACTTAAATTTGYACACAGAATTAAACTCAGTTGCAAAACCCATATTTTTTCCCTCCTTTCAGTGAAATTTCTACCGTGCCTTCAAAGGGCTTTACTACCAAACCTTTAAAGGCTTATTTCAAAAATTTATAACATTAATATCAACTTATCAAACCTTTAAACCTTAATGTCAAACCTTTAAAACATTAATATCAAACCCTTAAACCCTTTTCAAGCTTTTCGAACCCACCCAAACCCTCCCTTCCAAGGGAGGGCCCCAAGGGTTGCACAGGGAGGGCCCCAAGGGTTGCAC
>NZ_JBFTPZ010000011.1:0-151885 GCF_056398745.1 Paenibacillus sp. 01T424 | reverse complement strand
AATTCCGGTGTATCAATCGTTACTTTGCCTGTTGTATAGTCGATGAAGTCGCCTCCGCTTGCCCATACCGCGCCTTCGAGTGTAAAGTTGGCTCCGCCATAAATGTCGACTTTGCCATCGCCATTCTCATCCTTCGTCAGCTTCTTCGCTGCATCAAGCCAGTTGTCCCATGTCCATTTGCCAACCTCTGCCGGCGGCAATTCAAGCCCAGCTTCGGTAAACATCGTTTTGTTGTATGCCATTGCCCATGGACCTACGTCCTTCGGCAATCCGTACAAATCCCCTTGTCCCAGCTGCTTGCCGTCAAAACGGTAACGATCAAGCGCTTGCTTCCATACGTTATCCGCTTGGAACAGCTCGGTCGATTCTAGAAACGGCTGCAGGTTTTGAATCGTGCCTGCTTCGGCAAACTTGTAAAACTGCGGGCCCGATACATAAAATACGTCCGGTGTTTTACCCGATGCAACCAGCGTAGACAGCTTCTGATTGTATTCAGCAGGCGGCACGCTTGTGTACTCTACCTTTACGTTCGGATATTTCGTTTCGTACGATTTGATCAGCTTCGTAAATATATCTTTCTCCTGCGGACTGCCATGACCCATAAACGAAATCTTTACTTTTTCTTGCGGTGCGTTTGTTGCTGCATCRCCTTTATTCCCCGTGTTTCCATTTGTAGCAGAGCTGTTGCCATTTCCACCTGATGAACAAGCCGATAGCAGCATTCCAAAGCATAATAGCATTACAAGTCCAAGCTTCGCGGATAATTTTCTATTCATTTCGTTTGACGCCTCCCTTTTTTTGCAAGCGCTTCCTTGATGAACTCATTCTAGATTATATTGTTATACTTTTAAATACTCTATTTAGTATAAAAAATAAGAAATTATGTTCTTTCAACTAATGCTTCACCTTAAAAATCAGTCTATAACCCCATTTTCAAACGAAAACTTCTGCATTTTCATTCAACTTCTATCATTCCAGCGTTTTTAAAGCACAGGATATACTAACTTTAGTATATATTTAAATACTAATATATTCTATAATCCGTTTTGAAGCGCTTACAAAACAATAAGAGGAGATGGTTTCACATGTTTGTCCAAAGCAAGGTTAGAATAACCGCTTTATGGATTGGCTTGCTTCTTATAATCAGTATTCTGCTCCCTGGTTTTCAAGCTTTTGCAGCTCCTGGATTAGCTTGGCCCTCAAATACCGCAACCGTATTCACCCCTCAAAATGGCGGAGTATGGTATCCACGGCTGCTAAAGCTGAACAATAACGATATTTTAGCCTCTTTCGATACGAATGCAGGCGGGGGCAATACAAGAATTATGCTTTCTCGCAGCACGGACGGCGGTCATACCTGGTCTCCTGCCATACAAGCTGCAGCTGATTCCAGCGGTAATGTAGGTAATGGCCAAATGCTTCAGTTGCCGAATGGCGAGATTTGGCTATCGTATCGCCTTGTTGTGCAATCGGGTTCGATTTATAACACTTACCTAAAAACCAAAAAAAGCACCGATGGCGGCAGCACTTGGTCAGATTTAACGAACGGCCAAATCGGCTCTGCGACAGCAAACTCGTTCAAAGGATTATGGGAACCGCATCTTCAAATGCTTGGCAATACAATAGCTGTATATTATGCGGATGATAGTCCTGCCACTGTAGGCAATACAGGCCTTCAGAAGCTTATTATGAAAACATGGACCGGTAACGGCTGGAGCGGCGAAATAATTGTCAGCGACGGTGTTGCCGCAGGCTCTAGAGATGGAATGCCAGTTATTACCCAAATGGCTAATGGCCAATACATCCTAGTGTTGGAAGCGACCGACGTCGCAGGTCATCCTTTTGTTATAAAATATAAAATATCGTCGGATGGTTATAACTGGAACGTTCCTCGTCAAACCCTTTATGTTCCTTCCAAAGCCGGAAAAAAAGCTGGTGCGCCTTTTGTTGTTAAGCTTGGAGATGGCCGCTTGCTTGCTTCTTTTCAAACGGACAATGACAGTACGAATACCGGCGACGCTTTCTCCTCCATGTACACGATGATTAGCGCAGACAATGGTGCAACTTGGCAATATCGGACTAATATTTTCCCAGTAAGCGACTCGACCAGCTCCAATTGGAATGCCTTGCTGCCCATAGATTCTACTCACGTCCTTGCAGCGACGAGTGCAGACTATCCAAGCAGCGGAGTGTATATTCGATTTGGTCATGCAGTTACACCATCGAACACAAATCTAGTAACAAATTGGAGTTTTGAAACGGCAAACCTAAGCGGCTGGACGACATTTGGCGACGATTACCCCGCTCGAATTAAAGTACATGGCACAAACGATGGTGTCGGTGTACCCGCCGCCCAGGGCAATTATTTTATCGGACTAGCCGGAACGAGCGGACCTGCATCGGCTTATGTTGGCCAAACAATTAGCGGTCTTGATAATGGCAGCTATACGCTGCGTGCGTATATGCGGAGCAGCGGCGGGCAGAATTCTTGCGTAATGGAAGTAAAAGATTTTGGCGGAACGTCGCGTCAAACCAATTGCCCCGTAACCACAGCTTGGACGCCGGTCACACTCTCGAACATCGCAGTTGTAAACGGGCAAGCAACCATAGGCTTTTTCACATCAAACAGCCAAACGAGCCAATGGGTCGATATTGACCGGGTTGAGTTTACTCGCAACGATGTTTACAATGGTGTCGTTTCAGGCGGTGTATACAAGCTTATCAATACAAATAGCGGCAAAGCGCTTGAGGTGGATGCTTGGGGAACAACGAATGGCTCCAATGTGCAAATTTGGACGGAGGGTGCGAATCAGGCAAATCAGCTCTGGCAAATTACTCATGTCGGGGGCGGAGCATATAAGCTTATTAACACGAACAGCGGCAAAGCGCTTGATGTCAGCGGGGCAGGAACAGCAAACGGCACCAATGTTCAAATCTGGGATTATGCGAACTCAGATAACCTGCATTGGAAGATCATCGATACCGGGAGCGGTTACTTCAAGCTTATCCACTCACTCAGCAATAGGGCGCTGGATGTCGCTGCTTCTGGCACAGCCAACGGTTCAAACGTTCAAATCTGGGATGATCTCGGAAACGGCGCCCAAAGATGGAAGCTTGTTCGTGTTAGCTGATGGCGTAAACCCTGGTTGATTCATTAGCATAAAAAAGTATTCAATACATGCGTTATCCTAGAAGGTAAAAAGCTTCTCGGACAATTCATTACCGTATTAACGCATCTGTCCTTTTGTGCTCTTTCTGGCAACCACTAGTCTAAAATAGGTCACCTTTCTATCCACGAAGCGTTTGGAAGTGGAGTCCTGTGTAATATGAAGGATTTCATAAAAAGTAAGCCATGAAGTAAATACTCATCTCGCAGAAGCTGCCTAAACCATTCTAGAGAGGAGTATTTATTCATGGCTCCATTTCAGGTTACACTTGGTCTAGATCACCAATGATGCATCCAGCTGTTTATCGAGGAGTCTAGGGGCGCAGGCGTAACAGTTAAAGATGGGGTTTCACACATAAGCATGGACTTCGCACCTTTGTAAAAAATGATCTAGAAAATAGGCTTATTTTCGCTCCCTCATAGTCAGGCTGTTTTATGATAATCACTGCTTTAAATAAAGCAATGGCAGTCTCAAAAGCAGATAAACTGCTTTTGAGACTGCCTCTTTTTATTAAACAAATATACTCCATATGGCGCTGACACACTACGAGATCTGCCCCAACACCTCCGCCCTTATGCCATTACACTCGCTCTACATCCCCCGTCAAATTACTCCTCATAAATCATTTTTCTAGTCATACCGCCATCAATTGTGATGTGGGTTCCGGTTACAAAATCATTTTGAGGGTCTGTTAAATATAGGCATGCCCGTGCAATATCCTCCGGTTTGCCTACCCGCTTAGACGGATGCTGCTCATGATCCTCTGGGCGCAGCTTGCTGTAATCACCCGTTTCGATCCAACCTGGACATATTGCGTTAACCGTAATATGATCTGGGCCGAGCGAAACCGCCATCGCGTGGGTTAGCGATAGGATCCCGCCTTTGGATGCCGCATAGGCTTCTGAATTCGGTTCTGACATCATTGCTCTCGTAGAAGAAATGTTTACGATAGCTCCACCGCCGGTTGTCCGCATCAACTTGGCAGCCTCACGCGAGCAGACAAACGTCCCGCGCAGGTTCGTATTCACAACGCTATCCCATTCATCAATGGATAGGTCGTATGGCGACTTCCATATGCCAAACCCCGCGTTGTTTATGACGATGTCTAATCTCCCGACAATTGTTTCCAAATCACGCAGCATTTTAATAATGGCATCAGGCTCGCTCATATCGGCAGAAAGAGATAAAGAATCATAACCTGCCTCTTGCAGCAGCAAGCCAGTCTGCTCCAGTCCTTCTTCGTTTTTATCCACTAATACAGGCAGTGCTCCTTGTTCCGCATAAGCTAGTGCAAGCGCTCGTCCAATACCAGCCCCAGCGCCTGTTATGAGTACAACCTTATCCTCGTATGCTGCTTTCATTTCGAATACCTCCTTAGCGTGCCCTTTTACCTAAAGAGTTTAAAGCAAATCGAAGCAAAATGAAAATCCAAACCACTTACCTCCATCAAGAGGAAAAATACAGCAGCTTCACGAAATAATAGTCAACGGAACAACGGCAGGATTTTTTAGAAAATCTGAAAAATGGAGCTGATCCCTCTGAACACTAAAGCTGTCTTTTTCGATTTATTTGAAACGTTGATAACTGAATTTACGGATGGCAAGCGCACCATCAATAGATCCACGGACGATGCTGCACTTCTCGGCATGAATCATGGCGATTTCAAGAAAGAATGGCGCAAACGGCAAGAAGCAAGAATGACCGGACAATATGTTAACTTCATTGAAGTGATGAGAGACATTTTGGAGAAGCAGAATTTACCTTACAACGAACAAATAGTGGAGCACTTGTATCGAACAAGAATCGATGAAAAACAGGCTCCATTTTTAACGATTCAGCCAGCTGTTCTTGCCATGCTGAAAGAGCTGCAAAGCAAGCACATAAAAATAGGGCTTATTAGCAATTGTACAGAAGAAGAAATTCGCCAGTGGAAAGCTAGCCAGCTTGCTCCCTACTTTGATGATGTCATTTTCTCGTATGAAGTTGGCTTAGCCAAACCAGACATACGTATATATCAATTAGCCTGTGATAGGTTAGGCGTATTACCCGAAAATGCAGTATTTGTAGGCGATGGCGGTTCTAATGAGCTGGATGGCGCATTCAACGCTGGCTTTAAAGTTTTCCATGCCTTTTGGTTTAATACCTACATAACAAGCCCCTACACAAAGCTGCTCCATCCTGAACATTTGATAGCCCAATTGCCATAAACGAATAAAAACAGATTTGCTACTCTGATGATTCACAACCCCTGCTCTAGTTTATTATCATCCAATCGTATGGATAAATGGTTACTGTGGAAGTTGTGGACAAAACGTGTCAAATAATCTGAAAATTTAATCAATACTGTAAAAACAGCTTGAACACCCCTTGTCAATTTTCTCAAAAGCGAATATGATAAAAGCAATCAAAGGTTGTGAATCTTTTCACACTGTATAGTATATTGTGAATTAATTCACGTTGTAGGGGCGGCTGCCATAGCAGACTACCCTCTACACATCCCATAGGAGGCGTTTTTTATGACGATGAACATTGCTGTGATTGGCTGTACACATGCAGGAACTGCTGCAATTAAACAAATGGCTGCACTTTACCCGGAGGCCAACATTACCGTTTATGAACGGAATGACAATATCTCGTTTCTATCGTGCGGCATCGCACTGCATGTTGGCGGTGTAGTTAAAAATGCTGAGCAGCTATTTTATGCTTCGCCCGAGCAGCTCGCTGAGCTTGGCGTGAAGACGCATATGCGACATGATGTGCTTGCAGTAGATACGGATGCCAAACAAATTCAGGTCCGCAATCTTGTAACTGGCGACGAATTTACTGAAAGCTACGATAAGCTCGTCGTTACAACAGGCTCGTGGCCGATTATTCCACAGATGGACGGCATCGCGCTTGAAAATATCGTTCTTTGCAAAAACTACAACCATTCGAAAGAAATTATCGAGAAAGCAAAAACAGCGAACCGCATTGCAGTTATCGGAGCTGGCTACATCGGTATTGAACTCGTAGAAGCATTTGAACAGCTAGGCAAACAGGTAACCTTAATCGACAATATGGAACGCATTTTATATAAATACTTAGATCGTGAATTTACAGACGTTACAGAGCAGGCATTGATTGATAAAGGGATAACTATCGCAACTGGCCAGACGGTAACTTCGTTCAAGGGCAGCGAGGGTCATGTAACGACGGTCATCACGACAGCTGGAGAATATGAAGCAGATCTCGTCGTGCTTTGCATCGGTTTCCGTCCTAACACTGAGCTGCTGAAAGGCCAAGTTGACATGCTTCCTAACGGCGCGATTATTGTGGATGATTATATGAGAACGAGCAAAGCTGATGTATTTGCTGCTGGCGACAGCTGCGCCATCCACTATAATCCAACAGGGCAAAACGCCTATATTCCTTTAGCCACAAACGCTGTCCGCATGGGAACGCTCGTTGCCAAAAACCTGATGAAACCAACGGTCAGATATCTTGGAACACAAGGCACGTCGGGTATAAAAATTTACGATTATAACATTGCATCGACTGGTTTAACGGAAACAGGCGCACTTGCTGCGGGAATGAATGTGAAAAATGTCACAATCATTGATAGCTACCGACTTGAGTTCATGCCTACCTTTGAGCAAGTGACTTTAAAGGTCGTATATGAAGCGGATAGCGGCAGAATCGTTGGCGCACAGGTGTTATCGAAGGTTGATCTTACCCAGTCGATTAATACGTTGTCGGTTTGCATCCAAAACGGAATGACGATGGAGGAATTAAGCTACGTCGATTTCTTCTTCCAACCGCATTACAACAAGCCATGGAACATGCTTAACCAAGCTGGTTTGCAAGCTGTATAATTTTATAAAAGCTGCAAGGATGGCACTCTGCCATCCTTGCAGCTTTTTTATTATCAATTAATAAACAAAAGCCGCCCTTTTACAGGCGGCTCTTGCCTATTCACTACAAATTATCAGCCGGCGGCTTCCCGAAATCAGGGGTTCCATCAGCGTTCCACGTAAATATCTTGGCGCGGGCGTGACGATTAGGATCAAATAACGGATCGCCTTCAATATCCTTGTAGCTGCGAGCATGATAGATCAAAATATCCTGTTCCCCATCCTCAGACACGGTGAAGCTATTGTGCCCTGGCCCATACTGACTATTTTCCGGGCAGCTTGTAAACACTGGCGTCTGCGTCTTCACCCATGAGAGCGGATCAAGCAGATCACTGTTCTCCTCAGCAGTCAATAAACCCATCGCATAGTTATGATTGGTGGCGCTGCCGGAGTAGGTCATAAATATTTTCCCGCCCCGCTTCAGAACAGCCGCTCCCTCATTTACCATGAAACCAATGACTTCCCAGTCGAGCTCCGGCTTCGTAATCAATACCTGCTTGCTCTTCAGCGTCCAAGGATTGCTCATCGAAGCGATATACAAATTTGTATTGCCTTGAATGGCTGGGTCTTGCTGCGCCCATACTAAATATTGCTCGTCATTATGCAGGAAGCTTGTCGCATCAAGCGAGAAAGAATCCCAATCCGTAATGATCTGGCCCCTCTCCGTCCACTCGCCCTCAAGCGGGTTAGCTGAATCATTTTCAATAACATACATGCGATGCCTGAATGGCGCATCTGCCCTTGCGGCAGCGAAATATACATACCATTTTCCAGCGATAAAATGCAGCTCAGGTGCCCAAATATTGTGGCTCATTGGTCCCGAATCGTGTTTTTCCCATACCACAATCTGCTCAGCATCGGTAAGTCCTTCCAGCGTTTGTGCTCTTCGCAGCTCAATCCGATCATACTCAGGCACAGAACCTGTGAAATAATAATACCCGTCTGTATGCTTCACTACCCACGGATCTGCTCGTTGCTCTATTAACGGATTTCGCAGCTGCTTCTGCGACTGTTCAGATGCTTGTGTGCTCATGTTTCTCTCAGTCCTCCAGCTAATATTTCTATTTTTATAAAATAACTTCATCGATTCATTACTATAAATACGAAGGGTTGCAGTGGTCTAAATATAAATTGTCAAGGTTTCTCTTTGCATATAAAATAGATAAGATATATCAGAATAACATTTTCATTAACGAATTCGACTTCATATTTTCAATCACAAGCTGTAAGGCAAATCCAATGTTAAAAAATTGAGCGGAGTGAACGTATGAAAATTGATATTTCAGATACTCATTTACCCATCTATGAAGCATTAGCCAGCGATGTAAGGCTTAAAATCATACAATTGCTTGCTCTGCAGGAGATGAACATCAAGGATCTCGCACAAGCGCTCGAGCTGAGCAGCCCCATTATGACGATGCATGTGAAGAAGCTCGAAAAAGCCGGTTTAATCAGCTCCGAGATGGTTTCCAGCAGCGGCGGAACCAAAAAAATGTGCAAACTTATCACGGATAGCATTGAGATAGATTTCCCGTCAACACGGCGCCCAGCGCTTCGCACTTATCATGAATCCATCATTTCCATCGGTCACTACACCGACTTTGAAGTGGAGCCTACCTGCGGCCTCGCTACGACTGCTAAAGTCATTGGCATGTTCGATGAGCCGCGTTTTTTTCTCGATCCTGATCGTATCAATGCCAGAATCCTTTGGTTTAGCAGCGGCTTTATTGAATACAAAACAGCCAACTTCTTATTGAAAAGCGAGAAGCCTACTGAGCTCGAAATATCTTTTGAAATTTCCTCCGAGGCTCCTTTTGCCAATGACAATTGGCCTTCGGATATTTCCTTTTACTTAAATGACACCAAAATCGGCCTTTGGACGAGTCCTGGCGACTTCGGCGGTAAACGAGGAAAGTATACCCCCGATTGGTGGTGGGATGAAATTAATCAATACGGCCTGTTGAAGGTGCTGAAGATTACGCAAGCCGGAACCTTCATCGACGGTCAGCAAATATCCGATGTTACCCTTGATGATGTCAACATATTAAGCAAGCAATGGAAATTCCGCATAGCAGTCGAGAAGGACGCCGAAAATGTCGGCGGCGTTACGTTATTCGGCTCTGGGTTTGGCAATTACAATCAAGACATCGTCTTTAAGCTTTATTATGAAAGGAACGAATAAGAGCTAGCGGCGCGAGCTGCTAGCTCTCCATCCCTTTTTACGGTAAATTTTTCAGCCTAAAGATCGTAATGGATTGTTTCGCAAGCTCCAGCGTAAATATGTTAGACAACCCATCAACAGCCTGCTCCTTAGGCAGCACGGCTTCAGGCTCCGCAAACGAATTCTCCACACCCATATCCGCTTGGAGCGACAGCTTCGTTCCTTGCGGGGCTATCGTTTTCCCCTTTATTTCAATAGACGCATTCACTACATAGTCATTGGCATTTACGATTTTCAGAATGATCTCATCTGTCTTCTCATCTCTGCCCGCTATGAAATAGAACGGCTCCTCTCCTTGTTTACCGCCGCGTCCCGCCTCGTACGATTCGCCGCTGCGCATGCGAATTGAAGCTGGCAGTACCGAGCTCGCAAGATGATTGCTGAACATTTGCTGCACATAATAGTTCGGAGTCCCATATACTTCAGCATTATTGAACCAGATTAAATCCGGCGACCACTGTGTATACCCTTCCTTACCGAACAATGGTGCATAGGAAGCCATAGCTACAACATCAGAATTCCGCTCCAACCCGACCATGAACGCCGCTTCAGCCAGCGCTGAACCGAAGCTGTTGCTGCGTTTGCCGTTATGTGCTGCATATTCGCCTACGAACACTTTCGGCCCGTTCCGATCATACGTATCATAACGATTCGAATTCGCTATAAACCAATCAGGATTCATATAATAATGCTCATCGACGATATCTGTTGGCTTATCCTTCTGCCACCGCCAAGCATCATCAAATATAGGACCAGAAGGCGAAGGACCCGCAGACGCAATAAGTTTAATAGTTGGATACTTCTCTTTAATTGCAGCTGCAAACATTTCGTATCTTATAAAATAGTCCGTACCCCAATGCTCGTTGCCAATCGCAAGGTAATGAAGCCCAAACGGCTCAGGGTGTCCATTCTTCGCCCGCTTCGCTCCCCATTTGCTCGTTGCAGAACCATTTGCATATTCGATCAGATCAAGCGCATCTTGGATATAAGAAGCAAGCTCCTCTATTTGCGCTACGTCTGACTGACGGAATTGATCGCCCATTCCTGCATTTACGACAGGCAGCGGTTCTGCTCCAAGATCCTCGCTTAGCTGGAAATACTCATGGAAGCCAAGCCCGTAGCTTTGATAATAAGGTGTCGATAAGGCGCCGCCGCCCCACATATTCGTATTTTGCTTTCGTTCGGAAGGGTCTCCAATCGAATCCTTCCAATTGTAGCGATTGCCGATTCCATCTCCGCCTACGATGCTGCCTCCGGGGAATCTTACGAATGACGGTTTCAAATCAGCCAGCATGCGGACAAGGTCTGCACGCAAGCCGCCTGGCCTATTCTTCCATGTGGATTGCGGGAATAACGAGATCATATCAACGTCGATCTGACCGTTACCGTTCGCACCCAGCACTAATTTAGCGTTTAGAGCTGTTTCAGAAGCTGTTATTGTCCCCTTCAGCTTCGTCCAATTCGTTCCTATTTTCTCGGCTGTGATTGTCGTTTCGCCAAGCCTTTTGCCGCTATCGTCTTCTAGATAAGCAGTAAGCTTAAGCGCTGCATGGTTGCTGCTTCTTACATACATCGAGAAATCATATTTCTCACCTTGCTGCAAAGCGATTCCGCCAAATCCGCTATTTATGATTGCAAACTCATCCTCTTGGGCTGGAGCCCTCACCTGCATCGATAAATAATGGGGATTGTTTGCGTTCAGCGGCGCTTTATCCGCAACCTCTACTGCTCCGTCTCCAGATCCTGCTTTTCTTACCGCCCAGTTCCATAATGAATCGCCGAACTCGAAGGAACGATTTTCAATCAATTCTGCATACACGCCGCCATCACCAGCAAAATTGATATCCTCAAAGAAAATCCCATATAAGGTATCACTTACAGGAGCGCCCGTCTGATCCGCTTGAATGGAAATCGCGTAATCCGCTGCCCCTTCCTCCCATATGCGAAGCGGTATTTTTTTCTCCCCCGCTGCTTTTCCTTTGTTGACCATTGCCGTTAACGTTGCTTCAACATCTCCATGTCCGCTTGCCGGTCTAGTAACTGTGCCATCTGGCGCAACTGTTTCTTCATGATCAGAGGACCAGACGATGCTTGTGCCACCCGGTCCACTGCGCGGCAGCTCTAAAGATTCCATAACACGGCTGCTGCTTGGAAGGGATAACCATTCAACCGCAATAGCAACGGTATCCTGATCGTTCATCCCTTCAGTCAGTTGATCAGCAATTTCATCAGCGGATAGAGCTTCGCTATAAATCCGCACCTCATCTACTTTGCCGGATAAATACGGGTCGACGTCAAATTGCGATTTTCCGATATAATTGCCTGTCGTACCCGCCATATCACTCGGCTTGATTGATAGATCATCATTGCGGGCGATTTCATGCCCATTCAAATAAAGAATGCCCGTGCTGCCAGACCAAGTGAAGGCAATATGCGTCCAGCTGTCCGCCGGAAAATCCGTTTCGGTGCTGATCATTTGCTCGCCGCCGCCATTCTTGATCGCGAGCTTCATCTTGCCTGTTTCTGACATCGGGGTGAGAAACAAATAACGATCCACTCCGTTTCCGAAATCGAATATACGCTGCCAAGTTCGCAGATCGTTAATGTTTACCCATGCAGATATCGTCAGCTCATCCAAACCATTCAAAATTGCCGTAGGCATCTCCGCAAAGGCGCTTGATCCATCCAGCTGCAAGCTGCTTCCGAACTTGCCCTCTTTCTGCAGCACGCCGCCGCTCAGCGTCCCAGTATTATCATGACCTGATGCGTCCAGCAATTCATTCGGTGAAGCGCTCAGTTCCGACTTCTCCGTATGATCGAAAGTGTAGCGCAGCAGCAAACAATTTTGATAAGCCTGCCGCTCATCTCGCTGGGCTGTTTCCTTTATATTAGGCTCCTGCCGCTGGCTGAAGACAATCCAGATAACAGCTGCCACCAATACCAGCAGCAATATGGCAGCCAGCTTCTTCAGACGTATGTCAATCAAGCTGCATCTCTCCTACTATTCACCTGCGATACCGGAACGCTCGACGCTCTCGACGAAATAACGCTGCGTGAACATATACAAAATAAGCACCGGCAGGATCGTTAGCATAACCCCAGCCATAACTTGGTTTTGCAGCGTCGGCGCCATGCCGAGCGTACCTGAGGATACCGAGCTGGATGCCTGCTGAAGATCCAGATTCGCATTGCCGTTGAAGAAAGCCATATTTTGCGCCAGATTGAAATACTCTGGAACGAGTAAATACATATTCGGCTCAAACAGGTCATTCCAGTGCCACACGACCGAGAACAAGAAGACAACCAGCATGGCAGGTTTCGCGAGCGGAAACATAATCATCCAGTACGTCCGGAACGCACCCGCGCCATCGATTCTTGCCGCTTCCTCCAGCACATTCGGCAGCGTTCGGTAAAATTGAATAAAGATAAGGACGAACAAAGAGCCTTTCAGTCCGTGTCCAAGCAGCGCCGGCACAACGAACGGCAGATGCGTATTTACCCAGCCCAAGTCAAGGAAAAAGGTAAACAACGGTACAACGATCGTCTGCGGCGGCACAAGAAATGTAAATACAACCATCGCCAGAAACAACGCTTGACCGGGAAAACGGTAACGTGCGAAGCCGTATCCTACAATTGAACAGCTTACGACTTGAAGCATCGCGCTGCCAAATGAAATGATGGAGCTGTTCAGCAGTCCCGGCCAGAAGTTGATTTCCTCCATCGCGATCGAATAATTCGTTAGATTAAACTGCTTCGGAATCCACTGAATCGTAGCATCCGCTACATCCTCCGGCCGCATCAGCGATTTTGATACCATATAAAGCAGCGGATAAACGAAAACAAACGCCAAGCTGAGAATAACGACATAATAGAAAATCGTTCCGATTACGCCGCGTCCGCGCTTAATCCAAGTAATCTTCCAGACCTCTTCCGCTTTGCCTTGAAGGTCGGCATATTTTTCGGTCATGCTAGGTGAATTCATGCCCTCTACCCCCTACCTTCGGTTGCTGACAAGCTTTTGCGGAAGATGAAGAATACGACCGCTAGCACAACCGAAATCACAATAAAGTAAATCCAGCCCATTGCCGAGCCATAAGCGTAATTATTCGTTTTGAACACATTGTTCATAATGTGATTCATAATTTGGTTATCTGTTTTGGTAAACGAGTTGACGACGCTGTAAAGCGTGTTGACGAACAGCATCGGCATAATCATCGGAAACGTAATCTTCCAGAAGCTTTCCCATTTTGTTGCGCCATCACATTTGGCTGCTTCATATAACGCTGGCGAGATTGTCTGCAAACCCGCGATGAAAATCAATATTTGCACGCCCGAATCCCACATGACGAGGGTTAAAGAATCTGCATATTGAAGCAGCGGGTCCAAGATGCTGTCCGGTATAAAAGCGTTTAGCTTGCTGTAAAGATCGTATTGATAGAAGATCGGGAGCTGGGCAGCACCCTGCTCCAGCAGCTCCCTCAAGATGGCGCCGGAAGCGATAATAACCGGCAGAAAGAATATGCCGCGGAACAATGTACGACCGCGAAACGGACGATTAAGCAGCAATGCGCTGAACATCGCAAAAATCAGAATAAGCGGTACCTGCGTCAGCATCGTTGTCAGCGTAGCTTGCAGCAGCGGCACAAAATCGATGTCAGTCGTAAAGGCAGCCCGGTAATGGGTCAAGCCCGTGTAAGATGCCTTTAGCCCTGCCTTCGTAACCTCTAAATTGTTAAGCGAATAATAAAGTGATTTGCCAAGCGGAATGACCATGAACAGTAAGAAACCGATAACCCATATGGAAATGAACGAGTATCCCTCAAAGATGTGGCGGCCTCTCATCGAGAGTCCAATTTTTTTGCCCATGCTCATTTCCCTCCGTTCTGCATGAGATATCCTGCCGCAGGAATAGATAAGCCGTCAACCGTCGCTGAAGCACTGCCGTAATTGACAATAACCTTTGTTCCATTCGCATACGTTGTTTGGTATACGTTATTGCTCAGCTTCTCATGATCAGCAATCGTCTGATTAGCAATCGCTTTGTAAATAGACTCAAGCTCGTTATATTGCGAAACGGCATCATCAATCCATGTCCTATATTCGGAGCTCCATAACCGATCCTCAAGCGTTCTTTGAAGCTTCGTTGTAGGCTCATAAGTCAGCTCTAGACTAGGCAGCGCACCATACTCTACCATCCGAAGCAGCTCGTTCTGGGCATCATTTCGCAAATTGATTGGATTAGCCGTATAAGGCACCAGCCCGCGTACCGCAATCTGATAGAAAGGAACCGTCTCGTCGTTGTAAATAAAATGGCTGGAATCAAGCGGTGCTCCGCTAATGCCATCAATATGCCCAAGCATATAAGCAAATCCATAATCGACTGACGCTCCGCCGGTAGTCTCCCGAATAGCATCCGCAGCTTTCACCCAAGTTGATGCTGTCTCGCCGCGCGTTGTCAGCGACTTCGGATCGATATCGGAGTACAATGTATTTCCCCAAAAGCTAAGATGGACACCAGAGATGCCAAGCTTAGAATAATCCTTCAGCTCTTTGTTCAGATGTTTGCTGATGACACGCTCTGGCTTCATCCAATAATAAAGTCTACTGTCGTCATTCCATCTGCTGCCAATATAATAGTCCGTACTTGGCGCTACTTCACGATCCATGCCGCGAATGGCATCTTTTGACTTCTTCATGCCGTCGCTATCGGCGATTGCTCGGGCATAGTTTGCTTCCAAATAAAGCGAAACCCCTTTATTAGCGGCATAGGCGGCAAGATCCTTCAAATCCTTTGCTCCGCCCAGCTTCTTCTCCACTGGAAAGTGATCCGGCTGATCGCCATATAAACCATCATCAGACCATCCGGAAAACGTAAGCTCTAAATTCGCGATTCCTTTTTTCTGAAAAGCATCAATAATTTCACGCGCTTGATCGAATGTCGTCATCGAAATGAACGTATTGCCAAGCACCTCATCACGCAAAGTACCGCCAAGCAGCTTCACCTTAAAGGGAACTGCCGTTTGCTCCAAAGGCTTAACTCCTTGCTCTTCTTTCAGAAATTTACCATATGCCTGTGCCATTCCTACATAATCAGCTTCCTTGTCTTGAAGCAGTACGTAACGCAGCTGCCGATCGCCTTTGATCCAGTTGCCTTGGAAAAATGGGATTTCACCCGATGTCCCGATGAAAATCACATCGCTCCAGCGGTATACAAATTCCGCCGACGTCCGGTAATAGGAGATCGCGCGGATGCCTGACGGCGTTCCATTAATCTTCGCATCGTATTGACCTTTCGTTACGATACCGAGCGAACCTACATCGTCGCGGTAATTGCCGAATACCGGCAGCGCAACCATTTCTTTTGGAGCAAGCTTTTGCCGCCACATTTGATCAATATCCGTATGTGATTGCGTAACGTAAGCCGGGTCAGCGCCATAGATCATTTCGGAGTAACCCGCAAAATACTGCGGATGCTTCGCGCTGTATTTCATAAGCGCGCCGGAGCCGTCCGGCAGGAAAATCGCTCCTTCCTCCGTATCCGCAGCAGCGTTCCAGAATGGCAGCGGCTCAATACTTACAAACTTTGCTTTGCCCGCTTCCTTAATGGATGCTTCCGGAATCGAAAGTTCGAAGCCTTTCTCATTCAAGCGATATTCAATCGCAAACTCCAGCTTTTCCTTCACGAATTGGAAGGTTACTTTCGCCCCGCCATCAATCGTCTCGATCTTCAGCTTGTTTTCCTTTTCCTTTGCTAAGTACGTTTGTACAGTATCCGAGCCCTCTGTATACTTCACATGAACGGCGGCATCCATAAACTTCTTATTATTAGGCATCGTCGTTCTAGGTAGCTGCGGCGTCCCCAGCCATTCTTTCTTGGTTCGCTTGTCAACGAGGCGAACATTGCCTGTTTTATCGTCGATGTACATCTTGTAGCTGCCGTTCTCCGCAATTTGCTTTGTAGCAGATACAGGATACAGCTTCACTTCGCCTTGGTCAGCTGGCTCCGCGGTCTCTGCAGCAGACTCTTCTGCTGGAGCCTCCGAAGCTGCTGTTGAATCCGAAGCCGATGCGGCATCTTCATCCGTAGTCGTCTCCGTCGCAGTCGCAGTTGCACTCTTGCCCGCGTCTTCCTCCGCTTGAACACGGGTTTCGCCTTCCACGCTCCCGAAGTGAGGGAATATGCTGACAACGAGCAGCAATGCCACGATAATAAGCCATTTTCGTTGTTTCCTCATCTCGTCCACCTACCTTCGGAAGTTTATTTCTTTGAACATGTCGATTATAAAGTTAAGGAGTTGATTGATTAAGCCAAACATCAGAATACCAATAAACCAAATAATTAATATGCCGACGATGCTCAGCACCGTAATCCAGATCATTTTGCCAAGCTCAAAATCATGAACGATTCTTACCTTTAGCAAGAGCAGCCATCCTACCCAGTAAAGAGTAAGATTGATTAAAAACGAATAAATAGAGCTTTCATCCAGCGCCAAAATATTCGTTAGCAGCGTGATTGGGATAATAAAGATCGCATAAGGAACCAGCGCAAATGCACTGCCGACAAACACTTCCTTAAATTTCCCTTCTCCTTCAAGAATCGCACTGACGCCCCAGTTCGATATCGTCCACGTTACCCATGGCACAACGATCCATATCAGCTCATGTACAAACGAGATCTCATACGTTTCTCTCGTCTCGAACGCATACCCCGTAATTAGAATGGCAACCATTCTCGCGATATAAGCCAGCGCGACGATGAACAACGCTTGCCCCCATTTAATGCGGCCCGGCTCCTGAATATCGTGGTAAAAATCGATCGGGTGCACGAGCACCTGCCGCATCATTTTAAACGTTGCGATCATAAGGCACTCCTCCCTTCACCTGAACCACTTTAGCCGACTTGCGGTCTATCAGCATCGCAGAAGCTCTGCGCCAAACAAAAGGTATGATGTAGCGCAAAAGCACGATAAGCACGATAATGGCTAAACATATCCATGCAAAATGCTCTCTAATATATTCCTTTCGATATTCCTTGAAAGCGACCGAGTAATCGTAACGCGATCTTGCCAGCTCAAAATACTCCATAGCTCCCTTATAGTTTTCCGCTTTATAGAGAGACTTGCCGATTGCGAGATAGGCTAGATCAAAGTTTGCATTCAAATGCAAAACCTCGTTCCACATTCCCTCCGACTCTTTGTATCGTCCATCAACGAATAACCGCGATGCGTCATGCACCAGATCTGCAAATGGCGTCGTACGGAACAAATCGATGCGATTGCGTCCTTTATCGACCACATACACCGTGCCGTCTGCTGACTGATCAAGGCTTGATGGCGTTATAAACAAGCCGTTCTGATCGCCGAGCCCTCCAAACACGAACAAGAAATTCCCAAGCTTATCGTACTGATAAACTTTGCTGGACTGAAGGTCAAGTGCAGTGATAACACCGTCCTTATCTACAGCTAGATCAAGAAACGACGGTACTTCGAAAGGTCCAGCATCAAAACGTCCACCGTACCTTTTAGGAACAATATTGAGCGTATCCACACCAACAGGCGATAACCGCTTCAATTGGTTCATTTCTGTTCCAAGTGTGGACGTGTAGACGAAACCTTCCTCATCCTGCACCGCATTGGAGAACTCGAGCGGCTTAACGACCGACAATTTTGCCTTCTGCTCCTCCGTTGCAACGAGCTTAACGAACAATCTGCTCCAGCTGAAGCCTACATGATTCGCACCATAAAACCCTTTAAATTGCCCGTTCGGATCAATTTGAATGAGGCCCTGTGTGTTTCCGTCACTCACGACAAACATGTAATTCCGCTTATCCACGAGCAGCTTTGATGGAGAATAAGAGAAAGTTGCTCCGAGCAGCGGACTTTCAGGCTTGCCGAACTGCTTCTGGAATTTCCCGTTTTTATCAAAAATAGCGATTCGTTGGTTTTTGGTATCCGCTACATAGATGGTTCCATCCTGCTTCACGTAAACGCCTTTTGGCTCGTTCAGCTTGCCGTCGCCTTCTTCGTCGCCGATAATGTTCAGCACCTCATGCTTCCCATCCAAATGGACGACCCGGCTATTTCCTGTATCCACGATATAGATCGTTCCATCGTCAGCAAGGAAAATATCTTCTGGTGAGCTAAATGGTCCAGATGATAGGTTATAACCGTCAATTGAGCTCTCATACATGTACCCGTTGATCGAGTGAACATCTTGGCCCAGCTTATTTCTCGTATACCCTTCATAAGGAGAGGCCGCGAACGTTTGAACAGGTAGAGCTGTAACTAGCATCAGTAAAGCGATAGCTATACTGACAACGAATCGGAATATCGTAACCTGCTTCATCCCGGTTGTCCTCCTACTCTTTCAGACCTGAATGCGCCATCGTTTGCAGCACTAAGCGCTGCGTTACGATAAAGACGATTATCGTCGGCACAATCATCAATAAACTTGCCGCGGCAAGCGTGCCGACACGCGCAACGACGCCGTATCCACCGCTTAACGTCTGGATTGCCAGCGGCAGCGACTTCATATCCTGATCGGTCGTATAGACCATTGCTGGGTATGGATCATTCCAGGCTGATATAAAGCTGAATAATGCAAAGGTCGCGATGGCTGGCTTCAGCATCGGCATGACGACAACCCAAAACACCTTCCACTCGGATGCGCCATCCATGCGTGCTGCCTCCAGCAAGGCATCCGGGATTTGGCGCAAAAACTGCGTCATGAGAAACATCCCTATCGGAGCCGCCAAATACGGCAAAATCATCGCCCAATACGTATTGATCAAACCGATTTTGCTAATGAGCAAATATTGCGGAATTTGCACGACCATCGGCGAGAACATAATAGCAAGCACGACCATGTTGAATATAGCGCTGCGAAACGGCATATTGTGCTTCGCCAGCGGATACGCTGCCATAGCCGATACGAGAATGCCAAAGCCAACAATACAGGAGCTGATCAGCAAGCTGTTAAAAATAAACCTGGAGAACGGAACGCTTGTCGTTCCCGTTATGAGCAATAGATCGCGAAAATTAACTAATGTCGGATTGTTCACGAAAAATCGCGGCGGAAACAGGAACAGCTCGCTTGTTGGTTTAAAGGCTGTAGATACCATATAAACCAGAGGGGCAAGCATCAAGAGACCGAACAACGTTAGAAATAGATAAAGGAAAAATCCTCCCCAATCCTTCCTGCCTTTCACTGCGCCAGTCATATCGGTTCAGTCCTTTCCTAGCCATTTGAATATGAGACGGTTTAGTCCGATCATCATGACGAACAGCACAACAGCGATCGCCGCAGCGTAACCCATCTCAAACTTGATAAAGGCATAATCGAATAAATGTGTCAAAATCGTATGGCCTGCATAAAGCGGACTCGGCAATCCGACGAGCTGCACGCTGACATCAAACACGGTCAATGAGCTAACAACCTGAAGCACTGCGCCGAACAGCAGTTGCGGCTTTACGGATGGAACCGTTATATAAATAAGCTGCTGCCATCTGTACTTAATTCCGTCGATTTCCCCAGCCTCATAAAGATCCTTCGGTACGTTCTGAAGTCCGGCTAGGAAAGCCAAGAACCCTACCCCCATCGACATCCATAGCGAGACGATGATGATAACGGGTACGATCGAATTAATATTTTGCAAAAATAAATAAGGCTCGTCGATAATGCCCAGCTTTGATGCAAAATAGTTAAGCAAGCCTTTGCGGTCGCCCGCAAACAGGTAGAGCCATACGACCGACATCGCCGTAGCGCTCGTAATGGACGGCGTATAATAACAAAGCGTATAGAAGAAGCGGTATTTTTGCGGAATTTGACTGATGAGCCAAGCCAGCAAGAACGCCATTACATAGCCGACCGGCCCTGTAATGAACGCAAATTTCAACGTAATGCCAATCGCCTTAAGGAAAATATCGTCATCGACAAACAACAGCTTGTAATTGGAGAGACCAATAAACTTTGGCGCCTCCAGAATGTTGTAATAGGTAAAGCTGAGTACAACCGAAGTGACGACCGGTACGATCGTAAACAAGGTGAACAGGATAAGAAATGGAGCGAGAAACAGGTAGGAAACCCTGTTTCTCTTCATTTCATGCCACAGCAAGGACAATTTGCTCGGTTTGCGGAGGCGCTCCGCTGCCGGAGTGACCACGGTTGCCGCTGAATCAGTGTTCATTTTCACGGGCTGTCGCCTCCTTTGGAAGTTGCTTGACTGGAAGATGCAGGCGCATCATTTAAACCAAATTCCTCGCGCTTCTTGCGCAATTCCTTATCGATTTCCTTAACGCCTTCCTCCACCGCTTCACGCGGTATTTTGCCATTCAATACGATTTGGTTCCAAATATTCGCGATATGCCTGGTCGTGTAGTAACCGCCAATGACAACCTCGCGCTCCTTGAACCATTCCCACTGCTCGAGAATCGCGTTAATATCAGAGGACTGCCACGGCATCCGCTTCAGCGCCTCGATATTAGCGGTATTCCATCTTGCTTCTACGCCAAGCAGCGCTTCAAGCTCGGAGCCGAATCGTTCCTGCGTATCTGCACTCGTCCACCATTTCAGAAATTCCCATGATTGTTCTTTCATATCGGTATCTTTGAAAATCATGCCCGTTTGCGCGAGGCCGCCGGTTGAACGGTTGATTTGCCCGTCCTCCTGCTCGATGCCCGGCATCGGCTTCATCCCCCACCAGCCTGTAAGCTCCGGCGCTGCAGTAGATAGCAGCACGTAAGTAGAATAGTCCGCTACCCCGATTGGCATTTCGCCGGAACGGAAACGGTTATAGAAATCGGCTTGCTTCGAAATTTTGAAGTTCGTAAACAATCCTGCCCAAAGCTTAAATGCCTTCATCGCCTCTGGCGAATCAAGGTTCGAGTATTTACCGTCTTCACGGTAAAACTCGCTGTTTTGCTGGAACAGGAACGGCGCAAATTCATTAATCGCAAGCGCTGGATTATTCGGAGCATGCGGGTAGAAAAAGTCCATTCCGTTTTGCTGCAGGATCGGAATAAGATCCATAACTTCCTGCCAAGTGTCTGGAATTTCAGACTCGGAGATGCCCAGCTGCTGCATAATATCTTTGCGATAGAACAGCATGTTGAAGTTTTGATTTTCTGGCAACGCGTAGCTGCCGTTATTATATTTGTAAGGAATAAGTGCACCTGGCCTGAATCGAGCGGCTACTTCATCGTAATCGTCGTATTCCTCCAAGTTGACCAATCCATTGCGCACAGCATAATCAATTGGAATTTCACCCTCTACACCAAGCGCAACATCTGGCGCTAAACCCGCCGTGCTTGCCAGCAAGAGCACCTGCATCTGCTGAGCCGGAATCACGTTGACATTTACTTTGATGCCTGTTTCTGTGGTGAAATCCTCATCAATCATTTGCTTAATAATGTCGACCCAGTCGCGCCCTCTCGCTACCCAAACGTCCAGCACCTTCTCGTCTTCATACACGTTGCCGATACCGCCGTAGTTTTTCGTGAACGAGCTCGTAAAGTCGTAAATCATCGTACCCGTTCTAGCCAGCCAGCCTGCATCAGGCTTCGGCCATGCCGTATCTGGCGATTTAATGATGAGATAATCAAGCAGCAAACTCTGCTTGCTCAGCCCATTCACCCATGTCCCAAGCGATGCCTGCAAATCATTGAATTGCAGCATGCGTCCTGGAATGGAGGTTGTATCGTTAGACATGCTGAGCAGCACGTCGCGCGCTTCGTAAAGAGGACTTACTTCAGAGCTGCCCTTGTCAACGCCCAGCTCATAAAGTCCTTTGATCGTATCATCGAAGCTCTTGGCCATAAGCTGCAGGCGCGGTACGAGGTTTGCGATATTTTGCTCCAAGCGCCAGTCGCCATTCGGATCGGGGTTCGTACCCGTAACTTGAATAACCTCACGGCCGAGCAGTGACATTTTGCGTGTCGTATCTGTAACCGTCTCGAGCATTCGCCCAAGCGCACCAACCTGAACTTCCATTCGAATCGTATGCTTGCCCTTTTCTAGATAATAGAGATAGGGCTCATTGCTCTCGCTGTCGCCGCCGAACTTAGCAACTTGGAACTCCGCCTTATAAGGAAAAGAAATTTCATTCATTTCTTTAAATGGCAGCTTGCCATCAATCGTTACCGTCCGCTGTGTTGGCATTCCGTTAAGAAACCATTGCCCATAACGTGCTCCGATTTCGTACAGACCGCTTTCAGGCACCTCAATTCCCCATTCCGCCCACTGTCCGCCCGTTCGCCAGCTAGCGCCGCCGAACGTGTTAAGTACAATAGAATCTTTTTTGAATGGCTCTGTTAACGGCTCGCGATCCTCGATACGCTTCAGCGTCGGATCGGATTTTAAGGTCGACAGCTCGGCCTGCGCCTTAATAAGCTGTCCCGCTGTTTTCTTGTAGCCCTTCTGTTCATATGTGCTGGCAACCTCGGCGTAAGTTGGTATCTTTACCGGCGAGTAAATGTCAATTTTCCCAATTGCCGCAGGCTCCCTAACCGCCTGAAGGCGCAGCGTATGCTTGCCCTTTGTCAGATAGAAACGAAACGGCTCGTACGTTTTGCCTTCTGCATCACGGAATTCCCGGTATTGCCAACCGAATGTCTCTTCCCTGCGTGGATTGAATTCATTATTCTGATTGTCAAACCATGTTTTTCCGGCTTCCTTCCACATCCTTTGGAATTCCAGCTTCTTCGCTTGGAAAAACGGATATTTTCCGTCAATTTGCAAGCTGCGAACGACGGATGAGCGCTTGCCCTCCATCGCGTAATAGCTCATTCCCATTTGATAATAGCCATCCTGCGGCACTTCAAAGGAATAATCCGCCCAGCTGTCCTCATCTATAAGAGCCAAGGCTTGACCTGACTGGTCACCTAAGCCCGAGACGATTTGTGCTCCTGACTCGCTGATTCCCTCATAATTTGTAGAAGACAGCGTGATGCTGAAATCCGTCGTATCTGACGCTCCTTGTTCACTCCAGGTGTCTACATATTTATTAAAAGACGGCTCCAGCTTGCTGCTCGCGTCTTCACCTTCCAAAATTGACGATTGATCGATTCCAGCATCCAGCGCAATTCCAGCCATCGCATCATCGTTGTAGCCCCTTGAATTATTCCACCATAAAAAGAAGCAGACTAATGCGGCAATGACAACCAATGTTACTTTATACTTGCTTAGCCAATGAATCACCAAGGAGCACCCCCTTGCCATACTAGCGTAAACGGCTTGCGTCATTTTAAGGCGGCGCAGCTATCGTTTCGCGATAAATGTTAAAACGTTTCGTTGTGTTATCATGCCGAATCATCCTTCAATGAAGGATGATTCGGTTTTCTGGTAAAAGAAACAATATTATTGGGCGAGCTCTTTAATCAGTTTTTCCTTTTCGGCCTTCAGCTTGTTCTCAATGTTTTCTTGCGTTTGCTGAATGGCTGTTTTTGAATCAACGTTTTTATCAAGTGCGGCTAATACACCTTCAACCCATAAAGGCCATGCTAAACCGTCAAGACGAGTAAAACGTCTAATTGGAATGAGGCTGGCAAGCTCATTGTAGAACTTGTAATCCTCTTGGTCGCCGAGGTAAGGATTTGTATGTGACAGGTACCATTCTTGGCTTGTAATATGCTTGTAATCCGGTTGAACCGATTGTTCAATCCATAGTTTCCAAGCTGCTTCGGACGTTGTAATAAATTCTACGAATGCCCATGCTGCATCTTTATTGCTGCTTTGTGAAGGAATGACGAATGTCGATCCGCCCATACCAACGTTAAGTCCAAAAGGCATTGTTGTAGCTTTCCATTTGCCTTTTTGATCCGGGAAGTTGATTTCTAGATCACGTGCGCCGTAAGTTCCCGCTACGTACATCGGGGACTCGCCTTTTTTCAYGCGCTGCTTGCCTTTATCACTGTAGATGCCGTCATGCGGAGCAATTTTCAATTGGTTAACTTGTTTTGAAATATCGAGGAATTTTACGAACTCATCCGTGTTGCGAACCCAGTTCATTTCGCTGTCGTAGTATCCAAGTGAATCGCCTAACCAGTGAACGGGTGAATCACGCCATTCCATGGAATACTTTCCGTTTGCTTTCAACGTTTGAGCTAGTGTGAAGAAGTTGTCTGGATCTTGAATGTATTCGCCAAGCTCGGCTGGATCAGATGGCAAGCCCAGCTCTTCAAAGATGTCTGCACGGTAGTAAGTTACAGCAGGTGTAACATCCCACGGCATACCTAACAATTTGCTGCCGTCAATGGACGACCAGCGGTTCCAGTTATACTCCGATACTAGGCTTTGATATTTGCCAGCATCATATTGCGGTTGAAGCAAATCCTCCAGTACATTTCCTGTGCTATAGCGTGTAAACTGGCCTTGCTCAACAAGCGCAACATCCGGCGCTCCTTTGCCAGCTGCCAAAGTCGTTTGCAGCTTATCGTGCAAATCTCCGAACGGTACAAAAATCGTTTTCAGCTTGATATTCGGATAAACTTCATTAAACGCCTTTTGAAGCGCAGCATCCTTCTCTTTGTTGTCAAGGAACGTCCAGAACGTTACTTCACCTGCAATCGACGGATCAATGGAGGACTTGGCAGCCCCGCCATCAGGCTCAGAATTATTAGCGGCCGGCTCATTTGTAGACGCTTCCTTATTGCCTTCCGTATTCGCAGGCTTATTCTCTTTTCCATTATTAACCGAGTTTTTACCTGCACCACTGGAGCATGCCGTTACGAGCATAATAAGAGCCAACATAAAAATGAAAGTGCTTGTTAACTTTTTCATTTAAAAAAGCCTCCTCCGTAATTTTGAATAAAGCGTTTACATTTTAACCCTTAAACGATATAGTCATTAATGCCTTGCTTGATTATGGTTCTTAGATGAGTAAACAGTGTTTAACACATTTGTTAATCAGAAGCATTTTTTTGCAGGCATCAAAAACGATTTCTATTTTTTGTTTCTCTTGCTGCTATGACTCCCTCTAGTTATCAGCATTGTAAAGCTTAAACAATTCCAGCTTGCTCTCACTGCTCAGCTTCTGTTTTGAATCAAACATAAGCAGTTCTTGACTTAACAGCCCAGTTTGCTTATATTCTAGTTAATTTATTAACCGTATAGCGCGAACCTATATTCATGCATTAAAACATATGTAAACTTGTTCAGCTCAAGCTTCACCCCCAAGAGAAATAACCATTATGTTAATCGATTAATGATTATGTTACATGATTTAGTTTAACACGTATTTTTACGTTTTCAAGTACTAAAATTCAATTCAAGCAAAATTTTCGTTCAACTTTTTCAATGCTGATTTGCATTTTTAGTTACAATCTGCTTAACACCCGCTGGATTGCCTCGTTTTTCATGTTTAAGCACAAAAAAAATCACCCATTTCTGAGTGATTAGCATTTATATAAATATTTAATGTTGATCATTTTTTCACTCTGCCTCAATGATAAATGGAACAATAAATGTTTTTCCTCCACGCTGAAATTGCCCCCACATTTTATATAAACCCGTTCAGGGAAACGAGTGGAGAATTCAGCGGTCGGCCCACTTCTGTTGTCATCCTTCGGATGGACATGCAGGTAACGGCTCCTATCCTCGCTCAAAATAACAACATGTCCGATAGCCCCTAAGTAAGGCTGTAAATCACTAATCGGTTCTTTCGTTTTTTCATCGCTTAACGTGAATATCAAATCTGTCTCTTGATCGGCTTTGAATGAGGAAATCTTCAAGGAGACAGCAATACCATCAACGATTTTTGTTAGGTTTTTATCCTTCTTCAGCGGCTCCTGAGCTTGTTTTGCTCCTGACACCTGTAGATGGGACGCAACCGTCATCTGCGGAGAACCTGTCGGAATAAAATCTGCGTACAGCTTATAGTTTCCACTCTTGTTGAAGGATGCAGCTACCTCGAACTTACCTTTCCCTTTATACTCAGGATGAATATGCATGAAGTCCTTCAAATCCTCGCTTACGAGAATGAGGTGCATGAGCTTCTCATGATTGACTTCATATTTTTCAATCGCCTTTCCCGCATGATCATAAAGAAACAACTCGATATTTGTTTCCTTCCCAGGACCAGGACGCACCGGCGAATAACGCCATTCCAGCTTAATATCGGCCGCTGACATTTGTTCTAAGCGGTTGTGGCCGCTATGATTTTCCGAAGTATCATGTTCCATCTCATCGCCTTGTGCATTAGCCGTATGACCACGATGTTCATCAGTGACAGCAACATTGCTCACAGCATGCTGGGAATGATCACTGACTGCCGGGCTTCCGCAGCCCGCCGCAAGCAAGCTAAGAATTATGATTCCCGCAGTTACTGTCCGCTTCCGATACTTTTTTGCATGCAAAGCCGATTTATTCATAACCATTCACCTCATGCTTTAAAATCTAATCTCATCCATTATTGCCCATCGACCTCAGCCTCAATCCTGCTAACGGACGATAGTATGCGTTATCCCAGTGCTTAGAATATTGTAATAAATAGTACCAAGTCATAGTACCTTGTTATATGATTATAGTAGATATTACCATCCGCTTAAGGAGAGGATCAGATGGATGATTTTAATGAGTATTTATTTACAACTAGAGAGAAATTGTTAAATGAAATATCATGCCTAGATGACGATGAATTCAATCGTACATTTGAAACTTCAATGTGGAGTATAGCTCAGGTTTGCCATCATTTATTGAAAACGGAAAACTTGTTTAGAAAGGCCATTATGTTCGGGCTTAAGCAAAAGATTTTAACCAAAACCGAACGTCAGCCTATTGAAATTGTGTTGGATAAGTCGGTGAAGTATCAAGCTCCCCAAATTTCAGAACCTGATTCAGGACCATTTCAAGTATCACAGATCATTCAATTATTAAGCGAATCAAGAATTAAATTAATGGATGTTCTTGGTAAGATTGAGGATAAATCTATTGTGGAGGAAATAGCAGTGAATCACCCGAGGTTTGGTAACTTACCTTTAGATCAATGGATCGAACTGCTATATTTGCATGAGCAGCGGCACACAGAGCAAATTAAAGATTTAAAAGCACTTCGTTAATATAAACGTATATTTATTGCTTTCATAATAAACGAAATCAGAACCAAAAAAAAGAGGGGCTGTATTCAGCCCCTACCTGCTTTATTTTATACGATGTCGTATCCTTGATCCTCGATCGCTGCTTTTACTGCCTCTATCGTAACCTTCGATTCGTCGAAATCGACTGTTACTTTCTTGTTTGCCAAATCTACCTTGCCTACCGCTCCTACATTTGCAACGGCCTTCTCAACCGAACTGACACAATGACCGCATGTCATGCCCTCTACCTTCAATACTGCGTTTGCCATCATTAAAATCCCCTCTCCGTCTATTATTTCATTAGTTTGTTAACGGTAATGAGCAATTCATCGATAACTTCACTTTCGCCTGCTTGAATACGTTCAATTACGCAGCTTCGCATATGTCCTTCAAGCAGCAGCTTGCCGACACTGTTCAAAGCGGATTGTGCTGCGGCAATCTGATTAAGCACGTCATCACAATACGTATCCTTCTCTATCATCGCCTTAATGCCCCTAATTTGTCCTTCAATTCGGTTCAAGCGCTTTGTTAAATTGTCCTTCATTTGTGAGGAGTGATGACTCTTACGCGGACCGTTTGGGTCGCAGCAGTCATCCGGTGGATGGGAATGCTCATGACTCCCATCGATTATTGCTTCATTGTCCATTTCGCATACCTCCATGGGGTATTACTTGATAAATTCATCATATCATACCCCTAAGGGGTATGTAAATACTCTTTTTAATAATGTAAATTTATTCCTTATATTACACTTTTATTCTTTTCTCTATTATGCTACGATCATCCTCGTGTTCATCCTAAACCACATCGAATCGGAGGAATATCAGTTAATGGATTATTATGCACATGTCAAATGGTTTACAGACATCATCGCGGAGAAACAACCGCTTGCCGCCATTCTTTCTCCTTTTTTTATGAAGCTGGCAATGATTATTACCGTTCTGCTCGCTGTGCTAACCAAGTTCCTTCCTGAGTTATCGAGCTCAAATTTGTCTACAAAAGTGGATCGTCAGCTCGTTAAGCTCCGGCGATATTCCTTACCCATCCTAAAGTACGGCACAGCTGCTGCTCTTCTCATTCAAGCAGCTTCCGGAACACGCTTCGCACTGGAATTTAAGCTTACAGACGGCTGGCAAACGATCCTAATGTGGACTGCAATCATATTACTGCTTATTCCGCGGCATTATGCAACAAAAATTGGTGCGCTTGTGATGCTCGTTCTATTCATTGAATCAGGCATTGAAGCAGGAATATTTCATATGCTTGATTATGGTTTTTATTTGGCCATTATCGGCGCCCTGCTGCTCGAGCGAACTAAACTATCCGAATGGGGATTCCCCCTTCTCTATTTGGGAACAGGCTTATCGCTTTGCTGGGTCGCCGTAGAAAAATGGATTTACCCGACAATGGCAGAAGATATTATTATTAAACATCACGTACCCACGTTTGGTTTTGATATCTCGCTATTTATCATCATGGCTGGTTTTATTGAGTTCGTCGTCGGTTATTTACTCGTAATCGGTATTTTGAACCGAATGTTGTCTGTGGTGCTAACCTTTATTTTCATTTCAGCAACGATGCTTTTTGGCATGAAAGAGCTGATTGGTCATTTTATGATTCACATCGTACTGCTTTTGTTTATTATCGAAGGCGCTTGCATCTATAAGAAACCGCTCTCCGTTTATCGCACGACCTTCACGCAAATGGTGTTTGTTCCGCTTAATTTTATTTTCGTACTAGCTACCTACCTCCTCCTGTATTACCGCTTCGCTTAACTCTTATTGGAATCATTCCGGAGCCCACTTTTTATTCGTGTTTGACACAGCCATAATATTACTTCTATATAGTTAGTAATAGACTCTATTGTGCAGAAAGGATGAATCGTTATTAAAACTATTATTAATTTCGCCCATCGCGGAGCAAGCGGTTATTGTCCCGAAAATACGCTCGCTGCATTCAAGAAAGCCATTGAGCTAGGTGCTACTGGCATCGAAATTGATGTTCAACTAACGAAGGACGACCAAATCGTTATCATTCATGATGAATCACTAATGCGGACAACCGGCTTGAACAGGCTTGTAAAGGATACAGCATACGAGGAGCTTATGTCACTCGATGCTGGCAGCTGGTTTGACCCCGCCTTCCAAGCCGAACGAGTCCCACTTTTAGAGCAGCTTCTTGAGCTTCTCCGTCATACGGATATCATTTTAAATATCGAGCTTAAAAACGGTATCATCCAGTATCCAGGTTTGGAGCAAAAGGTAATTGACATGGTCCGAGCCTTCGGAATGACTGATCGCATCATTCTATCCAGCTTCAATCATTATTCGCTCTTGCTCTGCAAGCAGCTGGCACCTGAAATTCGTACCGGCGTTCTGTATATGGAAGGGCTTTATCGTCCTTGGGAATATGCGGCGACGCTTCAGGCTGATGCACTGCATCCTTTCAAATACGCTGTAACGCCAGAATGGACAGCTACCGCCGCTGCACATGGCATTGCCTACCATCCGTTTACGGTTAACGATGCGGAAGAGATGGAGCGACTCCTTAACGCAGGTGTAGACGGAATCATTACGGATTATCCTGATCGATTGGCTGAGGTGCTATTAAGGAGAGGGGCATAAGCGGTATGAAAAAAACATGGCTGCTCGGGTTCGGTTTTTTTAGCATCAGCATTACATGGGCGCTTTACAACGCATTCGTCCCCTTTTTTCTCGATAAGTTTTTGACGAGTACGGCGCTGATTGGATTCATGATGACGATCGATAATTACTTTGCTCTTTTTTTGCAGCCATGGATTGGAAGCCGCAGTGATCGCACAAACACGCGCCTTGGCCGAAGAATGCCCTATTTGCTCATCGGCATGCCACTTGCAGCCTTGTTCGGTGCGCTCATCCCTTGGCACACAAGCTTGCTCACGCTCGTATTGTTTATGGTGCTTATGAATCTGTCGATGAGCCTGTACCGCTCCCCGACTGTCGCGCTTATGCCCGATATCACTCATGACAGCAAGCGTACAAAAGCAAATGGCATTATTAACTTCATGGGCGGGATCGGCTCCATTATCGCTTTCGCAGGAGGCTCGTTTCTATATGAGAAACATCACTCACTCCCTTTTCTAGTTGCATCCATTTTAACGCTCATTTGTTTAGTCATTCTCTTGAATAATATAAAAGAAAAACGTGATGCGCTCTCTTACTCGCCTGCTGAGAAGACAACAAAAATATCGTTCAAAGAACAATGGAACCGTCCTACGATCTTTTTACTTGGTGCAATTTTCTTCTGGTTTCTTTCCTATCAAGGGGTTGAAGCCTTCTTTACTCTGTACGGCACAAAGCACTTACAGCTGACCGAAGGCCAATCATCATTCTCGCTCGCCTTCTTCTCACTCGCTTTTGTAGCTGCCGCCATTCCAAGCGGACTGCTTGGCAACCGCTTCGGCAAAAAGCTTATTATCACGTTAGGGGTTATTGGCCTCATCGTAATTTTTGCAGCGATCTCTTTCGCAGACGCGCTGCTCCCGCTTCGTACCTTGCTTATTGTCGGAGGCATCTGCTGGGCGATGATCAATATCAATTCCTATCCGTTTATCGTTTCGCTCGGCAAAGAGCAAAGCATCGGTACACGGACAGGCATCTATTACTTAATCTCTTCACTTGCTGCTATCGCTTCACCGCCGCTCATGGGCGGATTGATTGATCTGCTTGGTTATTCCGTGCTGTTCTATTTCTCATCAGGAGGCATGGTTATTGCGCTCTTGTTCCTGCTATATGTAAAAGACAAGGGTCTCGCTAGGCCTGTGAATGATCCATCTATTTCGACAAGCTTATAATATAAAAAAATCCGGCTGCGCGACTTCTGACGTCGCAGCCGGATTTTATTGTTATACCTTAGTGGATGCTGCCTTTGCTGAATCCGCCGCCCATGACGTCGGATACATGCTCGATAGCAATAAAGGCATTCTCATCGATGGATTGCACGATAGCTTTGAGCTTCGCAAGCTCAAGTCGGGATACGACGCAATAGATCATTTGCGTTTCATCCTTTGAATAGCCGCCGCGCGCTTGGATCAATGTCGTTGTACGACCTAAACGGTCAATAATCGCTTGCGATACCTCATCATATTCAGAAGAAATAATCGTTACCGATTTCGACTCATCGAGACCTTCCACAACGATATCAATTAATTTAATCGCTATATAATATGTAAACATCGAGTACATGGCTGAATCCCATTCAAACACAAATCCCGCAATTACAAAAATAATAACGTTAAATATCATGATAATTTGTCCGACTGGCATACGCATTTTCTTCGAAATCAGGATCGATACAATTTCTACGCCATCCAGCGAGCCGCCGAAACGTATCGCAAGACCAACTCCTGCACCGAGAATAAGACCACCGAACAAAACAGCAAGCAGCTTTTCTTCTGTAAATGCTTCAACGTGATGGAGCAATGATGTCGTGATCGACATGACGATAATGCCATAAAGGGTTGAGATCGCAAACGTTTTCCCAATTTGTTTGTATCCAAGAATTAGGAACGGTACGTTCACTGCGAACAAGAACACGCCGAGTGGAAGCGATGTGAGGTGCGCCAACATAATCGATATACCGGCAATGCCACCATCGATTACATTATTCGGAACGAGAAACAATTCGAGTGCGACGCCCATTAAAATCGAACCAATCGAGATAAAAATAAACCGCTTAAAAATTTCTAAAGATGATAACCCCTTATGCGTTTTTGCCAACTGCCCATCCTCCGTTTTCCCGATTTCATCCTATAACTTTAGCATAAAAAAGCATTTTTTTCAAAAACGCATGTACCTCGTTTAGAACATATGCTGTACTATCCTGTCCTTATTCCGTCGCAATAACCGTGCAAAACATCTATTTTCAGCTAGTGTTTACAAAAATATTGTAAACTTTCCAACAAAAGAAGAACTGCTTCAGCCAACATGCGCTTGGAAGCAGTCCTTCATAGTCTTACATTTATGCTCACAAATTAGTCTACGTAACCTGCAAGGCCTTTGTCCATCAAATAATCCATTTCAGCGTCCAAGATTGATTCCACGACCAGCTCATTGGACTTTACATCAGGACGGCTCAGTACATAATCTACGAGCTCGTCGCCGTCAATATCTACCTCGCCATTTTTATCTTCCTTCGCGCTGCCGATGAACGCTTGCTCATGCTTTAATACAAGCTTAATCAGCTTCTCATCCGCGTTTGTTTCGTTTGCTATATACTGCAAAAGTTCTTGCTCGTTCAGTTGTTCTGTCATCGTTAGTCATCTCCTAATTGTATCGCTCGTCTCATTGTACCACATTCATATGACCTTTATGAGACAGTACGTCTATACTTGTTGTAAAAATTGACTGCCATGCAGTTGATCATACAACCCTTTTTTCGCAAGCAGCTCATCATGTGTACCGCGCTCCGCAATTTCACCATCTTTAATAAATAGAATGGTATCCGCATTTCGAATGGTACTGAGTCGGTGCGCAATAACGAAGCTCGTTCTGCCGCTAAGCAGCTTCTTCATCGCTTCTTGAATTTGGAGCTCAGCCAGCGTATCTACACTGCTCGTTGCTTCATCGAGTATAAGCAGCGCAGGATCTCCAAGAATGGCCCGAGCAATCGTGATAAGCTGGCGCTGCCCGTGGCTTATGTTCCCGCCTTCCGCTGTCAATTCGGTCTCATAGCCTAGCGGAAGCTTCGTGATGAAACTATTCGCATTCGCTTGGGCAGCCGCCTCCTCCACCTCTTCATCGGTAGCATCCAGCTTGCCATAGCGGATATTCTCACGAATGGTACCCGAGAACAAATGGGCATCCTGCAGCACGATTCCTAGCTGTTTGCGCAAGCTGTTTTTGTCTATCGTGCAGATGTCTTCGTCATCAATCAGTATTTGACCGTCCTTGATCTCATAGAATCGCCCAATCAGATTAATGATCGTAGTCTTGCCCGCTCCAGTTGGACCCACTAGCGCAACGGTTTCTCCCGGCTTAGCAATAAAGGAGATGTTATTAAGCGCTGCGGTTCCGTCGTTATATTCAAACCGCACATCGCGAAACTCTACCTTGCCGCCAATCGATTCCAGCTCTTTCACGGACTCGGGTTCTTCATATTCTGATGGAATATCCATCATCTCAAACACCCGCTCCGCGCCTGCTACCCCCGACTGAATCATATTGTATTGATTGGCGACCTCATTCAAAGGGCCTGAGAATTGCTTCGAGTAACCGAGGAAGCTTATGATGACGCCCACTGTTGCATGGTCATGAATTGCCAGCCAGCCGCCGACTCCTGCAATGATTAAATAGCTGATATGACCAAACATGTTCATGAACGGGCCCATCGTACCCGAATAAATTTGAGCTTTAGTTCCTACCTTCTTCAGCTTGGCATTAGCGGCGCTGAATTGCTCGGCCATTCGCTCCTCTTGATGAAACAGAGCCACAACCTTCTGGCCGGATACCGTTTCCTCTATAAAACCGTTCAGTCCGCCAAGTACCTGCTGCTGCCCTTTGAACTGCCGCTGTGTAATCTTTGCTATTCGCTTCGTAACGAAAACGATGAGCGGGATGATGACGAGTGTAACGAGTGTGAGCCACACATTTAAGAAAAGCATCATCGCGAACGAACCCACAAGCATAATGACGCTTGATATAATTTGTATCAGGCTTTGGTTCAGCGTATTCGTTACATTATCAATATCATTGGTTGTGCGGCTCATGAGCTCACCGTGATTTTTACTCGCGAAAAATGGAATAGGCAGCTTTTGCAAATGATTGAATAGTTCCTTGCGAAGGCTCCACACAGTTCGCTGCGATACTTCAGCTAAGTAAATGGCCTGAAGCCAACTAACTAAGCTGCCAGCCGCATAGATGCCGAGCATAAGCAGGCAGATTTGGAGCAAACCGTTATATTGTTTCGCAATAATATAATCATCCAAAGCCTTGCCAAGAAAATAAGGACCTGCAAGCGTAAGTCCTGCTGCAGCTATCGTGAGTGCAATAACCGCTAGCAGTCTAGCCCGCCCATGAAGTAAATAAGTGCCGATTCTTCTTAATGTCGTTAGCGTATGATTCATCTATCAAGCTCCTTGCTGGGAAAAGGCCATTTTCTGGTATAGCTTGCTTTGTTCAAGAAGCTCCTGATGCGTGCCAATGGCTGTAATTCGACCATTCTCAAGCACGATAATCCGATTTGCCTGCTGTACGGATGCAATTCGCTGACCAATGATAAGACAAGTGCTGCTCTTCATAATCTCTTGCAACGATTTGCGTATGAGTAAATCCGTTCTCAAATCAACCGCGCTTGTACAATCATCAAGGATCACAATTTTGGGTTTCAGCAGCAACGTCCTAGCAATGGACAACCGCTGCTTTTGGCCGCCGGACAGATTGACCCCGCGCTGGCCAAGCAGCGTATCATAGCCATTCTCCAGCTTCATAATGAATGCATGAGCCTCAGCTGCCTTGGCTGCTGCCTCTATTTCATCCTGACTCGCATCCGGCTTGCCATAGCTGATATTGTCACGAATGGTTCCACTGAACAGATGCGCCTGCTGGAGCACCATTCCGATTTGGCCATGCAGCTCTGCAGAAGCGATCTCGTTAATCGGATAGGAATCAATGCGGATCATTCCCTCTGTCGCTTCATAAAACCTTGGAATGAGGCTGACCAGCGTTGATTTTCCTGAGCCGTTTATCCCTACGATCCCAATCGTCTCGCCCGGCTCTATATTCAGATCTATGTCGTGAAGTATGTTTTTCTCCGAGCCTTCATAGCCGAAGCTCACATGGTCAAAAGTTATTCTGCCAGCTTGAATTTTTTTGGACTGCTCGTTAGCTTTTCGTTCAGCTGTCCATTTATCTGCCGGAACCTCCAGTATCTCATTGATGCGATCAGCAGAAGCCTTGGCCCGAGAGATTGCAATCAATTGATTTCCTAGTCCTAGAGTAGAAAAGAGAAGCTGTGTAATATAAGTTAAAAAGGCGGCGAGACTTCCCACTGACAGCGCCCCGTGCTCAGAGAGCATTCCCCCATACCATAATGCAGCTACAATACTAAAATTAAGAATGATCGACACAAGCGGCGTATTAAGCGCAACGATCTTAGCTGCTTTTAGACTGGCATGCAGTAGATTTGAGTTTGTTTCATTAAAACGTTCTTCCTCGTAATCGGACCGAACAAATGCTTTCACAACGCGGATACCGGACAAATTTTCTTGCATAACGGTATTCACTTGATCAAGCCGATGCTGCATCATTGAAAACAAAGGGACGGTAATCCGAGTTGTAATGATGAGGAAGAGAGCTAATAAGGGTATCATTGCGAGCAAAATAATAGACAGGCGCGGGCTGATGACAAAAGCCATGATCAGACTGCCGATAATAATGAATGAACTGCGTGCAAATACGCGGAGCAGCAGCAATACTAAGTTCTGAATTTGTGTGACATCACCCGTCAGTCTCGTCACGATGGAGCCTGAACCAAAACGGTCAAGCGATCGAAGCGACAGCGACTGTATTTTTTGAAACAGCTCCTGCCTCAGATCAGCCCCAAAGTTTTGCGATGCTATCGTCGAGAACACCGTGCAGCCGACACCTGCGATTAGTCCGATCAATGCGGCGATCAGCATTTTGGGCGCGGTGCTCGCGATTGCTGTGAGATCACCTGCTATAATGCCCTCATTCACAATGCTCGCCATGAATCGCGGCTGCAGCAAATCCATGACCACCTCTAGCAGCATAAACAGCGGTGCCAGCACAGCGCTCAGCCAATATTTCCTCAAAAATCTAGTGAGCTTTAACAACTTACCACCTCAATCTCCCATCATTTTGCGCAAACTGCAATAAAGAGGGCAGCGCGACCCGCTCCCTCTTGATAAAGTAATTATAGCATCCATCCTCTCGTTTCTACACCTAAATAATCATAAAATAATGTTAATGACTCGCTTTTGAACTTTCCACCTGTTAAAATCAAAATACCATTTAAAAGCTGTGCGTAACTGGCGGAACATGGGCAACCATGAGGAAGCGCACAGATCATTAGCCGTACGCCTGGGCAAAGGTAAGGGGACATACCCCTTGCCTTTTTATGTTTTTTTAACATTTATTTATAAGGGGCTGAGGTAGAAGATGACCGAGAAACTGATTTTGGATGGAGCCATTGTGGCCGATGCGATTAAAGAGCAGCTGAAAGAAAGAGTTGAGATTCTTAGCAAGCGGGGAATCATTCCATGCTTAGCGACGATACTGGTGGGCGATGACCCTGCGTCTGAAACCTACGTTCGAATGAAGGGCAATGCATGCAAGCGGCTTGGCATTGATTCCAAACGTATTCATTTGAACAAAAACATTTCAACGGATGATTTAATTGACGTTATTTTGCAGCTTAATGAAGACCCGCTTATTCACGGCATCCTCTTGCAGCACCCTGTACCGCATCAAATTGATGAGCGTGCTGCCTTTGAAGCGATTAGTATCCATAAGGATGTTGATGGTGTAACCGCGTTAGGTTTTGCTCAAAATGCATTTGGTTATGCCMAGTATCCGTCATGTACCCCTGCTGCTATTATGGCTATTCTTGATTACTATGAAATCAAGGTCGAAGGCAAACATGCCGTCGTCGTTGGACGAAGCCCGATTCTAGGCAAACCCGTTTCTCAGATGCTGCTGAACCGCAATGCAACCGTAACAACCTGTCATTCCAAAACAGAAAATTTAGCGGAGCTATTGCGTCTTGCCGATATCGTCGTTGCTGCAGTCGGCAAACCAAGCTTTATTCAAGGCGAATGGATTCGCGATGGCGCTGTAGTACTTGATGCAGGGTACAACAAAGGGAATATTGGGGACGTTGACTACGAGGCATGCCTAGCAAAAGCAAGTGCGATCACCCCTGTGCCTGCAGGCGTAGGTCCTGTTACGATCGCCACGCTTCTGAAGCATACGGTTGACTCCGCTGAGCGATTTGCACTTCAATAAGAGATATAGGAAGAAAAACGAGGGGATCTTATTTGCCGCTTTGCAGCTAAGATCCCCTCGTTTGTTCTATGGGATGTCTACACATCCCGTTCTAATAAATACCTCGCTGTAAACTGATCGGTAATGAGTACATTCGTGTAGCCGCCGCGCAGCGCGCCATAAATGCCATCTACCTTCTTCGCTCCGCCTGCCACAAGTATCGACTGGTCCTTGCGTTTCAGTTCATCGAGACTGATTCCAATCGTGCGCTGGTTCATGAGTGTTGAACAAATATTGCCTGTAATATCGATATAGCGTGAGCATATATCGCCAGCTGCTTTCTCGCGAATAATTTCCAGATCTGAATCTGTGAAATAATTGGCTCTAATTAATACAGAATCATCCGTAGGTGCTCCTACGGTTACAACGGCAATATTAGAAAGCTTCCCTAGCTCCAAAATATTGCGGATATGGCGATCCGATTCAATCGTCCGCTTCACAACCTCATGGTCAACAAGCGCCGGCAGCGGAATAAAGTAAGGTATCGTATGGAAAGCCTTGCCGAATAAATGAACAATTTCATAAGCGTATGTATTGGTTTCCGAATGGCTAACCCCGCCGTTGAGCTGCACGACCTTTACGTCGCGAACCGGCTTATCCTTAAGCTGAGAAGCCATTTGAAAGAGCGTCGTTCCCCACGTTGTCGCAATGATATCGCCATCTTTTACCGTATCGTATAAATAGTTCGCTGCCGCTTCGCCAATATACTTTTTTACGATGCTGTCCTCATACTGAGGCACAGAAACGATAACCGCTTTTTTCAGCCCAAACTTCGCTTCCAATCGATTCGCCAGAACAAAATTGTTTTCGTTCGGGTGTACGATTTTTATTTGAACATACCCCTCATCCTTCGCCTGCTGTAAAAATCTTGATATCGTAGGGCGCGATACCCCCAGCTTCTGAGCGATTTCTTCCTGATTATAATCCAGTTCATAATACAGCCTTGCTACATCAATCATTTTGCTAAGCTTATCATCCAGTCGATCATCAGCCATCCAAGTTTCACTCTTTCTATTTATGTCTAGAAATGCAAACGGTATCTACTCCCTCTAATTTAACATAGGTTTCAAATGAAGTGTCGCCTTCTTTGTATGAAAACAACAAATCTTACTAAAAAAAACGTCCCCCCCACTCATAACAAGTGGAATGGGACGCTTTTGCTTAATTAAATTCCGTTTCTTCCTTCATACTCTAGTGCGGACAAAATCAGTGTAACCACATCTGCTCTTGTTGCATTTTTCTTAGGTGCAAATTTATTGCCGCCCATGCCTGCTACTAGTCCTTCGGCTTGTGCCGCAGCGATATAAGGACGAGCCCATACAGGAATGTCACTCAAATCAGCAAACGTCGGCTTCGCCTTCGGATCAACTTTAATGCCTAGTGCGCGAACAAGAATTACGGTCATTTCCGTTCTTGTTAATTCACTTGATGGTCGAAGCGTATTATCCTCGTAGCCCGCAATGACCTTATCCTCGATAAGCTGTGCAAAGAAGGAGCGTGCCCATGCAGGAACTTGACCCGCATCTGCAAAGTCCAGCTTGCTTGTCGACGATTCAAGCTTCAGCGCTCTGCCAACCATTGTAATAAATTGTGCTCTTGTTGCTGTGTCTCCAGGGTGGAACGTACCGTCTCCATACCCATTAACAAACCCAATTTCCACTGCCTTCGATATAGCATCTGCAGCCCAGTGGCCGCGTACATCACTAAATGTGATGGTTGGCGTCGGTGTTGGTGTCGTCACCGGCGGTGTCGTCGGTGTTGGCGTTGGTGTCGGCGTCGGTGTTGTCACCGGCGGTGTTGTTGGTGTTGGAGTAGGTGTTGGAACTACAACATTCACATCAACAATACGTCCTTCTGTCGTTGCATTAATCGTACCTAATTGATTGATATACTCCAAGAATACCTCGTAGTCAACAATATTCATTTCGTGCTGGCGTCCAGCATCTTTGGCTTGCTTCATCGAACGATAGAAATCGCCGCCATTAGCCATAAATGAGTTTGTTGCTACAAAATAATAAGCATTCAAATCAATTGCACTGTAGCTGCCGTCTGCGTTTTTGATTTCAACCTTCGTAATGCGTTCGCCAGCCTGCTTAAGAATTCCGTCTGCATCCAAAATTTCTGGTTTCTTACTAGAATCGTAGTAGAAGCGCATTCCTGATACTTGCGGGAAGCGGCCTTGTCCTGTTTCGATTCCACTCACACCGTTCTCAAGCGCAGCAATAATTTCTTGGCCCGTCATACGAAGCGCTGTAAGGTTGTTTCCGAAAGGCATCACCGTTAGCAACTCACCCATCATGATGTCTCCATCTACTTTACCTTCAGCTGTCTTCTTAATCGAAGCGCGAATGCCGCCGCCATTCTGAATACCTACATAACCTTTTACATCTAATTCCTTTAATGCCTCATTGCTGTTTACAAAGCTTTTTACTTTGGAGACCATTCCGTCTGTCATTAGGTTTCCGAGATTGGTTTCCTTTGCTCGTGCAGAAGCACGTTCACCATCTAGGAACACATTTGTTTTGCCGATCACTTGTTTCTGAATACTCTCAACACCCGCACTGTATGGCTTCAGCATTTCAACAGCTTCCGGGTCTGCTGCATAACCGCTAACTGTAAGCAGCTTGCCATTCCATGCGGTCAATACCCCTTTGTTATTGAACTCGAGGTCCAAACGGCCCAAATAATTGCCATACTCTTCTGCCTGTACAACGAGAGTTGGTTCTCCCGCAGCATGATATACAAGCGGTGCGTCAACCTTCGTGTGGCTATGTCCACCGACGATAACGTCAATGCCTGTAACCTTCTCAGCCAATACCTTATCAAATTCATTTCCTAGATGCGTCAATGCCACAATCTTATTGATGCCTTCTTTTTGGAGCATTTTGACCGTTTCTTCAGCTTTCTTAATATAATCCTCGAACACAATATTATCTCCTGGCGAAGCAAGGAATTTTGTGTCCTCCGTTGTTAAGCCGAATACGCCGATCTTTTGCCCGCCTTCATCCAATATGATCGCGTCATAAATTTTACCTTTCGCAGCTGGTTTACCGATTGCCTGCTCAGACACAAGTCCGTTCATTGCAGGTTCCTTGCTGAAGTCGATATTTGAGCTTACAAACGGGAACTCCGCTTTTTTGATAAAATCAGCAAGTACGGATGGACCTTTATCGAATTCGTGGTTTCCGAATACCATCGCGTCATAACCGATCTTATTCATAAACTCCAAGTCCGCTTGACCAAGATATTTGTTGAAGAACAGCGTTCCTGAGAACACATCACCTGCATCAAGCAAAATAGAGTCTTTTACTTCTGCACGAATTTCTTTAATCGCYGTAAAACGTTTTGCAATCGAATCAAGGTGAGCATGCGTGTCGTTCACATGCATAATCGTTAGCTTGAATGGATCGTTCTCACCTGGAAGAGGCTCGCCTTTTAGATCAACAATCCGCCCTTCAACAGCTGAAGTTGCCGCCGTAATAGTTCCAAGCTTCTGAATGTAGCTCGTAAATACTTCATAGTCCGGCAAATACAATAAGTTTACGCGTCCTTCTTTATAGGCCTTCTCAAGTGAAGCATAGAAATCTCCGCCTTTGGCCGTAAAAGCATTTGTTGCAACTTCATATTTTGCTTTCAAATCAATCGGAACGTAGCTATCTCCGTTTTTCACTTGAATGCGCACTACACGCTCGTTCACTGGTTTAGTCGAGTCATAGTCAAAACGCATTCCAGCGATATGCGGGAAGCGACCGTCCTTAGTCGTTGTAATCGTAGACACACCGTTTTCCATTGCATCCTTGATTTCTTGTCCCGTTAATGTGATCGTAACCAAATCGTTATTGAATGGAAGAACAGTTAATACTTCCCCCTGAGTGATCGGCCCTTCGCTAATCGTTTCACGTATGCCACCGCCATTTTGCAGCGCAATGACCGCATTTGTTCCTGCCGCTTTCGCTGCTGCCAGCATACCGTCAGCGATTAAATTTCCAAGGTTTGTTTCTTTTGAGCGCACATCAGCACGAAGGCCATTCAAAATAACATCCGTATTCCCTACTACCGTTTTTGACATCTCAAGAACGCCAGGCTTGTATTTCGATTCTAAAATTTGTTTAGCGTCGGCATCCTCAGCAATGTTAAACTCCTTACCCGTCATCGCATCGATGGATATCAGTTGATCATGCCATTTGGTTAGAATACCTTCATCGTTAAAGCTCACTTCAAGCTTGCCAAGGAACTGGCCTTTTTCACCTGTTTGAACGATAAGCTTTGGTGCGCTCGGATCCGAATTGTCGACAACTGCTGCATCTAATTTCGTATGACTGTGTCCTCCGACAATGATATCGATACCTTGCACCGCTTTAGCAAGCTCCACATCTGCCTCATAACCAATGTGAGATAAAACAATGATTTTGTTAATGCCTTTTCCTTGAAGCATAGCAACTGTCTCTTTGGCTTTCTCTACTGCATTTTCGAAAGTTACATCGCCCGGTGAAGCGATATTAGCCGTATCTTCTGTGGTAAGACCAATGATTCCGACTTTCGCACCATTTATATCTTTAATAAGTGCCGGATATATGGTTGCACCAACGGTTCCATTGCCTATTTCGTTTTTGAACAATTCGTTCAAAACAACATCTTTCGAAAAATTCACATTAGACGAAACGAAAGGAAACGATGCATTTTTAATAAAATCAGCAAGTACATTCGAATTTTTGTCAAATTCATGATTACCGAAGGTCATAACATCATATTGAACTAAATTCATAAATGCAAGGTCCGCTTGTCCCAAGTATTTGTTGAAATACAGCGAGCCTGAGAACACATCTCCAGCATCGACCAGAATCGGATTCTTCGAGCTTGCTTTTGCTTCCTTAATCGCCGTTACACGGCGTAGGATGTTGTTCGGTACGCTCGTCGTATCTAAATCCAAATTCGCATGCGTATCATTTGTATGCAATACCGTCATTGCAAATTCTGATTTTTTCTTAGCTGACAGATCCAGCTGCGCAAGAAGCGGATCATGATCGCTCACTCTGCCCTGTTCTGTAGAGAAATCAGCATTGACATGTACTACGTCGATTTCTGCTTTTGTCCCATTTGCTTTATCAACGAGAATGTGATCAAGCGTTTGAGAGTTACCGTCATAGATATACGAGTAACGTTCTGAAACCGGCAGCGTATCTACAAGGTTTGTCAATTCATTGCCTTTAATTTTGTTCAATGTGCCAGAGAATTGGAAATCGTTAAAGTCGCCTAGCACGACTACACTTGCTTCAGGGTCTTTCGTTGTCAAATCCTTCACGAAGCTGTTAACAGCTTCCGCTTGCTTCGCGCGCTGCACTTCGCTGCTGCGAACAACCGGCTGAACATCACCCCAAGGCTTGCCGTCTCCACCTTTTGAATTCAGATGGTTCGCAATCGCAACAACTCGTTTTCCTTGGAACATAAATTCTGCTACAAGCGGTTTACGAGATGAAGCAAATGTTGAAGCGTCATCAGAGCCAATACGGCCAGGATTTTGCGTTAAGCCGCCAATTCCGTTTACTTTAATTGTTGATTTGTAATCGCCTTTCGTTCCTTGAGCAAGTGTTACACGGTCGGCTTGATATAAGAAGCCTACACGGATATTACCGCCAGGAGCGCCGCCATCTTTATTTCTCTCAGGAGCGATGTCTGTATAAGAATACGTAGGTCCGCCTTTTGCTTTAATCGCATCAATCAGCGTTTTGAAGCTTTGGGCAGCATCCGTATTTTCCGTATCCTTTTCGCCATCGTTGTCTTGTACTTCCATTAAACCGATAATGTCTGGCTGCTTCATATTCGTTACAATAATTGAAGCAATTTTTGCAGCTTTAGCTGTTTGATCTGCGCTGAAGTTTTCCACATTAAATGTAGCAATCGTCAGCTTGTCCGGGTTCGGTACAATACTCGTTACCTTCTGGACGTTTGTACTGCGTACGATAGTTGGCAAAGCTTGTGTAGGCAACAGTTTATACAGATCACCAGCGTATTGAATTACGCCAACGATATTGCCGTTAAAAGCATCGCCAGTTTTAATTTCTGCACCAGCTGGCTTTGATCCGCCTACATACAGCTTCTGCGGGTTCAAGCTGCTATCAATAGCAGACAAACCATTTCCTTGCAATACAATTCCGCCTACAGCGGTTTTCACTGGATTGTTAGCACCATTATCAAACGTAATTGGAGTTACCGCATTCGCGTAAGGTCCAGTAATCGTTGGATTTTTCACTTCAACGAGCATGCTCTCCAAACTCTCGAAGAAATCAATTGCATCGTTCTCTGGGTTGAACTTGCTAAAGCTGTCGGTATCGATCAGGTTAGGAATGATTCGACCGCCTGTTCCTACCAATGTAGCTTTAGGAAGCTGGTTATCGCTCGATACTTTAGTAATTGTTGCTGCATTAATTTGCGTTACAGTCAAAGATGGACTGTTTCCAAATTCCTCTACAGTACCTGTGACTGATACCTCATCCTTAACAGCTAGACCATGTGCAGGCTTGTACACCTGAATAGCCTCGGACGTATTCGGATTCTCATCCTGATCCTCATCAGGTGCCTGCATGTAGAAGGAATTCGCGCTGACCGAAGTAATAATACCAGTAACATTCGAAACCTTTACATTGGTATAGATCGATTTATGCGTCTCACCTTGAATTGTATGAATGGCAATACCATTGGTATTTTCTAATACTTTATACGAAAATGTCGATACATCGCTTGTCACTCCACCAGCTGTCACAACCGCTTTAATGACCATATCCGCATTTACGACAATAGCTTTCGTATAAAGCGTTCCTGTAGTAGCTGTCGGAACAGTTCCGTCTGTCGTGTAACGAATCACACCGCCCGGAACTAGTGAGCTTAGCGATACAGCTCCTCCTGCGTTAATGCCGCCTGACGGAATGCTCGCTTGAACAGCCAACCGTTTCTCAACAATGTCGAGTGTATTACGCGGCAATAATTCCAATCCTACACTGGAATGGAACGTCATAACGCCAGTAACCTGCTCGAAGGTCTTACCTGCCACGAACGAAGCATCGGAAGAATAAATAATAACTTTGCCGCCATTCACAGCATCCGTAGCTGTAACAACGCCGCTGGCAACACTTTCAACTTTAATATTTTTGACTTGAACCAAACGTGCTTCGAATTTGTTGCGATTTTCAGTCGTTTTGCCAAAGCTCGAAGAATCAACAACGATCTGATCTGGAACAGGAGCAGAACCCGTTACTTTTGCATTTTCAGCAGATGCCTCCAATTGAAGCAACCCCGAAAATTCAGTCAGCTTGCCGAAAGCCTCAATGACGTCCCCCGGCTGTGCCGAGACGCTGCTTGGAACTCTAACAATAATGCCTCCGTTTTGATCCTGTACAAAAAGATTTACAAAAGCGCCTGAATCCGCTCGGTGTGTTACAACACCACTAAGCGTTACGCTTGTACCAAGTGCAGCCGCACGTGCTTGTGCGATAGTCACTAGTGTAGAAATCGTATAAGAATATTCACGCAAAGCACTATTTGGAAAACCTTCTTTTTTGGCATAAGTATGAACCGTTGTAGGCGCATTAATTTTGATTTCTGTTACATTCGGCTGATACAACGTAAAGTCCTCTGGAGCAACTTGCGTTTCTCCTGCACCGTATACACTATAGTAAACACTAGCGCCAACTGTTGGCGTCGAGAGCTTAATGATTGTACCCGGAAGTACAGCTCCTTCGTTTACGTCTGGCGTTACTGCTTCAACATCAACAGCGACAACGCCGTACGTGGAGTTGCGCGGGTCGGGTGTCAGAATGTCAAAGTCCGCGGAGTTATTATCTGTATCCTTCCCGCGGCTGTCACTTGCTGCTCCTGTATCTGCTTTACGAATGGCAGCTTTTGAGCTGGATAAAGCTGCTGTTGGCTGCTTTTCAGATTCGTTCGCTGCTCCGTAACCAATAAAGTCAATCTTATCTGATGTTTTGTTTAACAGTTCTACCTTCCCATCAGAGACGCTCATTGCCAATGTCCCTACAACATCAGGTGTTGGAAGGCTTGCTCCCACGGCAGCGTTACTCGCTTGTTGAATGAGAAAGTAGCCTTTTGATTTAATAGTCCCTGTTAAATTTGTTGTATTTCCAACTGTGAAGGCACCTTCTTTACTTGCGTATCGAACGCTCCAACCTGTCAAAACAACGTCTTTATTCGTAGGATTATACAATTCGATAAAATCATTTCTCAGTGTTGCTCCGCTGTTTCCCCCACCGCCATACACTTGTGAAATAACGATATTATCTCCTGCAGGCGACGCCTGAACCGGCGCACCTAAGCTGCCGAGCGTGCCTCCAACCAAAAGAAGAGCCGCTAACAGCATGCAAGCTTTTCTTTGTATTCGTATGACCAATTTGTGCATCCTACATTTTCCCCTCTCCACAACCAGTAATGAATAAAATAGTTTACCCAACAATTAGATTAGCTACAAAGTGTAATCACAACATCAAAATGAAATTAAGTTCTCGTAAACATGCACATTTGTTCATAGATGGCAATAAAAAATCCCCTTACTCCAAAAACATGCATAACATCCGTGAACAGACTATTTGCATTGATGAAGGAAGGGGAATTTAACTTCGGGCCCAAAGTTTATGAACCATCTACTCTTAAATGTGATGTAAACTAACACAAGACTTTATGGAGAGTATACAACGGAACATTTTTCCTGTCAATTGGTAGAAGGATTTGTTTTAAATAGACTAAAATTGTGTTTGAAGTACCATATACATAACTTAACATGTAACTTTAATGGGTCGTTTTGTCTATTTAATAAATGCCGAAGTGGTTCTTTCCGTATATTCAAGCTTAATGTTACAATATTTTCAAATCCATAATCGTGCCTAGAGATGTGTTGACCTTCTAAATTTTCTACGAAACTCCCATTAATATGTCGAAAGATACGGTATTCATAGGACTGAGAAGCAAAAAACAGGACTTATCAAACAAGCGGGAAATGCAAGGATGAGCTATAGATCACTGCAACAGAAATCTAACGAACACCAGACACCTTATTTGCTTTAAAATGTAACCTTTCTAGTTCTAACGAACCTAGAGGGCCTTATTAGACCTCAATTGATGTAAATGAGCTCTATTTTACACATATAACGTTATCTGAGTTCGTTAGAATTTATTTAGGACCTGATTATTGCAAATAGCAGCATGTAGGTTCGTTAGAATTCAGTCACTGCTCGTTGCTTCTAGGCTAGGCAGAATTCAGTATCTGCTCGTTACTTCTTAGTTCATTAGCATTCAGTATCTGCTCGTTACTTCTGGGTTCATTAGAACTAAGACTATGCTCGTTGCTTCTAAGTTCAACAGCATTCAGTAGCTGCTCGTTGTTTCTGGGTTCATTAGCATTCAGTTTATGCTCGATGCTTCTGGGTTCGTTAGAATTCAGTCTCTGCTCGTTGCTTCTATTTTCGTCAAAGCCAGCCGCCCCAAACCCGACAAGCACTACTCTCTACAATAAATCCACATCCACAGGTGATTACTTTGAAAATAGAACGATTGCTCGCTGTTATCATTTATTTATTGAATCACGGCAGAACAAGCGCTTCGGTTTTGTCCCAAAAGTTTGAAGTCTCAAACCGAACGATTCAGAGGGATATGGAAGCCATTAATATGGCAGGCATCCCCATCCTTTCATTCCCGGGGCTGCTCGGAGGTTTTGAAATTATGGAGGGCTACCGCTTAAGCCATCAGGTTCTCACTAAAGATGAGCTCGTTTCCGTAATGACAGGACTAAAAGGGCTGCAAAGCCATTCGGATGATCTTGATGTTGCCCGCACGCTGGAGAAGATGCGAGCCCTATTGAAAAAAAGCGATATTCATTATACGGATAAAGCACTGGAACAATGGATTATTGATTTATCCTCATGGGGCTGCAATGAGGAGGAGAAGAAAAAAACAACTCTCCTTCGACAGGCCATTCAGAAGAAAATGGTCGTAACCTTTGATTACACCAACTCCCAAGGCTGCTCAGCTAAAGCTGTCGTGGAGCCGGCTTCCGTCGTTCATAAAGGGTTCCATTGGTATTTGTACGGCTATTGCAGAGACAAAAATATAACAAAGCTTTATCGACTATCGAGAATGCGAAAACTAGCTGCCATATCCGAAATCTTTGACCGAGAAATCGCCGTTTATGACGCTGCAGCCATTGAAGCCGAATGGAAAATGAATACGAAGACGGTGCATTTGGTGATGCGTTTTCAACCTAGCGTTAAAGTGAGAGTCGAAGATTCTTTTCAAGAAGGAATCATTCGCTGTGAGAATGACGGTACAATGGTTGTTGAAATCGTCTATCCTGAGGATGAATGGGTATATGGCATGATTTTGAGCTACGGGGACGCCGTGGAAATAATGGAGCCGAAATATGTGAGGGATATTATCCGAGATAGAGCGAAAAAAATATGGCGGCTTTACAGCTAAAAAAAAGAACGAAACGATGACAGGCAGTTGTCGTGGTTTATGTACTACAATTCAGTTATATCTGATTGTAGGAGGATTATATGATTAAACAAAATGAACTTATTCAGCAGTTTGGCAGCTTAGCGCCGTGGTATTCATCCTTATCCCATATCACACCTGAACCAGCATGGCTTAATCCGATCAAGGAGGGCAAATGGTCCTCCGCAGAAATCATTGCCCATTTAGACAAATGGGATCAATATTTCATTACAAGCGTACTGCCCGAAGCTGAAAAACACAGCAAAGTTGAATTCCCGAACCACGATGAATATAATGCTGCCTCCTCGGCTTACGCATTATCCGGCATATTGCCTTCTGAAATTTTGAATCAAGCGATTGAGACAAGACAAAAACTTGTGCAAAAATTAACCGAAATGACTGAGCAGCAATTTTTTCATCCTATTATTGTACACGGAAATACACATTGTCCACAAACGAAAGCTCCCTATTCGATCGGATATTTAATTTTTGATTTTATCCAGCATGATGAGCATCATCGCAAACAAGTAGAAGAGTTTCTACTTCAGCCGCAGTCTAAGAAGTGATACAAGAGATCGCATAAATGAAGCCTATTTCAACTAAATCAGCACACGATTTAAATTATATATAGCAGCGGCAGCCTCGGAATAATTCCATTCCTTGGCTGCCGCTATTCTCATTCCTATTCAAAGCATTAAAAGTAAACTTCTACCGTCCTTGTGTTTCCATCGCTACAGTGGCCGGCTCAGTCGATACTTTCTCGCCTTTCTGCAGCTGATACATTTTATAATATCTGCCTCGCAGCGCCATTAGAGTATCATGATTGCCGCGCTCAACGATTTCACCGCGATGCAAGACGAGAATCTGATTCGCTTCTCGAATGGTGGACAAGCGATGCGCGATAATTAGTGTTGTCCTGCCTTCACTGACCACCTTCAAGGCTTGCTGAATCAGCCCCTCCGTCTCACTGTCGATGCTGGCTGTCGCCTCATCCAATATAAGAATAGAAGGATCGAAGGCTAAAGCTCTAGCGAAGGAGATAAGCTGCCGCTGTCCCGAAGACAACGTGCTGCCGCGCTCAACTACAGGTTCATCATAGCCGCCAGGCAGCTGCTCTACAAAAGTTGCTGCCCCAACATCCTTCAGCACGCTTTTCACGCGATCTATTGTGATGTCCTTGTTGTACAGGCTGACGTTGAATTTAATGTCGCCTGCGAACAAGTACGGATCTTGCAGCACAATGCCCATATGCTTGCGCAGCTCCTGCTTCGAATACGTCGCTATATTACGTCCATCAATCGTAATGTTCCCTTTGTCCGGCTCATAAAAGCCAAGCAGCAGATTCATGATCGAGCTTTTGCCCGAACCGGTATGACCGACTAATGCAACCGTCTCTCCTCTGCGCGCTTCGAATGAAATTTGCTTCAGAACGTTTTCGCCCTCTTTATATGCAAACGTAACGTTATCGAATTTCACGACACCATCCGGACGTTTCACCTGAGCTACCTCTTCGACCTCCATGCCTTCCATGTCCAATATCGCAAATACCTTCTCCGCAGAAACAAATGCACGCTGTGCATTCGTCAATTGATCGAAAATACCGATAATCGGCTGAAAAATACGACCCAAATAATCGATAAAAGCATAAAATACGCCGTAAAGAATTGCTGTTTCCAGTGAAGCTCGCCCAAAGTACCAAATAACCATCGCTGTTACCAAGCTTCCAATGGTGCCCACAATGTTTCTTGAAGACAAAGAGAAAACTCTAAACTGTTTGATCTGGTTAATGTAACGATCCTCGTTCAGCACCTCAAACTCTTCGAGCGTCACCTTCTCACGGCGAAAAGCTTGAATAATCGGCATAACGACAATCGATTCGTTGATCATCGCATTCATGTCGCTGAGACGTGCGCGCATAATCGTAATGTATTTCTTTGAGTATTTTAAATGAATGACCATAATGATCGCGAAAAGCGGCGGCAAGAGCAAGCAAAACATCGCGAGCCGCACATCCAAAATAAACAATGCAGTAAAAATACCGAGCAGCTGTACGAAGCTGACAACAAAGGTCGCCATGAAGCTCATGAATAAATCCCTTATCGCCTCTGTGTCGTTCGCAATTCTCGATACAATTTGCCCGATCGGCGTATTGTCGAAGTAGCGCAGCGGAATTCGCTGAATATGACTCATTAAATCCATACGCATATTTTTGATAATGCGAAGCGCCGTCGTCTGCAAAATATAGGATTGCGAGAAATTGCTAATACTTGCAACAAGCAGCAGCCCCATATAAACGCCCAGCAGCCCGAGAACTGGCATAATATCATTCCCGCCGACTGATAAATGCTTATCGATTATCGTTTTTATAATAAAAGGTCCGCCGAGCTCAGCACCTACCGCGCAGCACAGAATAAGCAAGGCGCCGATAATTCTAAACTTATAGACGAGAGCATATGCGAATAGTCTTCTCGCCGTTGATTGTTTTGGCATTCTAAGCCTCCTATTCTTCCAAGCTAGCTTCCATTTGCTGCCGTTCCCACTGTTCCTTGTACCAGCCGCCAAACAGCATCAGCTCTTCATGAGATCCTTCTTCGATGATTCGGCCCTCATTCAGCACAAGTATCCAGTCCGCGTGGCTAACCGCTGATAAGCGATGAGTCGTAATAAATGTCGTCTTTCCTTCACGCTCCAAACGAATATGGTGAAGAATTCGACTTTCCGTCCGTGCATCAACTGCTGAAAGGGAATCATCCAGCAGCAATATTTCGGAATCAACGAGCAATGCCCGCGCAATCRCCAGCCGCTGTTTTTGTCCACCTGAGAGCATAACACCATTTTCCCCAACGACCGTTTCAAGTCCTTCTGGCATTTGTGTAATATCCTCTGTAAAAGAAGCCATTTGAACCGCTCGAGCGATTTCATCCTGTGTTGCGTTCGGCTTGCCTAACGCAATATTTTCTCTGATCGTCTTGGAGAGAAGCAAATGCTCCTGAGGCACATAGGCAATCCAGCGTCTCATCTGGTCTATCTCAATTTGCTCAACTGGAACTCCCGCTATCATTAAACGATCCGCTTCAAGCGGATATTGACGCAGCAGCTGCTTAAGCAGTGTACTCTTCCCGCTCCCGGTCTTCCCTACGATTCCAAGTGTCTGGCCTCGTTCAAGCTGAAAGGATACATTGTTCAAGCTAGGCTGGCTAGCCGTAGGATAAGTAAAGGTGAGCTGCTTCATCTCAATGCGCGTAGGCACCTTAATGGCAACAGGCTTATCCGAATCTTGAAGATCCGGCTTTTGCGTTAACGCCGAGTCCAATCGATCAGCAGAAGCACTGCCGCGCTGCAGCACATTAATAAACTCGCCAAACGAAATCATTGGCCAAATGAGCATGCCCAAATAGATATTAAATGAAATGAGCTGACCAAGTGAAATCTCATCTTGGAACACGAGATATGATCCATAACCTATTCCAATGGAATAACTGACACCTACAATTAACGAGATAATCGGCTGAAACATTGCATTTAGAATCGAAACCCGTTTATTTTTGTTCATAACCTCTGAGGTCACATGATCAAATGCAACAAGATCATTGTTTTCCTGCACGTACGAGCGAATAACGCGTATGCCCGAAATCGATTCCAGCGCATGTTCATTCATTTTCCCAAAGGAAGCCTGCGCGTCCAGAAAGCGAGTTCTTACTTTTTTGCCCAGCTTGCTAATCACGACTGCCAGCAACGGAAGCGGAATAAGTGCTGCGATCATTAATTTATAGCTGACTAATGAAATCATCATAATGATGACTACCGATGCCCCTACCAGCGTGTTGACGAGTGTCATTACACCGTATCCCGCTGTCTGGCCAATTGCGAGTACATCATTTGTCGCGAGCGCCATTAGCTGTCCCGTGCTGTTGCGCTGAAAGAAAGCAGGCGTCATCCTTGTTAAATTTGCGAGCAGCTTCCCTCTCAGCACCTTCTCGATAAGCGCCGAATTGCCAAACAGCGTCGTAATCCATATATAGACCATGACGTAAAGAAATAACGCAAGCAGAACTAGAGTCAACACCGTCTGCGTTAAACCAGCTGAGGTCAGCTGGCCATCGCGGATGTTGTCAACCGTTCGTCCAATTAGATTAGGCGGTATTGTGGAGAGCAAGCTAACGACCGCCATAATGCCTATGGCAAGCGCATAGCTGCCCCATCTATCCTTAAAAAACCATCGCAACCGTTTTACAAAAGACATGAGATCCCCCTTTTCCGCTAATTCAACGACCTTTTCTCTCTAACATTTGAGACTCGAAATGGCAATCGAAGAAATAGCAGCTCCATAATGAATAACAATATTCCAAAAGCGATTAAAAGCATGACCCAGCTTTCTTCTACATTCAACAAGAACGGATATATTATAACCATTAAAATGTTGAACACCAAATAAGTATTTCTGCGGCTAATCGCAGTATCCAACAGCTGAACAGCTCCATCCTGTTTCAGCATTTCAATAAGTCCATTAAAAATCCAATACGCCATCAAAATATGAAGAATAAACAGCAGTTGCGAATAAAAATGGACGGCCAGCGGTATAGACGAAAATTCCGTAATCGTTACATTTGATTGGAAAAACAGAACTGGAATAGTAAGAATGATCAGAACAATAGAAATGTACTTCGCTTTTTTATAAGCCGGGTGTGTGGAGCCCAGATGCTGCAGGGCTGACAAAACCATCAAGTAACCTATAATGTCAGGCAGCAAATCAAAGTATCCAAGCCTTATATCTATCATTGCAATAACAAGGCCCCAGCCAAGTCTCCTTAGTTCGCGTCTGAAAGGGGTGCTCAATGCATTTCACCTCCCGAACGGACTAAACGCTTCAGCTGCCGCTCACTAAAATTAAGGTTATGATTAATCGGAATATCCTCAATCATCTCCTGTCCGTCTTCCAGCTTGAAGTGAAGAATGATTTTGGACTTAAACATCGTGAAGGCTTCGGGCTCATTATCCGGAATAGACCATTGATATGTAAATGCTAATGAATCATCTTGCGACAGCTTCATTGGGAATTCAACCGACGCAAGCGGCTTCCCTAATAGATCAAGCTTGAACCATGGCTTCACTTTATCGCTGAACGTATATTCAACCTTCTCTAAAACAGCTGCTTTGCTTACATAAACCTTATAGCTTCCAGAGCCATTTGAGGACGAGCTTCCCGAAGCAAAGTCCAGTATGCTTTCTCGTTTATTCCACACGACATTAATCTCACCAATCGGAACTTTTCTAGACTGCCCTTTCTCGTAATACACCGTAATCTCTCTTATTGTGAACGGTATTTTCCTATCCTCATTGATAACATCTGGCATCAATTGTCCAGAGGCTCGCATCTCAGATTGATGAGTATGCGTGTTGCTTTTATAAATTTGAAATCGGAATTCCGGCAGTTCTTCTATTTGAATGCTGCTTACTTTATTAGATGCTTGTTTATTTTCAAAAAATGTAAAATCAAGTATTTCGCCAGTGCTCCCATTTATGGTGCTGTCATGCTTTAGAAACAGCGCCTCCTTCAGCTGCATGCTCTGAAAATACCAAAGGTTTCCTAGCCAGCTTCCCGCAATGAGAAACACGACGATATACCATCTCATTTTAATTTTCAGTCCTGTCACCCCTCTCCTCATCTGTACATATTACCACTTATTTGTGCTAGAGATAATAATTGGTTTTAAAATAAGTGATTGTTCTTTATAACGAATGTGATATGATTATTTTGAACATCGCTTTATGAAATTTAAACGATCGAACACGTCAGAGGTGTAGCCTATGAATTACGCGATAAGTGCGATTGTACCTATATTTAATGCCGAAAATTGGCTGCGTCCCTGTTTGAAAAGCATTCTTAATCAGCCTTTTCGAAATATTGAGGTGCTGCTCGTCAATGACGGTTCCACTGATCTCAGTGGCGCAATATGCGAAGAATTCGCTATAACAGACTATAGAGTTAAAGTGATTCACAAGCCAAACGGCGGTGCGAGCAGCGCCAAAAATGCCGGTTTACAAGCGGCAAGCGGCAAATACGTCGCCTTTCTTGATGCTGACGATGAAATCGATCCGCTTTTTTTCGTAAAGCTATACGCCATGGCAGAAGAGCATGCTTGCGAAGTGTTGATTGGAGGTTACGCGACAATTCCAACCAAACAGAACGTATCGCCCTGCTTTCGGCTGCATACCGTTATGAACGGCAAAGATTTAATACTAAGCGCTACAGCTGTTCATTCGAATAATGACCTGTGTTTTACATGGCGCAGTCTATTTCTTCGCGCATCGCTTGAAAAAAACGGGATTCTGTACAACGAGGGATTAACGGTTGGAGAAGATACCATTTTCCATTTGGAAGCCTTGCTAACCTCTGATCGTGTCTGCGCGATTCCAGACCCTTTGTATTTTCACAACACGGTTAACAATCTGAACAGTCTGATACGTTCTCCCTATAAGCATTATCTTGAAGAAAGCCTTGTTCTGCAGTACCAGCTGCGAAAGAGCTTATCCGAGAAATTCGGTTTATTAGCGCATGCCCATTATAGAAAGGATATGGCGTCCTACCACATCCAAACGATCCTTTCGATGCTGATCAACAATTTCAAACACAATCCTGTCGCCCCTGCAAAAAAAGATTTGGCAAGAATCGTAAACCTTAAAATGATGACAGACAGTACGAAGGAGCTTGGCTGGCTTCACAATTACAGCAACATCAAGTCATTTCTTTATTATTTAACGCTTAAATTCAAGCTTACGGCATGGCTATATCACTTTGAATTCCGCTTGCCGCGCCAATCGCCATTGCTGTTTCTCAAGCTTTTTGGAAGGAAAAAAACCATTCATAACCGACTGATTCGCTACACCAAGCGTTAATCGCACATCGCCATTCCTTTGTCCGCCCCTCCTTTTCATGTATACTAGAGGCTTCAATTCAATTATACAAAGGATGCGACAATAACTTGGAAATTAGAAAAAATCTATTCGTATATACCTATGGCTATCGCATTGAAGAGGCTGATTTATGCCGCTTGGAGATGCGTTCTTTATTTGGAAAACAATCAGAAACTGATCTTTTGTTTAGCGAAATAGACGTACATCCCGACCGAAGTCCTTTTATGAGAGAGCGTCTTGAAGTTTTATATCAAGGCGAACGGCTTGAGGATATTTTGGAGCAGGTGAAGCAAATTCAATTAGGAGAGGCTACATTTAAGGTGATTTTCCTAAAAATGAATGACCTGACGGCGGAAAACAAAATCGATTTTGAAGGACAACGCGCAATTGAACGTGAACTTGGCGTTTATATCGAAGGCGAGGCTGATGTACGCAAACCTGATTGCGTTTTTGGCATTTTAACTTGGGGTGGTCGCTGGTACTTTGGCAATTATATAAAAAGCAAAGCTGTCTGGCTTGCACACATGCAAAAACCTCGCAGCTATTCCATTGCACTCAGCACGCGAATTGCGCGCGCCATAGCCAATATCGCTATCCCGAATCCAGTCGGGATTAAAGCGATCGACCCTTGCTGCGGCATTGGGACGGTACTGGTAGAGGCGCTGTCTATGGGCATGAACATCGTCGGCCGAGATATCAACCATTTTATCATTCGCGGGACACGTGAAAACCTGGCTCATTTCGAATATGAAACGGATGCCATTTGCGGTGATATTGCTGATATCTCTGACCATTATGATGTAGCCATTGTAGATATGCCTTACAATCATTTCTCTAATACGACACCCGAGGCACAATTCTCCTTGCTGCAGCATACTCGCCGAATCGCAAACAAAGCTGTCATTGTGACTGCTGATCCAATGGACGAGCTTATTGCAAACGCAGGCCTTACCATCTTAGATCGCTGCACCACTCGAAAAGGCAGCTTCGTCAGACAAATAATCGTCTGTGAATAGTAGATTACAGCTATTATTTGTACCCATTAAATGCTAGCCACGATGCGCAAGCAGCCGTCCATTCTTTTGTATGCTCCTCATCCTCGGCTAAGCCAAGCCCATGACGTCCTTTCGTATACACGTGAAGATCAAAAGGGACCTGGTGCTTGCTCAGCGCGGATGCGAACAAAAGGCTGTTCTCGACAGGAACGGCGCCATCATCTGCTGTATGCCATAAAAAAGTTGGCGGTGTATCCGAGGTTACCTGCGTTTCATTGCTGAGCTGTTCGATTTGATCCAGCTTCGCTTCTTTGCCAAGCAAATTTTCTCTTGAGCCCTCATGGGTGAAAGGATCTTTGAGTGTGATGACAGGATAACATAAGACGAGTAAATCCGGACGGCAGGACTGCCGTTCAACAACATCCTCTGCATTTTCATTCCCTTGGTCATAGCTTGTCCCCGCGTTTGAAACTAAATGCCCGCCTGCTGAAAATCCAAGAATGCCTACTTTATTCGGATTAATTCGATACATTTCTGCTTTGAAACGGACGGTACGTATCGCCCGTTGAACATCCAGCAGTGCGCAAGGATATTGATAAGGCGCCACCCGATATCGCAAAACGAACGCAGAAATGCCTAAACTATTCAGCCATTGTGCAATCGGTTTTCCCTCATGGTGCGCTCTCCCGCCATAACCACCGCCTGGACATACGATAATTGCTGGTCTATTCTCGCCATCTACAAGATAAGGCGTTATAGCTGGACAATCCTCATCTGCATTTCCCAGTGCATACGGTGCTCCGTGCATCCACAATAATTGCTCTGCCACCTTATTTCCCCCTTATGCTGCATAAGAATTGAAATCTTTTACCATTATATAACTAACAGTTCGGCCAGTCATCTGCAAAAGTATGTATTCAAATAAAAGCAGGCTTAAGCCAAAAAAGCGCCTAAGCCTGTCTATTCATTTTACAATTGCTACTTGCCTTATTTCTTGTTAATCTTCAAAGCTCCAACGAAACCGATAAGTGCTCCAAGCAGTGAGCCGGCAAAAACTTCAATAGGCTGATGACCGAGACTTTCCTTAAGCCGTTCACGCCTGCGCTGATGATACAATCCTGGATGCTCGCCAGCCAGCTTCTCCACATCCTCGTCCAAATCATTTACCTGCACAGCAATTTCACCTGTATGCCTGCGAATATTCATCGCATCGTACATCACAATAATGCCAAGCATCGCAGATATAGCAAATTCCGGCGTCTTTACGCCATATTTGGTCGCCGTGTATGCAGCTAGCGCGGAAACGCCACTTGAATGTGAACTCGGCATTCCACCTGAACCAATAATTTTCCGCACATCCCATTTGCCGCTTCTCGCAAAATGTACAGGCAGCTTAAGCAATTGGGCTGTCCCAACAGCCGTCAACGCTGTCACAAGTCCTCTGTTTGACATATCCGCCAACCTCCAGTCCTTATTCCCATCTCATTTTGCCCTGCTGAGCGTAAATTATTTCATATAAATAAATCGCTCACCGGGGGCGAACATATGGAACTTCTGGGCTGGATAATGACGCTGGATATAATCGACGAAATAAGCCGGGTTCTCATCATTGTGTAGAAATAAGCCATAATGCATTGGAATCAATAAATCAGCATGAATTTGTACCGCAATCTCAACAGCCTCACGATAATTGCAATTGCCAACGATCCCCTGTTCATTGCGAACAAAATCTCTTCCATTGATCGGCAATAATGCAATATCGATTTGTCTGCTTTGCAGCCAAGTGACAAGCTCTGGGAAACCAACGGTATCGCCAGAGTGATAAAGATGAATGCCATTAAAATTCGCAACATAACCTAGAAACTTATGTTCACCTGCTTCATCCTGTTCGAACTGTTCATGCTTGGCAGCGAATGCATCGAGCCTTATGCCGTCTGCAAGCTCAATCGATTGTCCATGAGAGATCCCAATCAGCTGCTCATCACGGAAACCCCATTCCTTCAATAGCGGAAGATGAGCTCTCGGCACGATAAATCGTGTTTTTGATGATTGCTGAATAACTTGCAGCGTCTGCTTGTCCATATGATCCTCATGGTGGTGGGAGCATACGACATAATCGACATCGAGGCAATCCGAAGGCGACAGCGGCGATTCGAAGGCTCGTGACCACGGCGGTCCTGCCATCTCATACACCCAGTTCGTCAAATACGGATCAAATAAAATCGTTTTTTTGTTCCATTTGACGAGAAAGCCCTCTTGTCCAAGCGCCCATAACGCCAAAGCTTGATCTGGAAGTTCAGTTCCAGCTATTTGCTTTACTAAATTTTTCCCACTGTTATATACGTTCACGACGGTCATCACCCTTTTTGCTCCATATTTTGAATCCGAAGGTCTTTCGTAAACCATAGCTTATAGCTTAATAAACTTAAAATAATGCTTGTAACCGCAGCTGAGCTTGCGAACGCAAACACAATTAATATTTGGTACCGAACCGCTTCGATCGGATTCGCACCAGCGATAATCATCCCTGTCATCATACCAGGAAGCTGAACTAGACCTACTGTCTTCATTCCGTCTATCGTCGGAATCATGCTCGATTTAACCGATCGCTTCATTACGTCTTGAATCGCTTGCCTTGCTGTCGCTCCAAGTGAGAGCAGCGTCTCCATCTCGCCTTTCGAGGATTCGACCTCTCTTCTCATTTGATTGAGCAGTAAACCCGAAACGACCATCGCATTGCCGATCGTCATGCCGCTAATCGGAATAATGTATTGCGGTGTCGCTTCTATAATTCGAAAGCCGAGCAGCAGTCCCATCATAAGCAGCTCTGTCGATGTGATCGCAATCGCGATTTTCCAAATGATGCCCTTCAGTCCAGCTCCCCTTTTACCAGCATGATAAGACGCTACACTAATCATAATTACAAGGATCATTGTAATAAACAGTGGATTGCTCGTATTAAAAATAAATTGCAGCACATAGCCGACAAGCAGCAGCTGTACCGCAGAACGAATGGTGCCAATCGCGATGTCTCGCTCAAGCCCAAGCTTCTGCCATACGGAGATAAGCATCGTAATCATCACAAACAACAAGGTAAAGCTAAGTGCTACGATTGACATGGCTGCTCCTTTTGTATCGGCGCTTTTATATAATTTTGTGCGAGCTCAGATGTTGGATGTTCAAAAAAAGCAGCCGTGTCGCTGTTCTCCAGCAGCGTTCCTTCCCCCATGAACCATATCGAGCTGCTCATCTGCTGAGCCTGCTCCAAATCATGTGTAACCCAAAGCATCGTTGCCCCTTCTTGATGATGCCACTCTCGCAGCACTTCCTCCACCATTTCCTTGCTGCCTCGGTCAAGCGACGCGGTAATCTCATCAAGAAGAAGCACGGTAGGATGAAGAAGCAAGGAACGGAGCAGCGATATTCGCTGTTTCTCTCCTCCTGACAGTTGTTCAGCGCTTTTGCCCAAATCAAGATGATCCAGCCCTAGCCTTGGCAGCATATGGCGTACGAGCTTCTCATCATACGGCATGCGATGCAGCATACTCACGGTTCTCAAATTTTGCTCAATGCTCCCATTCAGCATAACGGACTGCTGAGCTACGTAACATACCTTCATTCTCCAAACCCTTGGATCTAATTCTCGCTGTGAAACATTATGTAAACGGATATCACCCTCATCGGCGTTATCCAGACCTGCAAGCAAACGAAGCAGCGTGCTTTTGCCTTGTCCAGATACACCTAATATAGAAATAATAGCCGGATCAGCAATCGTTGCAGTAACATTTGCGAACAGCTGAACATTACCATCACCACTGCGGTTTTTCCTAATACTCTGAAGTTCCAAAACACTAGCCACAAACGTTCCTCCCTTCGGCTTCCCTTACATTATAGCTGTAATGCTTGGCTCAAAAAAGTAAATTTAATAAGCCACAGACTCGCTCGTATGCAAAAAAAGGCTGATGACTACTGCCGCAGTTGCGGAAGCAGGCCACCAGCCTTCATAGTCCATCTATGCTTGCTGCTATTATTTTATCGCTTCGTCAATTTCTTTAACCATTTCCGCTACAGAGATAAGTCCGCCGCCGGAAAGGTACCAGAAATCTGGATTAAGATATACGATATTTCCTTCTTTGTACGCTTTAGTGTTTTTCACCAAAGCATTCTCAACGGAGGAATGTGCATCCCCTGATCCCTCTGTCACTGCATTGCGGTCAACTACGAATAAGTAATCAGCATCCTTCTCTGCTACATATTCGAACGTTACAGGGTCGCCGTGCGTTGAAACTTTAATGTTCTCATCTACAGCCGGTATGCCAAACACATCATGAATGATACCGAAACGCGATGCTTTACCATATGCGCTGATTGCACCTTCGTTTGCCAAAATAATAAGACCATTTTTTCCAGAAGCTGTTGCTTTTTCATTCAAAGCTTTAATGGAATCATTAATTGCTGCCAGCTCTGTATCTGCTTCAGCTTCTTTAGAGAAGATTTGAGCCAGTGTTTTCACGTTAGTCGTAAAGGATTCCATGAAGTTTTTGTTGTCCACACCCATAAAAATCGTAGGAGCGATCTTCGTAAGCTCTTCGTAAGCATCCTGTTGACGACCTGAAATAATGATCAAGTCAGGTGCAGTTTCATTGATTTTCTCAAAGTCCGGCTCTTTCAAGCTGCCTGCGTTTACGTATTTTGCATCTTTGAATTTTTCAAGGTATGCAGGAACGCTAGCTTGCGGAAGTGAAGCAACCTCTACACCTAGCTTGTCTAGTGTATCAAGAGTACCATAGTCAAATACGACAACTTTGCTAGGATTAACGGGGACAACCGTTTCGCCAAGCTGATGTTTAACTGTAATTTCTGTAGGTGCATCTGTTGCAGGTGTTTCAGATGCTGGTGTGTTCGTAGCGCTGTTAGCGCCTTTATTTCCGTTGTTATTCGCGCCGCATGCTGCAAGCACCAAGCTTAGAATGACTAAAATAGCCAATACAGGTATAAATTTTTTCAAAACATTCACCCCTAAATCAATTTTTTATATTGAAAAACTTGAAAACCGGAAGTAAGTAAATCTTGCATGACTACTTAAAATAGACGCCGATACGATTCCCGTTTATGAGCTCAATCGGTATGTCCATGTCATAGATGTCATGAAGCACGGCATTGTCGATGATCGTCTCGGTTGAACCTTCCTTGACGACCTTTCCATCCTTCAACGCCACGATATAATCGGAGTAGCAAGAAGCGAAATTGATATCGTGAATAACGAGCACGACCGTTTTGCCAAGCTCTTCAACGAGCCGCCGCAGTACCTTCATAATTTGGACGGAGTGCTTCATATCCAAGTTGTTGAGCGGTTCATCCAGCAATATGTATTCGGTGTTCTGAGCGATAACCATCGCAATAAATGCACGCTGGTTTTGTCCACCGCTCAGTTCATCAAGGTACTTGGCTTGCAGATCAACAAGATCCATATAAGCAATGGCTTCATCTACTTGCTGCCAATCTTCCTTTGTTAGCTTGCCTTGTGAATAAGGGAACCTGCCGAAGCTGACGAGCTCTCGTACCGTTAAACGAAGATTAATATGATTCGACTGTTTTAAGATCGATATTTTTTTGGCAAGATCAGCACTTTTCCAGCTACTTACTTCCTTCCCCTCAATTAACACTTGACCGCTGTCCTTCGCTAACAATCGGCTAATCATAGAGAGAAGCGTACTCTTGCCTGCACCGTTCGGACCGATAAACGAAGTGACCTTTCCCTTCGAAATCCGAATCGATACATCCTCGATCACCGGCTTGCCGCCATATGATTTGGAAACATTTTTAACCTCTATCATGCTTTTTTCTCCCTTAGCAGCAAATATAAAAAGTACGCTCCGCCGATGAAGTTAATAATGACGCTAATCGTCGTTTCAAACGTGAACACATGCTCTACGAGCAGTTGACCGCCAACGAGTGAAATGATGCTGATGAGTATCGCCCCTGGAATGAGATAGCTATGCCGATAGGTCTTCATGAACTGATAGGCTACGTTGACAACGAGCAGTCCAAGGAAGGTAATCGGGCCAACTAAAGCCGTGGACACAGCGATCAGAATGGCGACGATGACTAGCACTCTTTTGACAACATAATCATAAGGAATGCCAAGATTGACTGCATGCTCCTTGCCCAGCGATAACACGTCAAAATATTTACTTAGCCGCATGCCATACATAGCTACAAGAGCGACGATGATGATTGAAATGATAAGCAGATCCGTGTTGACGTTATTGAAGCTCGCGAACATTTTCCCCTGCACAATTAGAAATTCATTCGGATCAATAAGAACCTGCATGAACGTCGACATGCTACCGAACAATGTGCCCATCACTAGCCCTATTAATAGAAGGAAATAAAGATTTCTGCCTTCCCTTTTGAATAGAAACTTATAGAGCAGCAGGGCGAATGCTATCATTGCCGCTATCGTAATAAAAAAATTAAGATGCTTGTTTGTGCTTGGCAGACTCATCGATCCAAAGGTAAAAACGACGAAGGTTTGAATCAGCATATAAAGGGAATCCAGCCCGATAATGCTCGGCGTCAAAATACGGTTGTTCGTAATGGTCTGAAAAATCATAGTGGAGTAAGCAATAGCGCCCCCGGTTACGACAATCGCCAGTACCTTCTTCAATCTTCTTGGCAGTGCATAATCCCAATGGGTTCCAAGATCGATGAACAAAAATACGGCAATTAATGCGACGCCAAGCACCGCAAGCAAACTTAGTTTAAGCTTCATATGCCTTTCTCCTCATCAACAAGTAAAGAAAAATAATGCTTCCGACAACGCCGATCGTGAGTCCGATTGGAATTTCATACGGAAAAATAATTAGGCGGCCAAGCACATCGCACACCAGTACGAATATGGCTCCAAGCACCGCCGTGTGCGACAGGTTTTTCTTCAAATTGTCGCCCATATAAAGCGTCACGATATTCGGAATAATAAGGCCAAGGAAAGGCAGCGTACCGACGGTCAAAATGACGATAACCGATACAAGAGCTACAATTACAAGCCCGATGTTAACAACAAGCTTATGATTCATTCCCAAATTGGTTGAAAACTCTTCGCCAAGACCTGCAATGGTAAACTTGTTCGCGTAGAGATAAGCTACTACGAGCAGCGGCAGGCTCACATACAGCAGCTCGTAACGTCCGCTCATTACAAGCGAGAAGCTGCCTTGCAGCCAAGATGAGATGTTTTGAATAAGATCATTTTTATAGGCAAAAAATGTAGTAACAGAGCTGATGATGTTACCGAACATCAATCCTACCAGTGGAATGAAAATCGTATCTTTAAATTTCAGACGATCGAGAATTTTCATGAACAGATAGGTTCCTGCGAGTGCAAAAGCAAACGCGATCAACATTTTCTCAAGCGTACTCGCCGATGGGAACACCATTAAGGCAACGAGGATACCGAGTCTAGCGGAATCATCCGTTCCGCCGGTCGTAGGCGATACGAATTTGTTGCGGCTTAGCTGCTGCATTATTAAGCCAGTAACGCTCATGCCGACGCCGGCAATAATAATACTGATAAGCCTAGGAAAACGGCTGATCGTGAGAACCTGAAGCTGCTCATCCGTCAGACTGAAAAGGTCTAGCGGCGAGATGTCTTTTACTCCGATAAATAAAGAAGTAATCGATAATACAATAAGCACGACAAAAAGATACCATAGCTTCATACTCAATCCTCGAATCATCACGAATATTATCAGAGATAATCATTCTCATTAATTATCAAAAAAATACATTGCCTCCGCTTATCATCATTCAATGATAACCATTATCAGCAACATTCACTATGTTACACGATTTTCAGATGATCGGAATGGACTTTCCTGTTTTCAAGGATGGACATTTCTATACAGCTGGGAGGTGTGACGGGTTGGTGAACATAGATATGCTCCGTTCGGGGAAGCTAATTAGCGGTTTGTAGCTCTATTTTCACCAAATCCACCAATCCAGCGCAGATAGAGCTAAAAACTAGTCTTATCCATGCTGCTCGGCTCGAATAAGCACCCCTAAAGCGTGTCCTCATAAAAATAGAGCTGGAATCTAAATCTAGATTCCAGCTCTACCTCCATACAAACAGCCTAACTTACTTGCTGCTTCATATATTGCATCTAATGCTGCGCCATGAGCAGCTGTTGATACACCTTGCCTGTGGCGAGCAGCTCTTCATGGGTGCCGGTCTCAGCTAACGATCCTTGATCCATAACGAAGATCACGTCTGCATTCTCGATAGTGGACAACCTATGCGCGATCATGATTGTCGTCAGCCCCTTCCGTCTTGCATCTAGGCCAGCCAGCAGCTGACGCTCTGTCTCCAGATCGAGCGCTGAGGTCGCTTCGTCCAGCACCAAAACTTCCGGATCACTGACAATTGCCCGTGCAATTGCAATACGTTGACGCTGTCCGCCGGATAGCTTGATGCCCCTCTCTCCAATATTCGTATCATAACTATCAGGCAGCCCCAGAATAAAATCATGAATCTGAGCGATACGGCAAGCTTCCTCCACATCCGCTTCGGTTACCTCGTCTCTGCCTAACATCAGGTTTTCACGAATGGTATCAGAGAACATATACGGGTCTTGGAATACAACAGACACCTTACTCGCCCACTGCTCGCGGTTGAAGATTTGGGCGTCCATATCGTTCAGCTTAAAAGTCCCCTTCGGCGCATCAAAGAAACGAACCAATAGCTGAGCAATGGTTGATTTGCCTCCCCCGCTCGTCCCTACAAAAGCAATTTTGCTTCCGATCGGCAGATCAGCCGAAAATCTGCGAATGACCTCCGGCAGCTCTGGCGAATAGCGAAAGCTCGAATCTTTAAAGGACAACTGCTCAATCGGTCCCGCTATACTCTTTTGACCCTTATCTTGCTGCTCCATCTCCAAAATACGCTGAACCCTGTCCACGTTAGCAAGCTGCGACGACATGCCCATAATAAATTGAAATAGATTATAGAAGGAATCCGACATTTGCGTAGAAAATTGAAACAAGATAACGAACGTTCCGATCGACATTTGTTCATGAATAAGCTGCATACCGCAGTAGCCAAGCACAAGAATGCCAATGCCCCATTTCATCGGATCGCTGTAGCGAATTTGCCGATTCACGAGTTTTCCTTCAGCCATTACCTGCTCAAAGTATTCCGCAAACATATTATCGTAAAGCTTCATTTCCCACTTCAATCGGTGATAAGCAACCACTTCTCGTGTAGAGGCTACTCCCTCTTCAATTTGTATGAGCAGCGCCGTACGTTTCTCCGCCACTTTTTTGGCTTGCTCCTTCAGCTTGGGGGTGAAGTAAAAGCCAATAAGAATGTAAATGGTACAAAGCCCCACAATCATAAGCAGCAAAATAGGGCTGGAAATGCCAATGATCGTCATCAATATGCAAAGGTTTAACGTCTCCTGTATACCGCGCGGAATCTGCCAACCCATCACGCTAGCTGAAACGAACAGATCCTGCGTGAACGAATATACGTATTTGCCGGTTCGCTCATTTTGGAACCGTTCGACTGGAACACCTTCAAGCCGCTTCAGCATTCGGGAGAGCAAAGAGCGGCTGACTGCAAATTCATTGCGAACGAGACTTCGGCTCGTCATCGTAAACATTAGCGAGTAGATGAGACCTGCAAGCGCGAATATGGAGATGACAATCGGCATCAGCTCATACTTGCCTTCCGTAAACACGTCATCAATTAATATTTTTTGAACATATACAATCGTATAATTGGATACGGACTCCAGTGCGAGATAGAGCAGCACAATGAGATAAGTGCCTTTCAGCATAACGGAGTTCGACCAAAAGATTTTAAGATACTTCATGTGCCACCCTCTCTTCCGCTGCTTCGGATTGCCCGATTTCCAGTTCATAAAGCAGCCCTTTGCGTGCAATCAGCTCTTCATAGCTTCCTGCCTCCGCGACGCGGCCCTCGTGAATGACAACGATTTTGTCAAAATGCTTCACCGTGGACAGCCTGTGTGCAATCGCAATCGTCGTACGGTTAACCAGTACTTCATCAAGCGCACGCTGCACTTCATATTCACTTACATTATCTAGAGACGAGGTCGCCTCATCGAGCAAAATAATAGCTGGCTGCTTCACAAACATCCGCGCAATCGATACTCGCTGCTTCTGTCCGCCTGACAGCTTCATCCCTCGCTCGCCAACGAGCGTATCGTAGCCTTCGGGCAGCTGCATAATGAATTCATGCGCATAAGCAGCTTTGGCGGCTGCAACCACTTCTTCATCGCTTGCTTCTGGTTTGCCGAATCGAATATTCTCTTTGACAGAAGACCCGAACAGATAGGTTTCTTGGAATACATAACCGATCGACTCTCTCAAACGCTCTAACGTCATTTGCTGAATTGGTACACCATCCAGCTTAATCATGCCGGCAGTCGGATCGTAAAAACGCCCAATCATTTTAAACATCGTAGTCTTGCCGTTGCCGCTTGCCCCTACAAAGGCGACCTTCTCTCCTGGCTTGATGGTGAGCGAGAAGCCGTTAATAACAGGAGGCTGCTCCGGATACTGAAAGTAAACATCCTCGAACGTAAGTCCGCCGCGTACCTCATCAAGAGCGATCGGATCGGCCGGATCATCAATCTCAATTTCTTTGTGCATGAATCTATATAGCGGAATCGTTTGGTGGATGATGAGCTTCTGTTCCGTAAGCTGAGTGACGAGCAGCGTGAGGCGGAACATCGTCGTCATGTATAAGAGGGTGAAGGCGATAAAACCGCCTAACGTAATCCAATTATTTTGGAGAGAGTAGTAGCCCGTAATAAATAGTGCAATGGCGCCCAAATAAAATGTAAACCGCCGAAAGCTGCCTCGCCCGAAGCTATACGTAGCAGCGAGCAAGTAAACATGCGACCACTCTTTATGTTTCCCGAGCGTCCGTCCATGGTACCAGGGCTGCGAGCCAAACGCTCGAAATTCGCGCAAGCCGGATATGCTTTCGTAAACCGATTGATTATAGGCAATTCGTGATTGACCGGATTCTCTCCCGTAAAGGGAAGCTTTCCGTTCAAAATAAGGTCCAAACAAATAATAAAGCCCGAATGTTGGCAGCATGATGAGGCATAACCAGCCGCTAATGCTGAGCAGCAAACAAATAGCTACCGCTATAAAAAGCAAGTTTTCGATGACGCTCGGAAGGACATTGCGGTATATTTTCTGAACCGAAGCTACCTCGGAGTTGAACATCGACAACGTCTCGCCCGCAGGGTGCCGCTCGTAATGAGCAAAGCCGAGCTTGCGCAAATGCTTGAAAATCGATGTTTGCATATCGCGGGATGCTAATTCACCAATTGTCCGCTGAAGTAAATTACGATAATTTTTGGCGATAAGCATGAGCAAATTGATAGCTACAAGTGCTCCCAAAATCATCATAAAAAGCGAGGTATCCTTGTTGACTACAACATGATCGATAACATATTGGATCATCTTTGGCGTTAATGTTTCCCCGAGCACCGCCATCGTACCGCAGGCCGCAAGTGCTGCAATTTGCTTCTTATAAGGCGTCAAAAACTTTAGCGCCCAAATGTAGGAGCTTTTTGATTCATTCAGCTCAGCCTTCTGTTTTCCTTTGTCCGCCTGCTTGCGAGCCTGTTCGCTCATCTGCTGCGATGGCCTATCGGCTTCGGCAGCTTTTTCTGTTTTTAGCATCGTTGTTCCCTCCTCGTTTCTGTTTGTTAAACCCCTTTAAAGAACCTATTTTTTGGCAGTTGGCTACCTATCATAATTCTGGGTACACATTTTGTCAACGCAAAAAATGATTATAATTATTCATTACCAAGCAGCATCACCTCTGCACATAAACACGTAAAAAGCCCGGCTCAAGGCACCAGCGCCTGTTGACCGGACTTTCTATAATAGTTGCGATATCTTGGCTATAATTCCACAATCGCTTTAATAACCTTTGATTCTGGCTTCAGCCAGCTATCGAAGTGGTTGATCATTTCAGCAAACGGCACACGATGCGTAATGAAACTAGCCACATCAATGCTGCCGCTTCGCACAGCTTCTTGAACTGCTGAGAAGTCCTCTATGGTCGCATTTCGGCTTCCCATTAACGTCATCTCCCGCTTGTGAAACTCAGGATCGTTGAAGGAAAGCTCTGCTTTGACGAGGCCAACGTAGACAAGCTTGCCTCCGTGTGCGACAAAACTAAATGCATCGCTCATCGATCTTGCGCTGCCGGTAGCATCGAATACAACAGTTGGAAAATCACCATTTGTTAATTCTGAAATTTTCGCCGCAGCGTCTTCCCTAGCATTAACCGTCTCATCCACCTTCGCCCATTGCTTGCAAAAGGCTAAACGTTCCTCCTGAATATCCATAGCGATCACCCGCGCACCGCGATGCTTGGCAAAAGCCATAACACCAAGACCAATTGGCCCTGAACCAATAACGAGCACCGTTTCGCCAGCTCGAAGCTCCGCGCGGCGAACGGCATGCGCGCCAATGCTCAGCGGCTCCAGCACGGCTGATTGATCAAGCGTCAGGTCGTTCGTCACAAGCAAATGTGTGGTCGGTATGACAACTAGCTCGCGCATACCGCCGTCAACATGAACTCCGAGCACCTTCATATCGGTGCAGCAATTTGTTTTGCCATGCCGGCATGCGATGCAATGACCGCAGTGCAAATAGGGGATAATGCTAACCTGATCGCCCGTTTTGATCTTGTCTTGCTGATCATCCACCTGCTCAACGATGCCAGCCAGCTCATGACCCAGCACGCGTGGATAAGAGAAGAAAGGTTGATTTCCTTTATATGCATGCAGGTCGGTTCCGCAAATTCCTATTCTCCGAATACGAACGACTGCTGTCCCCGGCTGCAGGACAGGCTCCTCTTGCTCAACCAGCCTTAGCTGATCGATTTGTTCACATACGATTGCTCTCATCCTGCAGCTCTCCCTTATACGTCGATTCTCGTATTATATTCTTCTCTTCCACTTTTCCAGCTAATGTTATGAATCGGCTCCAATATAGCAAGAACCTCTCGCAGCAGCTGTTCATTAATCGGCTCGTCCGTCCATTCTATGTTTTTACGGATATTAGCCGGATTAGCTGTACTCACCAGTGTTGTTGGGATTCGTTCATTCGCTGTAGCGAATTGTACAGCCAGCTTGGCGATATCCTCACCCTTAGCAGCACAATACTCGGCGGCTTTCGCGCATAAAGCACGTATCTGTTCACCAGCAGGATGCCAGCTCGCAACTGCGCGATTGCCAAGCAAGCCCATCGAAAGCGGCGATGCACTAACAAGCCCAACCTGCTTTTGCTCCAGAAGCGGCAATAGCTCCAGCAAAGAGGCATCATTTAAAGAATAATGGCAATAAGAAAGTACAGCATCGAGCTCGGTATACGCCAGCGATTTCTCAAATACAGCAAGCGGAAGCCCAGATACACCCGAGTATCGGATTTTCCCCTGTTGTTTCAGCTTATCGAGTGCTAAAAACGCACCCTCTACAACTTGCTCGAAGGGAACAAATTCAATATCATGCAAAAACAATATATCGATATAATCCGTCTGCAGCCTAGCTAGGCTTTCATCCACACTGCGGATGATACGCTGTTCCGAGAAATCGAACTCATCCTCGCCATACCTACCAGCCTTCGTCGTCAGAATAAACCGCTCTCTCGCAATCTCAGTTATCGCCTTGCCAAGCACCGTCTCCGCTTTCGTTAAGCCATAATATGGCGAAACGTCGATCAGATTAATGCCCATATCCACCGCAGTATGCACGGTACGAATGCTTTCTGCTTCGTCCGTCTCTCGAAATACAGAACCTAGCGAGGATGCGCCAAAGCTGAGAGCTGACACCTCGAGTCCCGTCTTGCCAAGTTTACGATATTTCATTTATATCCACTCCGATTTTTGAGGATCAATCTGTTATTGCCATCGATCACCGTTCGCCACCGCTTTTACAAAATAACGCCGTCTTTAAAAATCGCGATTTCTTTAAACCCGTTTCGCTCATTATGTGTTTGCAGCTCGCCTGAAGCCAAGCTGATTAATTGCTCCCACAGCTCATCGGTCAGCGTCTCCATGCTTTTGCTCTCAAGCAGCTCACCTGCGTTAAAGTCGATCCAGTTTTTCTTGCGGGCAGCAAGCTCACTATTCGTCGCAATCTTCACGGTTGGAACCGGCCCGCCAAACGGCGTTCCCCGACCAGTCGTGAACAGCACGATATGCGCTCCTCCGGCTGATAACGCCGTAACCGATACAAGATCATTGCCAGGCGCTTCTAATAAATTGAGACCGCTGCTCGTAACGCGCTCCCCATAAGGCACAACATCCCTTACAATAGCGTGTCCGCCCTTTTGAGTGCAGCCGAGTGATTTTTCCTCTAACGTACTGATGCCCCCTGCCTTATTGCCGGGCGATGGATTCTCATAAATTTCTTGATCATGCTTTATAAAATATTGCTTGAAATCGTTTATTAGATGAACAATTTTGTGAAAAACCTGCTCATTTGCTGCGCGACTCATCAATATCGTCTCCGCGCCAAACATCTCAGGCACCTCGGTCAATATAGCTGTACCGCCCGCTTCGATCAAACGATCCGATACCGCGCCTACGAGCGGATTCGCCGTTATGCCGGACAAGCCATCCGAGCCGCCGCATTTCAGGCCAAGCTTCAGCTTTGATACCGAAACTGGCTCGCGCTTGAATCGTTCTGCATAACTTACGAGCTCTTCTACCAGCCCCAGCGCGTTCTCGATCTCATCCTCCGCCTCTTGCGACTTGAGAAACTTTACTCGTTCTGCGCTATGTTCGCCAATTGCCTGCTTGAACGCATCAATCTGATTGTTCTCACAGCCTAAGCCGATAACGAGTACGCCAGCTGCGTTCGGATGGTTTACGAGTGAGGCAAGCAGCTTCTGTGTGTGCACAAGATCATCGCCAAGCTGCGAGCAGCCGAACGGATGTGCAAAATGGTACACCCCATCCACACGACCTTCATAAAGCGCATGTGCTTTTCTTGCTACAATCTCACAGGTTTTATTAATGCAGCCGACCGTGTTAATAATCCAAATTTCATTCCGTATACCGACATCGCCATTCTCGCGAATAAAGCCTTGAAAGGTACGATCAGCATCACGCGATACTGCTTTCACTTCTGCTGGCGACGTAGTCTGCTCATACGAATAATCGAGAAATCCTTTTAAGCCCGTGCCCATGTTATGGGTATGAATCCAGCTGCCAGGCTCAATATCTTCCTTCGCAACTCCAATCGAGTAACCAAACTTGAGCACATGCTCCCCTTTCCGAGCAGCTCGCGTCAGCACCTTATGACCCTTCGGCACCTCATCCTGCAGCTCAAGAACTAACCCCGATTCAAGCGTCAGCTTATCCCCTTTTGCAAATGACTGCAGCGCAATAACGACATGATCATCCTCATGCAATCGAATCCAGCTATTCATTCGCTACTCGCTCCATTTCCTCTATGCTCGCGCTTATCGCAGCTGCCAGTTCTGGCCATAGTGACGCCAAATCACATCCCCACACGTTTTCCAAGTGCAGCAGTCTAGATACGGTCTGTTCCAGCGGCCATTTCTGCTCTTTCGCTTCCGCCCAGATAGACGCAATGATGGCAAGCAAGCTGGCATCATCCCGCACCACGTACGACAATCCGCTTAACGTTTTCCCTTCGTAACCCGTCTCACCAAGCATTACTTTGTAATACCGAAGCAAACCAGCAAAACCTTGTATAAGCCCCGTTGGCAGCATATTACCATCTTCGGCATAATGAAGCAGGGATGGAAGCAGACGCACTTTAAATTTACTTAAGCTGTTCATCGCAATATCCGCAAGCCGATGACGAATGAACGGATTAAGAAAACGTTCATAAACATCCTGTGCATAGGCGTGCAGCTCCTCTTCAGAAATGGCAAGTGAAGGGATGATTTCCGTCTCTACCGTTGCTCTCACCAGAGGACCTAGCACTGTATCCTCCATCGCTTCCCGCACCTGCTCTATATCATGCAGCAAGCCAAGCGGCGTCATTAACGTGTGTGCACCATTCAAAATTCGCACCTTTCTTAGCTGGAAAGGCTTCAAATCCTCGACATAATGTACGTTCAGTCCAGCCTTGCGCAGCGGAAGCAGCTCATCCAGCTCCGGTCCTGTCTCAATCGCCCATAAATGATACGGCTCTGCTGTGCTCAGCATGGAATCAGAGTAGCCCCATTCACCAAACCAAGCTTCAGCCTGTGCTGCATCTGGATAACCCGTAACAATGCGATCGACTAATGAGTTCAGAAAACGGTTATGCTGAGTAACCCAATGTTTGAATTCTTCGGAATATCCCCAATCATCGCTATAGCGCAAAATACAGCTGCGAAGCTCATCGCCATTACGTTCCAGCAGCTCGCAAGGCAAGCATACTAAGCCGCGCTTCGGATCGCCTTTAAAATAATTAAACCTGCGGTACAGCAGCTGTGTCAGCTTGCCGGGAAACGACTGAATCGGTTGTCCCTCGATCAGCTCCTCCGGTCGATAAACAAGTCCCGCTTCCGTCGTGTTGGATACGACAACCTGCAAGTCTGGGCTTTCGGCTAATGTGAGATATTCATCCCAGCTGGAATACGGATCAAATACTTTGCTAAACACAGAAACTATCTCTGTACGCTCCACGCTGGCACCATTCTCCAAACCGCGAACAACAAGCGTATATAGACCGTCCTGTTCTGCCAGCGCATCAATCTTTGGTTTGCCTCCGGGACGCGGCTGCGTCACCGCAATGCTTCCCTCGTATAAGCCTTGATTCTTGCAAGCTTGAATCATCCAGTCAAAAAAGCCGCGCAAAAAATTGCCTTCGCCAATTTGCAGTACCGTAATCTTAGCTTGCTTCATTACCCTATATTGCTGTGTCTGTTCTTCATTTAATTGCTGCTCGTTTAAAGTATTCATATTCGATAAAACTCCTTTGCGTTTCGTCCAAACAACCGCTCTCGCTCTAATTCCGTCCATGTCTGCGGCAGCGCCTGTTCCAGCACGGACACAACCTCGTCGTAGCTTGCCGCAAGCAAGCTGACCGGCCAATCGCTGCCAAACATGACCCGCTTGTAACCAAATGCTTCGAGCGCATGCTCGATATAGGGCAAGAAATCAGCTGGTTGCCAGTTATCATGATCCGCCTCTGTGACCATTCCCGAGAGCTTGCAAAATAGATTAGGATGAGCGGCAATTTGGCTAATCTGGCTTTTCCAAGGCTCAAGCTCCCCAGCTTTTATTCTAGGCTTCGCGATATGGTCAATGACCGCATGAAGGCCTGGCACTTTATCCAGCAGTTCAACTAGAGGAGTAAGCTGATGCGACACAACTAACAAATCTATCGGTATTCCTTTGTCTGCAAAATATGTGAACGCTTCCAAATAGCTTGGTGCCAAAATCGCATTCGCATCGGGCATCTCCTGAATCATGACACGGAAGCCTACACATTTCGGATGCTGCGCAAAACGCTCGTAATGATTGCGATAATCCGGATCGGCAAGATCCAGCCATGCGACAACGCCTAATATCGTATCGGATGACTCGCTTAATGTCAGCAAATAATCCGTTTCCGCAAGCGTTGCTGCCGCCTGCACAACAATCGTACCGTCCAGCTTATGTTTATTTAGATGAGGCTCCAAATGCTGAGGCAAAAAATCGCGGTAAAGCACCGGAATGTCTGGTGTGATCCAGCCGTAATCCCCTCGTTCAATCTTCCAATAATGTTGATGCGAATCTATTCTCATCTCATCAGCCTCTTTTCTAACAAAGTAGCTTCCTCTTCATTATAAAAAACAATATTGATAGCTGAAATAATCAATTCATGCATATTTGTACTCTTTTTTGATATTTGTTACAATCAGACTGATGCTAGGAGGACTAGCGCTTTTTGAAACTTAAAATAGAATGGAAAAGGTGATCGGATGATCCGTCCGTTTAAATTAGAAGATGTAGATTACATCATTAACTCCCACTACAATCTTTACAATAAGGAGTTCCACTACGATCTCTCTTTCCGAGCGTTTATTGCTGATCGTGTACATGGTTTTATCGAGAGGTCAGATCCTAATGAGAACATTTGGATTTTGGAAAGTGAAGGAAAGCAACGTGGTTCGATTAGTATTCATAAAGTAAATGAGGATACCGCTCAGCTCGGTTTGTTTCTCATTGAGCCTGACGTAAGAGGAGCTGGTTATGGGCAGCAGCTGGTACAAACGGCGATTGATTTCTGTAAGGGGTTAGCTTTCAAAACCATCATCCTCTGGACCAACAGTGAGCTCGTAACAGCAAGACGAATCTATGCTAAAAAAGGATTTGTTTTAAAGGAAAGTCATACTGAAATGTTGTCTAATAAACAACTTATCGAAGAGAAGTGGGCGTTATCAATTCATACAGGAGAGTGAGGAGAAAGCTATGAATCCCTATCGTAAAAGGTTCGATGCCCACACACCGTTTCCGTTTGAATGCGTATATCGTGACACCAAGAGCGCGCAAAACGAATTGCCTGATCATATACACGATTGGTATGAACTCGTTTATATTTATAGCGGCAAAGGTACGTTCTTTATCGATCAGACGTTTTATGATGCTGTTCCCGGCGACATCTTCCTCATTCCCGGAAACACGATCCATCGCTCCTTTCCAGATGCGAATGACCCGAAAACATCAACTGCGCTTTTCTTTAATGCTTCACTCGTGCACAGCCCGCCACTTGGCGATCCTTTCTCCTATTTGCGCTGCTTCGAGCAAGCTAAGCGCCATAAGGCGTACAAGCTGTCGAAGGCATCTGCTGAAGAGAGACAACAAATAGTCGATTTAATCGATCGGATACATTTGGAGGAAATGGACAAGCTGCCAGGCAATCGTCTAGCTATCCTTCTTCATCTCCAGCAAATATTGCTGTTCCTCGGGCGCATCCTCGCTCCCTCTGAAGAAGGCCAAACGGTATCCTCATCCGCTCCAAGCTGGATGACCGCTGTATTAACCTATATCGATGAGCATCCGAGCAACCCTCTTGGATTGTCGCAGCTTGCCAAACGCGCATCGGTTACGCCCGCTCATTTTTCGCGTGTTTTCAAAAAACTAACCAGCATGAACGTTACGGAATATGTCACGACCAAACGAATTATTCGCGCTAAAGAGCTATTAATGGAGAGCGATGCCAATATTGCCGAAATAGCCGAGCAATGCGGCTTTGAAAGCCTTCCGCATTTTCACCGTATGTTCAAGAAACTAACAGGCATGACACCCTCTCATTATAAGAGGAATGAATAATTGATAGATTTGACGGTTAATATTAGCGGATACAGGCCGCCTGTTTCTCTCATATGTTATCTAGTAAAGAGAAACTTGCTAGTAAGGGAGGCTCATAGATGGTTCGTTCAAGTGTGAAAACCATTAAGTACCGCGTAGGCAAAAACAAATATTTGATCATTAATATTTATCAATCATCCGAAGCAAGTGCACAGCAGGGCAATGTGCTGGCAAGCAATGCAGCTACTGTGCAAATTTTCAAAAAATCAAAGCGCAGCTAGTTCCCTCTCATTTCTCATCCCTCCACTAAGCAGCATTATTTTACACACGCCTCAAAGGAGGTGATAACATGTCCTTTAAACATTCTAAGCAGGGCAACACGGTAAAGAAAAACAACGGTAAAACCTTTGTTAATGTCAAGCAAAACGCACATGCATCCATTAATCAAGGCGGAAATGCATTTGCAATCAATGCAACAGACATCGGAGTCGTCCGTATTCGTCCCGGCCAACAGTAATAAAGCAGAATCAAAGTAAAAAGGCTGCCTCCGCAAGGTTTTCACAACCTGTGCAGGGCAGCCTTTTTTTACATATTAAACTCGCCAGCTGACCAATCGATTAACGATGACCAGTGTCATAGCTGTGTAGAGAAGCATCATGAGGCAATCCAGCATGACCCCTTGTGTCCAGCCATGAAGCAAAACAACGCGCATGGCGTCCGCTGCATAAGTTGTAGGGAAAATATACGAGACGACCTGCAGCGCTTTAGGCAGCTGATTGAGCTCTACCATGACTGGAGATAGGAAGGTTACAACCATCATAAGCAGCTGAGCAAGCATACTGGTCAACTGCTGATTCGGCGACCAGAAGCCTATGCATACGCCGAGCCCTACCACACTCGTCAGCGACAGCAGCATAACGACTGGCAAACCCCATGATAGATGAAGGTCTACGCCATAAACAAAATAACCAATGACACCCAGCAATACGAAGGATGGAATCGTGCTCATAAGCCCGCGCAGCAAATTAGCGGCTACGAAGTTTATTTTCCGGATTGGAAGCGATGCATAAAATGTAAAATGTCCCTGATGCTTTTGCATCGATATTTCTTGCCCCATACTATTTAAGCCCATAATAATGACGCTAAATATCATATTGCCCGCAATAATTTGAACCATCATCTCCGGGGCTGGGTCAGCGATAAAGAAACGCATAAATAAAATCGTCGTGAGCGGAAACATCGTTGCCAGCAGCACAACGATTACCCAGCTGTCACGTATAAGCGCGAATTGAATGCGGAATAAAATTTCCAGCTCCGTCCATAATCGCTTCGGTCCAGATAGTTGTATGGACTGCATGTGCCGCAAGCCAAGTGGTGTTCCATTCATGATGCGGATACCTCCTTCATTGCCAATTCATCAATATGGAAATAAACATCCTCTAAGCTTGGAGGCACTACGGCATATTCCACAATCGGCAGCTCTGTATGGTCGATAATATACTCTAGCACTCTGCCTGCAACATTCTTCTCAACTAGCAGCAGCAAACGATTCTCGCCGCTCTCCTGCACGATCCCGTAATGATGAAGGGCAGCAGCAGCTTCTTCACGACGCCCATTCTCTGTCGTAAGCTCAAACTTCAAGCGCTGATCAACCTTCTGCTTTAACGTTGATACATGATCAATCGCCAGCAGCCTGCCATGATTGATAACAGCCGCTCTGTCTACAACCTGCTCAGCCTCCAGCACATTATGCGTGACCAAAATAATCGTCGCGCCTTCGCGATTGCGTTCTTGGATTAAATTCCAAACGAGCCGCCTTTTTTTCGGATCAAGCTCATTGGTAGGTTCATCAAAGATAAGCACAGGTGAACGGCCAATTAGCGCTGTGCCAATACCGATCAATCGTTTCTGTCCCCCGGACAGCTGCTTCAGCAGCTTGTTTCTTACATCCGCCATATCAAATTGCTCCAATAATTCCTTCGCCTGCTTTTCTGCCTCTGATGCTGGCATCCCTCTTAGCCTGCCCGTAAAAGAAAGAGCCTCATGCACTTTCAGCGCTGACAGCACATGCGGCTCCTGCGCGTAATAAGCCACCATGCCGGATACGTGACGCGTATTCTTCATCACATCCTCGCCGCAAAACAAAACCTGTCCTTTGGTAGGTTTCAATTGACCGACCATTTGTTTAATGAGCGTTGACTTGCCCGCCCCATTCGGGCCGAGCACGCCGAGTATCTCTCCTTCACGAACCGTAAGCGAGATATCATCATTGGCTGTGACCATCGTTTTGCCTTTCTTATATACCTGACTTACTCCCTTTAGCTCGTATACATACTCACCCAATCTCATTCACTCCCTTATGTATTACGGCAGCAGCTTGCGCCTTGTTTGCTCCCAGTAATAAGCGATTTTTTCTTTGTCGAGCTCATAATAGATGCGATTATCTACCCGAATCAGCTGAATGAGATTAAGATCAAACAACATATTCGTATGATAGCTTATAGCAGCAGGCGTTAAGCCCATTTCCTGAGCAAGCTCATTGCCATAGTAATTTTTATGGCGAAGCAGCTCAATCAATTCCAGCCTTCGCCTATCGGCAATAACCTTCAAGAAACGCTCAATCGTCTCTTGATCCTCGTTACGCCATGCAAAAGCGTCATTGTTGATTCCAACCACCACCAAATTGGAATGTCCTTCACGGTCATCACGATGAATGCCAACACGCACCTGCGAAAAATAACTAACATGTACGGCTGTCTCTTTATCGACCAGATCAACATCCATCTTCGTAATATCGCGGATCGCGCGCTCTGGCTGTTCATCAAATAAGGCACGATATTTCACAGCTCCAGCTTCGCCAAGCTCCTTCAAGCGATCTCGCATAGGCATATAGGCATAACGATGAAACTGCTCCATTATAAACAGAGTCCGCTGTTTGTATTCCTCAGAAAATCGAATATGTTCCAGCAGTGCCGCATGCTCCGCTTGATCAGGCAGCTCACATCCCGCAACGAGCTCGTAAAGCAACCCCGCATCCTTCGAGATGGCTCCCCAGTCTCTCCCCTTCGTCCATTCCATGTTCTCGTCATTATATTTCGCAGCTGCCAGGTGGAAGACGAGCTCGCTTGCAGGCTTGTCACGGTAAAACGCCAGAAAATCCTCAGAACTATTCAGCTTGTCTCGTTCCTCTACAAACAGCATAACCATGACATAGTCAAGCCGCTCTTTAAACATGTTGTCACCAAATAGGGCAGCTATCTCTGCTTTCACATAATTGCTCATGCTCGCATTCGCGGTCTCCGCCATACGAATCATTTCATCATCCAGTGTAAAATGAATCTCGCGCGCGAAAGCCTTCATATGCTCGAATTGCGCAACAAATTTCATCGTGACTAAAAATTCAATAGGCTCATGATAAGAAAAATGCAATCTTTTGGCTGCTATTTCCCAGTCTAAAATAATTAACGCCTCCATAATTCGTTAAGTATTTGTTTAATGTTATTTGAATAATATACAAAAGTCATTTAACAATCGTTAAACATTAATTTAATTGAACCAACCTAAATTGTCAATATCATCCACAAAAAAAGCTCTGCACAGGCTTAACTTCTTAGCCCATGCAAAGCTTCTTCTATCCAATATTTTTTACGATCCGAATAATCGCATCAGCAAGATACCGGCGAAGGCAAGTGAAATGCCGGTGATCTCTATCTTCGTGAACTTCTCTTTCACAACGAATCGTGTATAGAGCAGCACAATCAGAACGTTTAGAGCTGTGACAGCAGATACTAGCCCCGCTTTGCCAAGATCAAATGCGGTTACAATAAGCATCATGCCGACAGCGTTAGTTGTGCCGACGGCCAAACCAATAAGAAACGTTTTTTTGCCGCTCCAAGCCGGTGGCTTATCGGTTAAACTAGCACTGGTCGAATGCTGTGACACACGCACTTCCCCCCGGGCAGTGACCGCACCCTGCAGCGACAACGCTCTTCTAGCTCTTTCCGCTTGCAAATCTCGCAGCCACCATATGCCAAAACACGATGCGCCCGTCACAAACATAAAAAACATGGTAGGAAACAAATCTGCTTCCATAATTGTTGACCATTTCCCTGACAAATCATTTGCTGCAAACAGCAGCATAGCCAGCAGCCCCCACTGTGCTCCTTGCAAATTGCGCAGCGAGATGTCATTCGATAGCCGAACGAGAAGCACTCCGCCAACAATCACGACAAATGCAATAAATTGCATCGCATGGAGTTTTTCTCCCCAAAGTCCAAACGCAACGATCACAACAACGACTGAAGGCAATGCCGTTAGTATCGCTACAAGTGAAGCCTTGCCGACGGCAAACCCCTTGAACATGCTGGCATTCGCACCGAATGAAAACAAGCCCATTTGAATGCCTATCAACGCCGCGAGCGTCCAGCTAGATGAGAACACTAACGCGCAAATTCCATTTACGAGCGCTCCCATAGTAAACGCGCCGCATAGCAACAAGTTACGGTTAAGCGGCTTCTGACTCGTCCAATGGTACAGAATGCCTCGCAAGCCAAAACATAAGGCTGCAAACACTGAATAAGTAAGCCACATGAGTGCAATAGAACCCCTTTCTTAAATCAAACCTATATGAAAGATAAACAAAAAGGAAGCGGTTGTCTACACCGCTTCCCTTTTTAAACAAACGTTGCAAGTCCCATCTTGTTCTCCCTCGATAAAACATTCCCTTTGGAATTAAACTTACAATTAGTAAAAAACGCCCGATTATAGAATCAGGCGCTTCTAACAAATCTATTGATTTATTACATGTCAGCCTTTGACAGCGCCAGCAGCGATACCCTTGACGATATGCTTTTGCATAATAATAAAGAAGATGAATATCGGTACCAATGTGATGACCGTAAGTGTCATGAACATCGGCCAATCAACGGTAAATTCGCCTTTGGCTTTATAGATTTGCAGAACGAGTGTCGATTTGGAGGATGAGTTCAAAAACAGCATAGGTGCCAAAAAGTCGTTCCATATCCACATCGTCTGAAAAATGATACTCGTTATCGTAATGGGCTTTAGCAGCGGAAAGATGATCCGCCAGAAGATGCCCCATACACTGCAGCCATCGATGACGGCCGCTTCGGGCAGCTCCTTGGGTATCGACTTCATATAGCCCGTCATTAGGAAAAAGACGAAAACAGAGCCGCTCGTGTAGAGAATGATCAAACCGGATATTTTGTCGATCAGGTGCAAATCACTCATCAGCTGGAACAAGGGAATGAGAGTCGCTTGGAAAGGAATCATAAATCCGGCAAGCAAATAGAGCATAGCAAACCGTGTTAATCGATTCGCATTAAACACAACCGGGTATGCCGCCATCGCACCAATCAAAACGATCAATAAGACAGAACAGACGGTGATTATAAAACTGTTCCAAAAGCTTTGCAAGATCGATGTTTCCTCGAAAACCTGGACATAGTTTTTAAAGATCCATTTCGAAGGAAGAGCCATCGGGCTTCTTGCTGCATCTTGCATCGTTTTGAACGTGTTGACAATGATCAAATAAAACGGGAAGAACGCTATTAATCCGGCAGGGAGCATGATGATGTCTAGAATCCATAACCGTTTTTCAAAGGTTTTTTTCATTGTATGCCCTGCTCCCTTCGTTGCATTACTGTAACTTGGAAGATAGCAATCGCTAACACAATTAGGAAAAAGACGATCGACATTGCCGATGCTAGGCCGTATTGGGTTTCAGATATTCCCCTTAATACGATGACCTGGGTTATCGAATAAGTTTCATAGCCAGGCCCGCCCTTTGTCAATGCAAATGGAATTTCAAATACTTTTAGACCGCCGGTAAGCAGCAGCATGACGCTGACCGTCATCGCAGGTGCGAGTAGCGGAAAAGTTATAAACCGAATTTGTTGCAAACGGTTCGCCCCATCTATTGAGGCAGCTTCATAATAATCTTTCGGAATGGATTGCAGAAATGCCAAATACAACACTGCGTGCCATCCTGTTATCGCCCATGTTGCCACAACGATTGTTGACAGTTTCGCTAGCAACGGGGCGGATAGCCATGGCTGAGGACCGATGTTAAACAGCTCACTAAGGACGGTGTTCAGTACCCCTGACCCAATCGGTGCAAGGATAAATCCCCAAATATAGGCAAGCAGCAAGCCGCTTGGAATCGACGGGAAGAAAAAGATGGCGCGATGAATGTTTCTCGTTAAAAATTTTTGATCCAATATCATAGCGAGCGGGATAGCTAACAACGTAACAAGCAAAGCCTTGCCAAAAGTAAAAAATAACGTATAGGAAATGGCGGATGTAATCGCATCATCACTAAATATCCGCACATAGTTTTTCAAGCCAATAAAATCATATGCCTCCGTATATCCGTCAAAATTAGTAAAGCTCAAGAAAAACGATTTGATCAGCGGATAGATCGTAAACAATGAGTATATCGCTAGAATCGGAAGCAAAAACAATAGAAACTGTAGTTGACGAACATATTTGACCATAATTTGCCTCCTTTGAGACTTTGATTGATGATGTCGGCAGTCGATAAAACTGCATTGGAAGCATTCAAGTAATAGAGGATCAAGGTGTAAATAGTTGAAGAGAGGGTAGTAGGTTTCAACATACCCTCTACTTTAACTAATTCCGATTATTTATTTTCCATTTCTTTCAGTTTCTTATCTAGTGAAGCCGTTGCTTGCTCCGGTGTTATTTTGTTTACGGCTATATCTTGGATCGATACAAGGAATTGGTTGCGCAACGCTTCTTGATGTCTGTCCCACGATACCATTGGCAAATAAATCTTTCCTGCCATCAGCCCGTCGTTATATGCTGGTGCATACGCCGGGTGAACTTTGCTTTCATAACCGTGAGCTGTAATGATACCGCCAGTGCCTTCCTCGAATTGCTTCAACCCTTCTTGCGTTGTCATATATTCGAGGAACAGCAAAGCTTCTTCCTTGTTTTTCGTTTTACTGTTGACAGCGAAACCTACACCAGGAGCACCGTTGTAATATTTGTTGCCGGGTTCTTTTCCTGGAATCGGCATAATTTCGAACTCAATATCGGGATTCGTTTTCTCAATTGTGGCAATGTTCCAAGGGCCGCCAGGGAACATAGCTACGTTACCAAGGGAGAACTCGTTCATCACTTGGTCACCGGTTAGTCCAATCATGTCTGGCGTCAAAATTTTATTATCAATAAGCCCTTCCTTCCACATCGTTAGCACTTCAGTCCATCCTTCAGCAAATGTTGCCTCGCCCTTAAACAGCTTCTCGTCGAACGTTGGGTCTTTCGTTAGTACATTGCTGCCGAACATGGCGGAATGAATAATCGTAATATCATGCATTCTGTCATAGAGTGGAATGATGCCCGCTTCTTTAAGCTTCAAGCAGTCCTGGATGAACTCATCCCATGTTTCTGGCAATTGAGTGATGCCAGCTTTTTGAAACAATTGTTTGTTATAAAACAAGCCGCCTGCCCATCCGCTTTGAGTGAAGGCATATGTTCTTCCATCTTTACTTAGCATCGGTTTGTTACTGTCCAACATAACGGACATGAATGGTTCGTCAGTCAAATCGAGTGCATAACCGCCATCAATAATCTCATTACGGTTTTCTGCGGCGATGATGAAAATATCAGGTGCCGTATTAGACAACAGCATCGTCTGAAGCTTAGCAATGTAATCCTTTACCGGTGGAGCAAATTGAAAATCGAATGAAATATGTGGATATTTTTCTTTGAAGCCGTCTATAACAGGCTTCATTTCTTTTTCATTGTTCCATGCAAGAATGCTTAGCTTGACTGATTTAGGTGCATCATTACCCTTTTCAGCATTGTTGGTCGTACCTTCATTACCGGTATTGCCTTTATTACCTGTATTGCTGTTTTTACCGCATGCAGCGAGCACGACTGACAAACAAAGGAGAGTGATAAGAAGCAGTAGAGACATTTTCTTCATGTTTGATTAACCCCCATGTAATCATTTTTTTGTAATAAGCACTTGTTGTAAGCACTTACATTTAGAGTGTAATATGAACTCGCTTGAATCTGAATTCATATTGTTGCATCATTTGTTGTCAAATGTTGCACTAGCAGCAAATCCGATTAATTGGGTCGAATAGACGATGCGCGGTACTCTTTAGGCGTTACGCCGAAATACTTTTTGAAAGCGCGGCTAAAGTGGCTCTCGTCCAAAAAACCGATATGCTCCGCGATGTGGTTGTTCCTCCAATTCGTTCCAACGAGTAGTTCTGCGGCTTTAATCATCCGCACCTGGATCACATAAGCCCAATAATTCACACCGAATTCCTGTTTGAACGCACGACTTAATTGATACTTGTCTATATCGAAGCGATCTGCCACTGATTGCAAAGATAAATCCTCTTGATATCGGGTTTCTACATACGGTTTAATCCGCCGCACAGCATCCTGAAGCTTGGATCCGGTTTCCGAAGCAGGCGCTCTTACCGCTAGCATGCTCTCGGAAATTAGCTGTGGCAGAAATGCGGCATCTTGGGTAATTGAGCTGATTCCGACAGACAATGTGTGAGACGGTGATGACTCTGCCACTTTTTCCATCACAGATTCACTTAATTCCCTCAATTGACCGCTAGACAGATCGTCCCCCCCGCCGACTAGCACTACTTGCTCCTTGCGGTTTTTACAACACATAACACAGTGGATTTTGATGACCGCTTGTTCTTGCAGCAAGCAAGAATAATCATCGTCCGATGGCAGACTGTTCTCGAATGTCAAAATTGCAAAACGTTCGATGGCGAGAAATTCTAGGCAGTCTCGGAAGTTTATCAACGAATTTGCTTCGATCTGTCCAGCGTATATCGTCCGATCGAGTTCACTGCGAATCGATTTCTGAGCATCCGATACGGACTGTTGAATCAGCTCACGCAAAGCATCCCGAAGCAATTCGGCATCGACCGGCTTTAACAGGTACTGGGAAACATGAAGTCGAAGCGCATCCCGTGCATATTCGAATTGATCATACGCACTTAAAATAATTGTTCGCGGTATTTTGTCCAAATGTTGAATCCGCTTCAGCGACTCGATTCCGTCGAGCAACGGCATATGAATATCCATGATCATCAGATCGGGACGGAAGGTTTCTACCATGTTGGCCGCTTCTTCTCCGTCATATGCATGTTGCACCTTCACAAACCCTAGCTCCTTCCAATCCATCACTTTATCTAAATATCTATGCAAAGATAATTGATCGTCCACAATAAGCAATTTCATGCTCGCTACCTCCCCGAAGATATCACGTTCTGGGCAACACGATATAAACCGTTGTAAATACCCCTTGCCTGCTTCTAATCTTCAGTCCGTAATCAGGTCCGAATTTCAATCGGATACGCTGATTGACGTTGAATAGGCCTATCCCATCCGGCTTAAAGTCTTGTTGCTTCAATTGCCTTGCCAATTGACGGCTTCTGCTCCTTGATATCCCTTTTCCATTATCTTGGATAACGATCATAATTCCTTTTTTGACTGTCATAACCCTAATCGTCATTTTTGCTGACTGCGGATTTTCGCCAAATCCATGAAAAACCACGTTTTCTACGAGAGGCTGCAGGATCAACTTGATCGTTCTGTTTTTTAGAATCGACTCGTCCGGAATAAGAAACTCGATGTCAATTCGATCGTCATATTTTTTGTTCACAATATAGAGATAATCCCTGACGTTCTGAATTTCTTGTTCCAGCTCCACCATCTCTTCCGATTGCTTCATGGAATACCTTAGCAGACTGCTCAATGACAACACCAAATGGTTGGAATCCTCCGTGCTTCCACATACAATTTCGGTTTGCAGCAGTTGCAGCGTATTGAATAGAAAGTGTGGATTGATCTGGGACTGCAGCGTTTTAAGCTCTACCTCTTTTAGTGCAATATCTGATTGATAATTTTGTTTGACCAACGTTTCGATCCGGATGACCAGTTCCCTAAATTTGTCGCCTATCAAATCCAATTCGCGATACCTGTATTTATTCTTAATGATATAAATACTGTCTTCGCCAATCTTGTCCAATGTTGAGAGCAGTTGCCCAAATGGGCGGGATATCCGAGCGGTGTTCAAGATGGATATGAGGAGGTTGAGCAGCAAACAAAGATAAATAAAACCGATCAAGTTTGACTTCAGTGAGTCTGATTGTCCTCTGATGACAGACATCGGAATCGTCGAGATCATTCTCCAACCCTGAACGGCAGTAGGGTGGAATATAACAAGTGTCTCATTTCCGCCAAGCTCGGTAACGAAACTTCCTGAGTCGCTGGCATAAATAAGCTCGATACCTGAGAAGTCAAGTTTTGTCCCGATTGCCGTACTATCCTTATGGGCGATGATAGTCTGCTGATTATCGATCATAAAGATGCTTTCATTGTTTTGATAGGAGCTAAATTCAAACATCCCGTTGATTTTGGCTAAATCCAGATTAGCAATGACAGCCCCGATCGTTCTAAGGGTATAATCTTTAACCGGAAGAGCGATCGATAACGTCGGCATGTTATATTTTGAAATATTATTTTCTAAGTAATAGTCCTGCGTATGGAGTCCAAGCGTAATGAATCCTTTGTTTGGAGTATCCGAGATCGCCTGCCTAAACCAAGTTTGTTCGGTGAAAGGATAATCCCACCGAAGTGATTTTCTGCCATCTAGGTTGTTTACATAGCCATTTTTGCCCAAGATCAAAACATCACTTACCATTGATTGCAAGGAAGATACGCCAAATGCTAGGTCCGCGATATTCCTCTCATGCTGGATGCGTCCTGCGATATCCATTTCCCTGCCTGGATTCATCAAGCTTCCAACCGAATAATGGCCTGTTAGAAGAACGAGCGGGCGAGTCGCTTCTTCAAGATTGAAGCTAAGCCCGCGTGCTGCCTGCTCCATTATTTTGTAGCTGGATTGAGTGACTTCTTTGGTAAGACTTTTAGTTGAGTCCTGAACGGATAATAGTCCCAGCAACAATAAAAGTAGAATGTTTACAATTAAATATGAGAACATGATCGTTCGAATGATGGTTTTTCCAGGTAAGGAACTAATCAAGAATCTGACAGCATTGTTCATCATTCTGTCCCTCTTTCAAGCCAATTGTTTTGTTAGTGATTTCATTTCATAACCCCGAAGCCATACAGGATTGATCATTTTTAAGCCCAGAAAAAGGAGTACCTCCCCAAATCTTCAAGTGTTAAGCACACCACTAACACCGAAAGAAATGGGAAGGTCCTCAGATATATAGTATTCAACAAAAAAATCTATTTTTCCCAGCTGGATTTGTTGGTATTACCACCCGAGTCCACCTGCAGCTCTATTTACACAAAACCCACAACAAAGCTATGGGTCGTATAAGACGTAATATCTGCTGTAATCTTTATTTAATGATCCGTCTGCACATCATCATACTCATCATATCGAAAATAATCGAAATCAGCGTGCTTGCGTTCCCCGCTTAAGTCTTGGACGCAAACACCGATAAAATTGCCTGTAAAACGAATATAATCAGCATATTCATCAGATAAATGGCTAACATCAAGCTGTGGGCCAATCACAATCCATTCCCCTGTCTGGCCCGCATACATGAACCTGGCCATTTCACGCTGAATACTCACCTTCAATCGGTATGTTCCATCCGCAATTGGAATATCTTGATCCAGTATTTCGTTATAGATTCCATTTTCTGATTGTACAATCCCAATACATGTACCTAATTTCTCGTGATGAGTCAGGCGTAAATAGACATAATCACGGGTATCGTAGAACAGAATCAATCCCGCCATTTGCTGATAATGCTCTGGACGGTATTCAATGGATGTTTCCGCTTCACAATACATCGATTGCTGTCTACGCGCGACAAGACTTTGGCGATGCGTTGAACTCATGGACTCCTGGCCACGAAGCCGCAAAAATCCTGGCCTTTCCGTTAAGGATAGCCAATCGGGACTTGCAGGGATGCGAAGGGTGTTCCATTGCAGCCCAAGCTGTGCTCTATCAAAGTGGTCGAGGCTCGGTTCAGCAGGGAATGGATGTGTTGGCAATTGAGGTGCTTGCACCACATATTGCGGCGAATTGGCTCCTCCGTCAACAGCGATCCAATCATCATCCGTCCAATGACAGCGCTGAATGGCCGTTTCTCTGCCGAGCATACATCGCTTATCAATCACAGGACGACCGACGAGGTGAACCATATACCACTCGCCGTTCTGCGTTTCCACTAGTGAAGCATGCCCCGCCTTTTGTAATTTCAATTCCGGCTTTCCCGCAGATGTCAAGATTGGATTCGCGGGATCAACTTCATAAGGACCATCGATATGCCGAGAACGCGCCATCGTGACAGCGTGTTCATATTGCGTTCCACCTTCAGCTGTCAGCAAGTAATAGTATCCATTTCGTTTATATAAATGAGGCCCTTCGGTTAATCTCAGCTGTGTGCCTAGAAAAATATTTTTCTTAGGACCAATAAGTTTCTTCTTTTCCTTCGAGTATTCCTGAAGAATAGTGCCAGCGAAAGAGTTTGTCCCTCTCCTATGATCCCAGATCATATTCACCAACCATTGGCGACCATCCTCATCATGAAATAAGGAAGGATCGAAACCGCTGCTGTTCAAATAAATGGGCTCAGACCAAGGCCCCATTATATCGTCCGCCGTCACCATATAATTATGAGTATCCTTGAAGGCTCCCGTGCGACTTTTTACATCTGTATAAATAAGATAGAAAACGCCTTCATGATAGCTTAAGCATGGTGCCCACGCGCCACCGGAATTGATGTTGCCTTCCATATTCAATTGTGAAGAACGTGTCAATATCGAAGTGAGCGGACGCCAATTCACCAAATCCTTGGAATGGTGAACACGTACTCCCGGGAACCATTCAAATGTCGAAGTTGCAATATAATAGTCTTCTCCTACACGCAAGATAGATGGATCAGGATGAAATCCTCGCAGTATGGGATTGTTAATCATGTTCCCCAACTCTCCTTTAAATCTTGTTTAACTGTTCATTATTTCCTGGCCTTCTGCCGTGTTCATACCCGCTTCCAGCAGTTTGACGATTCTGTCTACGTCATAGACGCATCCCCGCCATGTGCCGCCGCTCGCTGCTTGCAGTGCAGCCCATAACCGAGTGTCGTCAGGAAGATCAGGGTCTTTCGCGAGATCGGGATGAGGTTTTCTAGAAGCCAATACATTCGTTCCCACTTCCGAATCCTCCGGCACCTCACCGCTGCCTACCATTTCGACATGTCCCTCTAATTGACGGAGGTCGATACGGATGTCAATCCAATCGCCATTGCGAAGCTGGCCAACGGGTCCGCCAGCAAGGGCCTCGGGTCCAATATGACCTATACAAGCGCCAGTTGAGACGCCCGAGAAGCGTGCGTCTGTAAGCAGTGATACTTCTTTGCCGAAGGGCAGATGCTTAAGCGCTGAAGTCAGCTGATAAGTCTCTTCCATCCCCGTACCCGATGGGCCGCGCCCAATGAGTACCATAATATCCCCGGCAACGATGCCTTTGTTTTTTATCGCATGGATTGCCGCACGTTCCGTCGTGAACACTTTCGCCCTGCCGACGTGGCGATAGACCCCATCACTGTCAACCATTGAAGGATCAATTGCAGTCGATTTAATAACAGAGCCCTCGGGACAAATGTTTCCTGTCGGGAAAGTCACAGTCGAGGTCAGCCCTGCTTGTTTGGCGCGTTCCGGGTTGAAGATAACGCGGTCTGGATCAATCCCCTCGTTCTCCAGCAAATGCCGGCGCATGCGGTGGCGGCGTTCTGACGATTCCCACCAATCCAGCGTCTCCCCAATCGTATTGCCTGTTACCGTAAGCGACTTCTCATCCAAAACGCCAAGTTTGCGCATATGCAGCATAACCTCAGGTACACCGCCAGCAAGGAAAGCTCTCACTGTCGGGTGATGTTCTGGTCCATTAGGAAGAACGCTGACTAATCGTGGGACGCTGCGGTTGACTTCTGCCCAATCAGCGACAGTTGGCAGGGAGAGCCCCGCCGCATGTGCGATTGCAGGAATATGGAGCAGCAAATTCGTTGATCCGCCGAAGGCTGCATGAACGGCCATCGCATTTCGAATGGCATGATCCGTTACAATTTGGCCTGTCGTCAGTCCGCTCTCCGCCATTTTGAGAGCAGCTCTCGCAGATTGCCTTGCCATTTCCTCCCACACCGGCTGTCCTGACGGTGCCAGTGCAGCATGAGGAACGGTCATACCAAGAGCCTCCGCTATCACCTGTGCCGTTCCCGCTGTTCCTAAGAACTGACAGCCTCCACCAGGTGTCGCGCACGCGCGGCAACCGAGATCAGCCGCTTCCTCAAGCGAGAGTTCACCATTCGTATATCTCGCGCCAATCGTTTGAATCTTGCCTGCATCCTCGCCTTGGGTCGGTGGAAGCGTAACGCCGCCTGGAACAATTACGCCAGGAAGTTTACCCATCCCTGCCAGAGCCAACATCATGGATGGTAATCCTTTGTCACAAGTGCCTACCCCCAATACGGCCGAGCGTTGCGGCAAGGAACGGATAAGACGTCTTAATACCATGGCCGCATCATTGCGAAACGGCAGTGAATCGAACATCCCCGTCGTCCCTTGTGAACGGCCATCACAAGGATCGCTCACGAAACCCGCGAAGGGCACGCCACCAAGACCTGTGATTTCCTCCGCTGCGGCTTTCATCATGATTCCAACTTCCCAATGCCCCGTATGATAACCAAGAGCGATCGGGCGGCCGTCCTCCTCTCGAATGCCGCCTTGAGTGCCAAGAATGAGTATTTGCTTTCCCAAAAGCTTCTTCGGGTCCCATCCCATGCCAACATTCTGTGTTAATCCGAATAAATCACCGCTTGGTGAATTACGAAGCATATCCGGGGTAAGCGGCAAGGAGCCGCTTGGTCCTGGAGCATGTGTATAGATGTCAAAATAAGAATCGATATCCTTGCCCATTATCGTTTCGAAGCCTTCATTCATTTCACACCATCCATCCCTTGTGTTGTCGTTATGGCTTAATGAATACGGTTTTGATTGAAGTATAAAATTCAATAGCGGCTTGGCCTTGCTCCCTTGAATGCGAACTGGACTGTTTCATACCCCCGAACGGTGCTTGAAGCTCAACACCGGCTGTCTCTGCATTAATACGGACGAGACCTGCTTCCATATCTTGAACGAACTGCAAAGCGTTTCCGATATTACGGGTATAAATTGATGCGCTAAGGCCATAGTCCGTATCGTTGGCAATCTCTATCGCTTCTTGAATATCATTCGCTTCGATTAGTGTAAGCACAGGCCCGAATATTTCTTCTTGAGCAATCGACATTTTTGAAGTCACTTTATCAAAAATCGCTGGCGTGACATAGAAGCCATCTGATAATGCGCCCTCAGTTGGTCTTGTGCCGCCATACAGCAATACTGCCCCTTCTTCTACACCCTTACTAATGTAAGATAGAACGGTTTCCATTTGTTTTTCATTCGCACATGGGCCTAACCATGTCTGTCCATCCATTCCATCTCCAACCTTCAATTCAGTCACCTTCTCGAGCAGCTTCAACTTGAACTCCTCATAAACATCCTTCACTACGATAACTCGGCTTGTCGCAGTGCACTTCTGGCCAGTAGAACGAAGCCCCCCGCTAATTGTCGCTTCAACCGCAAAATCAATGTCTGCATCTGCCGCAATTAGGATCGGATTTTTTCCGCCCATCTCCAGCTGATACTTAGCCCCGCGTGCCAACGCTGCTTGCCCTACCGCTTGCCCTACCGCATTGGAGCCCGTGAAGGTGATTCCGTTAATATCAGCATGTTCCGCAATACCTTGACCAATGACGCTGCCACTGCCTACGATCATATTCAGAACACCAGCTGGTAAGCCTGCATCATGGAAGCATTGCATAACTTTCGCTGCTGTAACCGCTGTTTCCGTTGCTGGCTTCCATACGACCGAGTTCCCATATATTAATGCAGGTGCGATTTTCCAAATAGGAATAGCAACTGGGAAATTCCAAGGGGAGATCACCCCTACCGTTCCGAGCGGTGACCTTGYAGTATACAAGAAAGCATCTGGATCGGAAGACGGTATAACATCACCTATTTTACGCATGCCTTCTCCTGCATAATAACGCAGAATGGCCACTCCACGTGCCGTCTCGCCCTTCGCCTCGGGTAATGTCTTCCCCATTTCCCTCGTCATCGCTTCACCGATTTCATTCACTCTACTTTCCATGATATCAGCTGCTTTGAACAGTAAATTCCCCCGCTGTGATCCCGTTAGCTTACGCCAAGCAAGCTTGGCCGCCTTTGCAGCTGCAACAGCATCCTCTAAATCCCGTTTAGTCGAATCCGGGATCATACCTACGACTTCGTTTTTATTTGCTGGACTAATACTTTTCTGCGTTCTGCCGCTCTCAGAGCTTCTCCACTCGCCATTAATGTAGTTGTTATATATAGCGTAATTTATATTTACCATTTTAATCTTCCTCTCTTATTTAAATTGCTATTTAGGTCAAAACAGCAGTATTTACTAGTGTTCCAAGGCTAGTGATTTCAATTTCAATGACATCTTCAGGTGCAAGTGTGAACTGATTCGGAGGAACGATACATGTACCCGTGAGGAGAATCGTACCATCGTACACAATATTATCCCTGAGCAAAAAGGAAACGAGTTCCTCCAGCTTGCGTTTAAGCTGTCCCGTGCTTGCTGATTCATCGACTACTTTTTTTCCATCTCTATAAATCCGCAAAGTGATCTGCAACTGGTAGGGATCTTGAATCGTTTCGGCTAATCTTATGACCGGTCCAATTGAGCATGATTGTTTCCAAACCTTGGCTTGCGGAAGATATAACGGATTCTCTCCTTCAATATCGCGGCAGCTCATATCGTTGCCAATAATGTATCCAACAATATGGCCTCGCTTATTTAAAACCAAACCAAGCTCCGGTTCCGGAACCTGCCAATTCGAGTCGCTTCTCAAGCAAACATTATCAAAATGGCCAACCGTCCGAGCTGCTGTGGATTTCATGAACAACTCTGGCCTTTCTGCATCATACACCTTGTCATAGTAGGTGGATGCATTCAGCTTGCCGCCAGTCGCCTCATAATTTCTAGCTTCCTTGCTGCGCGCATAGGTTACACCGGCTGCCCATACTTCAGGGGCAGCTACTGGCATAAGTAATTCAAGACTAGCAAACTCCCTATCCAGCGGCCGATTTGAACGGATCACATCATTCACGTCTTCAAGTGGTGTTTTTCCTGCCTTCTCGATTCGTTCAATGAATGATATAAAGTCCGAATCCGCCAATTTGAATACCTTATCCTCGTCAGTTACTGCTGCCAAACATTGCTCTACGCCATCACGATATCGAATAATTCTCATTTTAACCTCTCCTTGTTTTATAATATAAAACGACGTTCTTAAAATATAATATAGATCGACTTGCTTTCATCGCATGTCGATCTAGCATTAACTCAATAGTTATTGCTCAGGAAGCTCATCTTAGAACTGATAACCTAGTTGCCGAGAAATTTCACTCGTTTCCTGCCGAATCAGGTCAATTAAATGTGCCAGTTCTTGATCATCAACGTGTGCTACCATGGTGGATATGCTCATCGCCGCTATCACTTGTCCGTTATGATTGTATATCGGAGCAGCGGCACACCGGACCCCCGGCTCATTCTCCTCATTATCAATAGCATAACCTTGCTTCCTGACTTGCTCCAACTCTTTCAAAAAAGCTTCGGGGTTGTCGATCGTCTTATCCGTAAGCTTAACAAACGTATGTCCTTCCGCAATCTGCACCTGTTCTTTGATAGACCGGAAAGCCGCCAATACCTTACCCACGGCGCTGCTATGCAATGGTATTCTGCGACCGATACGTGAATAACGAATTGCAGCCTTATGCCCCTCTACTTTATCAATGTATATCCCTTCTTTTCCATCATCCATAATGACCAAATGTGTCGTTTGACCAGTGGCGGCAGACAAAGCCCTAAGATGCGGTCTAGCGATTTCCCGAATATCAAAATGATTGAGAAGCAATTGCCCCTTCTCTACAAACCTCATCCCGAGGCGGTATTTCCCAGTCTGCTCATCCTGTGTAATGTAATCATGAATTTGAAGCGTTTTCAACAATGAATGAACTGTACTTTTGTGCAAATCCATTTCTGAGCTTATTTCAGACAGTTTGTACTCCATATGATGCTCATCGAATAGGTCGATAATTTTCAGTGCTCTATCCAATGCTTGAATGATGGGCATATTCCTTCACTCGCTCCCCTCCTAGAAGCGGTTTTATATTATAAAACCGTGTTCTAAAATATTGTTGGGTAAATAATAGCAAACTCTAATTGCAATGTCCACCCTCTGTTATCATACAGCGGACCATCTTTTGAAAGCTAAAAACGCGTCACAGCTCAACGAATCTATTTTTGTTTCGATAACAAAAACAAAAATGACGCTCAGGAAAATATTTCTTGGCGTCATCTTTATGTTCTTTGAATTTAAACTCATTTCCATCACGGTCTGATATCTTCCCACCCGCTTCTTGAATAATAATCAAGCCAGCGGCGACACCCCAAGGATAAAGCCCATCATGCCAAAATCCAGTCAATCTACCCGATGCCACTAAACATAAATCTAGGCTAGCAGAGCCAATAACACGCACATCTCTAGCTTTATTAAAGCAGCTCCACTATGACGATAACGATAAACCTGTTTTTTACTCCCTTGATTATTTGAAAAACAGTGTCTTTAAGCTATTTATTAAACGCGAATAAACAAACCTTCGAACAGTCGAGAATCTGAACTCTCGTATTCCCCCTGTGTTCCCTTGACTGAAATAGGGTATCTATCTTAGTCAAGGGCGTTATTCGAACGGGTAAGGAACTTAACTATTTAACGAACCGCTGCTCGGCAGAATGTCCGCACTCACGACTCGTTCCCGGCTGGAATATGTTTTCCCTGCTTCCCGCAGTACCAGTAATCCAAGGAATAAGGACACGCCGCCTATAATGATCAGCAGTGCTCCGAGCTCCTGACTGTAGGCTGTTAGCGCTCCATCCCGAAACGCCATCCCGCGTATGAGGCGGTTAAGCCAGTTCATCGGCAATACCCATGCAAAAATTTGAAATGGCTCTGGAAAAGCAAGCGGGGTCAGTTGAATTCCAGTTGCAAGAAATGAAGGATACAATACGAAGCTGGTTCGCAAATTGACTTTAGACAAATCTTTGGCAGAATAGCCGATCAACAGCCCCATAAGTGACAATGCAAAGGCATAAACAAGCAATGGGATAATAAAAAGATAAGGCTCCGCTTCAAACCGCATTCCCCCCACCTGCTTCAGTAATCCATAACATAAGAGCAGCGAGAGGGCGGTCATGACCGCGTAAGGTACACTGCGAATCCAAAGCTGCAAGGGCGACTTTCCGTTTGCAAAGAGCTTCCCTTCCTGACGCAAACGAGGCGCAATAGAGCCCGCTGCGCTTGTTGTAATCATGAGAACCACAATGTTTACAAAACCAAGCACCATAAAGCCGACATAACTTGTGGTTGGATTAAACAGCATCCGCTGCTGAAGAGACAACGGAGAAACAACGCCTCTAGCGGTTTCGGCGTCCATCCCTTTTTGAACCAGATGGGACATAGAAAGGGTCATAGTTTCCGTTACGATGACTTCCTGAATCGCTGTCCGAATGCCGGTTAACCCTGAGGGCATCGTGTTATCCATTAAAATGCCGATATTCGTTGATATCCCTTGCTGCTGAAGCTGCTCCAACTGCTTAGGTAGCATGATGACCGCTACAGCCTGCTCATTTGCAAGCAATATTTCCGGGCTCAGGCGGCTCGCGTACACATTTGTAACGTTCATGTAGGGGGAAGCATTTATTTTCGAGATCAGCTGCCGCGAATACGAGCTGTGATCCTCATCAATGACTACAACGGGCGATTCGCTAATTTGGTTATGCGAGAACATTAAACCAAAAAATAGGGCCGCAACTAGTGGGCCAATAAAGATTAAACGCAAATACTTACTGCCCGATACGTACTTCCACTCGTCAATCAGCGATTTCATCAAGTCTCACCTCCGCCGTCATCCCCGGAAGCAAATCAGCATTTGAATCCATAGCAATTCGGACAAGAAACATACTTAAATCTGCTTGCCCCTTTTCACGTGACATGCGCAAGTTTGCAAATTGTGGGGCCGCTGAAATCGAAGTCACAACACCAGTCACCTGTGCAGGATCATCCAAGTATGGAAAATGAATACCAATGCTTTGATCAACCTGAAGCTTTTGGATTTCACTTTCCTGTATGTAGAGATCTGTATAATAGCTATTTTTCTGCAAAACCGCCATCGGCGCGCCTTGCTTTACTTGATCCCCCGGCTTAACCGCAATTCTGCTGATCAACCCGTCATCTAGTGCAAGCACATCTTCTTCTCCTTCCTCAGCTGATTTAACCTTGAACAACACATCACCGCGTTTTACCCAGTCACCCGAAACTACACCTACCTCTATAATCGAACCTGGATTCTTCTGATAAAATAGGGTCGTTTGCTCCGCCTCAAGCACACCTTGTTTCCTCATCTCAGCCTGACTGACTGCATCCTTTCCTTTAACAACAAGAAGTGAACCTCCAACGATCAGCGCAACCGCAATCCCAATATAAAAACCTGCTTTTATTTTCATTCCTCAATCTCTCCCATTCTCTATTTGCAGTTAAATCTGCTGCTCTTTTTTTATCTTCATCATTTTTAAGACCGCGTTTTCGGCAGCTTCCATAATTACTTCTCCCAATGTCGGATGGGGGTGAATGGTCAAAGCCAAATCCTCCACGGTTGCTCCCATCTCGATAGCAAGGCCAAGCTCTGATACGAGTGTTGAAGCCTCCACGCCAACGATTTGTGCACCGATCACGATTCCTGAGGATGGGTCCGCCAAAATTTTCACAAACCCTTCAGTCTCCCTCAATGCCAAAGCTCTTCCGTTGATCGCAAAAGAAGCTTTGCCAATAACAATCGGGATGGATTTAGCTTTTGCTTCCGTTTCATTTAAACCAACGCTGGCCAGCTCTGGGTGAGAAAAAACGACGAGCGGAATGGCTTTATAATTAACCTCATAGGCATAACCAGCAATGGCTTCTGCCGCAATTTTCGCTTCGTAAGAAGCCTTGTGGGCGAGTGCCGGACCAGCCGTAATATCTCCAATGGCAAAAATATTTGGAATAACCGTTCTGCACTGTTCGTCTGTCTCAATCAGTCCCCTGCCCGTCACGGGCAAGCCTATGTTCGCAAGCCCTAAATGACCATCTGTATTTGGTTTTCTGCCGATAGTGACTAACACATACTCCGCTGTAACCTCATGTTGCTCCATATTTTTTAAATACTGCAGTGTAATTGAATCAGCATGCTGAACCACTTTCTGTGCTGTCGCCCCAGTAATCATTTGAATTCCATCGGCTTTCAACTGCCGAACCACAGGGAGCGCGAGGTCTGCCTCGAAGCCCGGCAGTACTTGTTCTCCTCCTTCTAGAATCGATACCTTTGTTCCAAATTTGGCATACATTTGGCCTAGTTCGATTCCGATATAACCGCCGCCAATAACGACCAAACTGGTCGGAACTTCAGGGAGCGATAGCGCTTCTGTGGAAGATAAAATACGTCCTCCAACCGGAAATGCTTGCAGCTCAATTGGACGAGATCCCGTTGCCAATATGGCGTTTCTAAAAGAAATGGTTTGCTCCCGGCCGCTTTGCTGAATAATAGCTGTATGTTCATCAACCAAACTGGCCTCTCCCTCCAAAATGCTCACACCTGCAGTCTTTAATAAATAGCTAACTCCTCCTGCCTGCTTTTTCACAATTCCCTGCTTGAAATGCTGCGCAATTTCAAATGCTGCTGCCGAATCCGCATGATTGAACTGCCTAAGCAAATCATAGCGATGCGATTCTGCAATTAATGCTTTGGATGGAATACAGCCAACATGCGTGCAGACCCCGCCGAGCTGACTGCGTTCCACAATCGCCGTCTTCATTCCAAGCTGTGAAGAACGAAGCGCCGCCACATAACCTCCCGGACCTGATCCAATGACCAACGTTTCTACGGATTCAAGCTTACTCATTTTCTGATCCCTCCTGATGAAACCATTTAAAATATGATGACCGTAATATATTATAACCATCATATTTTAAAATCGTCAACAACCGTATTAAGCCCTTCCGCTAGCTAACCGTTGCTGTATTCACTCAATTGACACCCTATATTATGACGACTATAATATTTTGAAGATAGAATTATGAAGCTGTGGAGTGATTACAATACCGTATCCCAAAGGTCATAAGATGAAAGTGCGGAATAAGATCGTTGAAAGTGCGGCCCAAGCTTTTCGCACGAAGGGTATACTCGATGTAAGTGTTCCGTTCATTATGAAGGGGGCAGGACTTACGCATGGAGGGTTTTATTCACACTTTGACAACAAAGAACAGCTGGTCGCCGAAGCCTGCCGGTATGCTATCAGCGATACCATAGCCATTTTGCAGAATGCTGCTGATCAGGAGAAGCAGAATCCCAAAATCAATAGTGTTATCGATTATTATTTAAGTCCGTATCACCGCGACAAAACAGAGATGGGCTGCATTCTTCCTGCTCTTTCTGGCGAAATTCCCCGTTCTTCCGAAGAGGTCCGGCAGGTATTTACCCACGAACTGGAGCGGATGATTACTTTCATCTCGAATCTAGCGGGAATTGACACAACCAAGGGCAGCGCACTGATCAGTACAATGGTCGGCACTCTTGTTCTTGCACGGTCTGTTCACGATCCAGAACTGAGCGGCACTCTTCTTTCGGCAGGCAAGCAGTATGCCAAAGAGCTGGTTAGGGCCTAATATTGTCCGTGGTATGTCTAATAAATAAAAAAAAGGCGTCACAGAAATAAATCTCTGTAACGCCATTTTTTCAATATTCACATGATTTCTTAAGCAAATCATGTTATCTTTGGGACATTCTCTTCTGTGTGATTGGTGGAGCCTAGTAATTAGAATAATGTTCTTTCTCTGATCTAACCCATTCAATCAAACCATTCCTTGCGGGATAGGTTTCTTCATAATCAGATTTATCCTTCAGAAGCTGGAGTCCCTTTAACGTTAATTTTGCTGGTTTTAGCGAATAGGCGTCGCCCACTCTCAATACTCTTTCTAGGTACCCTTGTTTCTCAAGAAAACGGATCATATTATCGAATTCATAGTCTAATAGGCCATAGTCCTTCCCATTAGGCATAAAATCTTTTCTATGAATTTCCCTAAGGATACTGTATCCGCCTCTCATTCTCACCTCTCCAATCTTATGAGTAATTATTGTATTCTCCCACATATAAATGCCTATCCCATACAACTAAGTAACCAGCTCTAATTCTTTTGCACGCGCAATGGCCTGACTGCGCCGTTTCACGCCTAGTTTTCCGTATAGATGGAATACATAACTTTTCACGGTGCTTTCCTTTAATCCAAAACGATAGGCGATTTCCTTATTCGACAATCCATCGGTTAAAGCATACAAAATCTCTGCTTCACGGTTTGTCAGCAGTTCAACTAACGGCTGCGGCTGTGCAGCATTGGCAGCGATATCTAGAGGACTGTACTCCGAATCGCTACTAGACGCAGACGCACTGCTTTGAATTAGGAATTCCTCTGACGATTTCAAATAAACCATCCGTGCAATCATAAGATCCAGCACTTCGAGCCTCTCCTTCGTAAATACATCGGAGATCAGATTATTCTCCAAATAAAGGACAGATTGCGATGATGTTCCTGGAAAGGAAACCGGCATACAAAGAACAGACTGAGACTTACTGCGAGTGATATAGGGATCAGCTGCGTATGAGCTGCGTGAAGCATTTGCAAGCACAACCGAATCACCTGTCTTAACCACATAACGGACAATAGCCTCCGCGTACGAAACCTCTCCATCACTCTCATTCCTAGTGCCAGCCTGATCTGCAATGGTGAAAACCTCTTCATGGCTCTCCAGCACATATCCCTTTTCCGCACCGGAATACCGAAGTGCCGACTCCAGGAATTGACTCATTACATTAGAGTCATCTGCCTTTCTTGACCAATCTGTAATTTGCCGTATAAACGCCTTTTCATCAACGAACATTGGTGTGGTTTCACGGATAGTGCTTACTTGTCCAATTTCCTCAGTGGCAGCCACGCTTTCTGTTTGTAGTTCCGCCATAGCTAATTTCAGCTTGGAATTTGACTCCATCAGTCTTTTTGCTTTAGCAGTTGCCCCCCATCTTGAATAAGCAGCGCAGGCATCTGCAATCAGAACATCCGCTCCGGTAATACTCCCAGCTTCCCTATAGAAGATTGAAGCACGCTCACAAGAAATAGCCTCCATTAGCCCATTTCCTTCTCTTCGAGCTTCTCGGGTCGCTCCCTCAAATCCTTTGGCTGCATTCACTCGGTCACCATCAATACGGTGGAGCTCAGCTGTTATGAGCAAATATGCTGAAGATTCATTCCCGTAATATCCCGTCCATTGCCTCATGCTGCGCAATTGCTTGTTAAGCTTTGCGCGAATGCCCTTTTGCGCATCCACCGCTGCCTCCGCATACATGGCAGCAAGCGTCAGGGAATGGTAAATATGCTGTTTGCGCACTTGCATCCGGGTTTGACGATACGTGTTGAATTTGCCCTTCTCTACCCATTCCAGGGCATCTTGATAGCGTCCGAACAAATAAGCAATTTCTATCTGACTGGTACAAGTATAATAAACCTCATTATTCAGCTTCTCCTCGAATCGATCCTTCAGCACCGGCACTACGACTTCATCGTATTCACTCGCTCCATCCTGCATTTGTGCCACATACCACCTCGCAATGCGAAAGATATTAACTGTGACTTCATCCAAGAGCTGCTGTGAAATTTCTTCATAATTCGAAATCCGTGCAGTAAGTGTATGCAAATCACCGGTATGAGTGGTCGTAGAGGTTAGCATAGCGATACTTACATAGGACAGATTAATCGATTCCATCCCATAGTAAATCGATTGCTCAAAATGCTTGACGCTTGCTTCAGGATTCTGCTGCAGCCCAACAAGCCCCTTAATATAGTGCAGTCTGCTTCGCAAATCCGAGCTTTCAAAGGAGGCTGATAGCTTAAATGCCAAATCTATATATTGGGGTCCCGTATGATAGAAAGAAATTTTAAAAATAATCATGCCATAGCCAGCAAGCATAAACGCGAACGCTTCGTTGCTTCCATGCTTTAGAGCATAGCGAATGAACCTCGAGAAAAGTACAGCAGACAGTTCAAGGCTTAATGTAAATACAGAAGATGATATCGCCATGACCAAGTCCGACAAGGCTTTATACTCAGGATTACGATTAATCGGTAAATTCATAATCTCATGCCGCATACTAAATAATGCACTTTGCGTCATGATCAATTCCTTTACGATGACAGCTTTAGAGGGCTTACTGGAAAAAATCCAGCCAAATTCCGCCAGCGCCTGCTTTCCAATATGGACAGCAAGCTCGTCATTCTTCAAGTACGAATACATGGCTATGCGTTTCAGGTAAATCTGAGAGCGCTCCACCAAGTCCGTAGTACAGGACATCAATTGTTCGAGCAGAGCTTCTGCCTTGTCTATGCGACGGCACATAAATTCACATTCAGGCAGCTCCAGCATCAGACGATAGGCTAGTGAGCTCGTACTCCTCCAATCATCCCCCGCATGCTGCAAGCCTTTTTCAAAAAAGTTCAGAGCAGCCGCAAATGCTGTTGCTGCCTTCGATTTCAAACCTGCCTGATAGTTATATTCAGCTAGCTCCATCTTTTCTGCTTCATTTACCAGCTTATCGCTGCCCATATTCAAGTGATACACCATATCATAAATGGAGTGTTCACGCTCTTCTAATGAATGGTCGCGTAACACACGGCCGATGGTCAGATGCAAGCTCGCTTTTTCCGCTTCGGCAATAGTCATATAAGCTGCCTGCTGCACACGGTCATGCATAAATGTATAATAACCTTCATCCGCTGCTGCATCATCCATTTCAATTTCTCTACTTAATAAACCCTCTTCCTCTACTAAATGTAAAAGCTGAAGTGTATGAAGCGGAGAGCGGCCGCTTACTAAAGCGATCGTAGTGGAATGAAAACGATGACCAATCGCTGCACCTATGGCAAGCAGCTCAACCATATCCGCTGAAAGCATACGAATACGGGTCCCGATTAAATAAAGAATGTCAGGATGTTCCGGTATCTGTGTAACTGCCGCAGCATCCCAATTCCAAATCCCAGCTTCCTCATCATAATAAAACTTATTCTCACGATACAGGCTGTCTAGAAGACGATGTACGAATAGTGGATTACCGCCTGTTCGATGAAATAGCACCTCTGCAAGTATTCGTACACGAGCCGAATTTTCGTTAAGAACATGCGAAAGAACTTGCCTTACATCCAAATAGGTCAGCGATTCGAGGGCGATATGCTGTACGGGTATGGATGAGCTTGCATGCTGCAAGTTAAGTGTGTTCTCCATCCATACGGCTGCTTCACCTTGATTTGCTCCGTTGTCCGAGCAGCCAGAAGCCGTTTCTACTCTTAACGTTCCTATTACTAGTAAGTTTAATCGATTGGGAGCATGGGCAAGCGAACGAAGGACATCCAACGTAGCTGGGTCTGCCCATTGTAGATCGTCTAGAAAAATAAGGAGAGGATGTTCCTTTTCAGCAAATATATTCATAAAAAGAGGAATCAAGCGATGAAACCGAATAGCCGCTTCGGCAGGAGGCAGCGGCTCCACAGACGGAAGTTCGCCAAAAAGCTTAGCTGCTTCTGGCAGCAGCTGTACGATAACAGCTGCTCCTTGACCTAATGCCTCTTCCAACTGTAACTTCAGCTTTGCCATTCGTTCAGGGGACTGGCTGTATATTTGCCGAATCAAGCTCCGCAGAGCCTGCAAGAGCGGCGAGAGAGGAACGTCACGATTCATCAGATCACATTTTCCTCCAATGAACAGACTGCCTTCTTTTCTAGCCAGCACCTGAAACTCTCGAATAAGCGCGGTTTTTCCACTGCCTGCACTTCCGCTAACGAATACGAACGAAGACACGCCGGCTTGCGCCTGTTGCAAAGCCTCGCGGAGCGCCTTTCCCTCCATTTCACGGCCAAAAAGAGTTTTTGGCAGCTGAAACCGACTAGCCTCATCGACACGAGCGATTTCGAAAGGGATGATCTCTCCTTTTTTCTCCATAGAAGAAGCACAGCTTTTCAAATCAAACAGCAATCCAAAAGCACTCTGATAGCGGTCTTCTGGCCTCTTCGACAACAGCTTCATAATTATATTTTCGAGAGAATCCTCCAGCTCCAAACGTACCTCACGCAAAGGCATTGGCACAATCGCAAGATGGGCATGCAGCCATTCTTCCCTATTCTGAGCTTGAAAGGGCAGACGACCTGCGAGCATGTGATAAAATATCATGCCGATTGCATACAAATCGCTTCGTTCGTCAGCTTTACGATTGATTCTGCCTGTTTGTTCAGGAGATAGGTAGGCGTAATCTGTTATTCTTTCGTCTGTGAGCACAACACTATTTATTTCCGATTGAATGAGTATCCCTGCTGGATTCAAATGACCGATCAGTAGGTTTTGCTTATGAGCCTTATGTACGGATTCAGTCAGCGCGATCGCTATATGTAAAAAGGAAGATGTATCCATTTTATTTCCGTTCAGCAAATCCTTTAACTTAACATTATTTGCAAGCAACATGTTATCCAGTCCTCCATCTAATCCGTGCAATGCTACTTTTCCAAAACGTTAAAGGCTATTCCACAGTTTATCACTGTTCAGTCAAGTAATGAATAAGAATTACATATAGGTCTGGTTGCCAATAAAAGAGCCTCAGAGACTAGTCTCTGAGGCTCAATGATAAAGTGTTTTTCTCGATTACATTAGGCTCACTATAATAACATTCACGGAATTGGCGGCTAAATTTATTATGGCAGCGTTATTCTCGATTTGTATTTCAGCTTCCATTGGGGTTATTTTCTCATCGTTCTTTTTGTTCACATTCGGAACATGAATAAGTGAAGCATCACCCGTTAATATGACCCATTTACCCGTAGTAGCTGCATTTATCCCTTTAAAATCAAGCTTCACTGCTTTCTCCACACCGTCTGCATTAACCAGCTTCACATACATATGCTTGTCATCTTTGGTAACGGAATGATAGATATCCCTGTTATAGGCTTCCAGTTTATAATCCAGAACCTTGCTTGCTGCTACGCCATCCGTATAAGAACAGATCAAATGCTGGCCATCAGCTCCTCCATAATTCACTGTAATCATATATTCAGTATGGTCGGCGAGCTCTTCATAGCAGCTAGCTCTCAAGTTACCTGCGGCTGTGCTCGAGGAGTAATCCTCTAACGTATAGCCCTCAATTCCTTGCTTATACACCTTTACGCCAGTGGCGCTGCCATTATAGCCGATCGCATATTCTATGACATCCTTATTGTCGGTTGAAATATCGGTCAAGCCTGCGCCCACATAAAAACCGTCTGTACCGGATATTCGTTCTGCTGCAACCTCAACTTTGTAATTGGTCCATGCTTCATTAAGGATATACAATCCATTCAAGCCGCTGCTCTGCGCTTTTAATACCAAGCCTTTGGCCGAATCAAGCGTATAACCTGCTGAGCCCGGAATGACTTGCCAAGCCGCATTTAATGCCTTCGTAAAATCCTGTTCAAAAAGTACGCTGCCATCCACATTGGACGTTACTTTCACACGCTTCACAACAATATCAGCATTTCCAGCAGCCACTTCAATGCCACCGCGAGGGATGAGCRCAGACCGCTCACCGTTCCGATAAGTCGTAAACGACGTATCTGCTACTTTAGTACCGATGTATTTTCCGAATAGCTGCTGCACGTAATAGTTCGGTGTATACCATACCGTTTCATCATCAAACCAAATACAATCCGGGGTCCATCGATATGTACCATCTGTCAGAACCTTATTAAACAACGGTGCAGTTGCTGCTAATCGAACGACATCCGAGTTATTCTCAAAGCTGGTCATAATCGCTGCTTCTGCAATTGCCCCAGCCAATGTGTTTTTATCCGTTGAAGCATATTCGCCGACAAATACTTTGGAGGTCTCGGCTTCATTCAGGCTGCCATCATCATTGTAAGCTCTGTGATAGTAATTATATCGGTCCGCATTAGCTAACAAATACTCATTCGAACGATAGTAGTGCTCATCCGCAATCGTATCCATGTAATTCTTTTGCTTCTCATACCACGTAACGGTTTCCTCAATGCGCGACAGCCCGTCCGTAAAGCTTATCGTCTCCGAGCCTGCCAAGCTGCCACTTAAAAACTTCCAGCCCTGCTGATAAGCATCATCATCCGCTTGCGCGCCCACGGTTGAAATAATATGCAGCTCATATCCAGCGTAATGCTGCTCCATATAATCATCAATAGCTGCTTTAAAATATTCAAAGTTCGCAAAAAATTCTGTACCCCAGTTTTCATTGCCCACGCCTAAGTAACGCAAATCAAACGCCGCTTCGTGGCCCATTTTTTTACGCAAAGCAGCCCATTCGTTATTCTCAAAATCTGTACTAATCGCAAAATCAATTAAGTCTGTAAAGTTTTTGACGTAGTAGTCCCTAAGCTTGCCGCCAGCGGGATTCGCGTAATCCGAACGAGCCTGGCAAAGCACGCCGCAGGCCATCACTGGGAGCGGAGCGGCATTCAGATCTTCAGCCAACTGGAAATATTCCATATAGCCAAGGCCCATCGTCATCATATAGCCCCATACGTTAAAGTTTTCTTTCCGCAGCTCCACATCCCCTACAGATTCCTTCCAATCGTATACGTTTTCCCAAATGTGAGAGCCCTCTGAAATACATCCGCCTGGAAAACGAAGAAAAGTAGGATGCAAATCAACTAGTGCGTTTACTAAGTCTTTTCGCAGTCTATAGTTTGAATTTCCTTTAAAGTTTGCATGAGCCGTCGAGGATCGCTGTTCCTCGCCCGCGCCCCAAACATCCTCCGGCAACAGTGAGACCATATCGATCGAGATTTCGCCGTTAAAGGTTAAAGCCAATTGACCAAGCACCGTTGTTAAGCCCGTCAATACAAGAGGGCTGTCCACACCGTACTTTTTCCATATGCCTCCGCCTTCTATTTGAACAACCACTGTGTCGCTGATAGAGACACCCTCTTTATCCAGCAGCTGCAAGGTGATCGTGCCTGCCGCTTCAGCTCTTGCCCAGATCGTAAAGTTGTATTTGGCAGCTTGTCTAATCGCCATTGCACAGTTTTGATTGGAATCCGCAAAACCTCGATTGGTTATCGTCGCTCCGCTCGCTACCGTTACATAATGAGCATTCACATCTTTGTCTGTTATTCCGAAAAAGTCATTTAAACCGCCCGTATTTTTCACCGTCATTTGCTTTGTATCGCCCGACCATGCATGCAGAGGCGTGTAGTTTCTTCCTGTTGAAGCACCATGCTCGCCGCACACATGAGAGTAGCTGTCGAACGCAAATGACTCGAAGGAGCGGTTCTGTACGAGCTCCGCGTATATACCGCCATCAGCTGCATTGTTAATATCCTCATAAAATAAGCCGTATAAAACGGGACTGACATCCAATATCTCTTTGCTTCCATCAATAGTCAACGTATACGGTGGTACACCTTGAGGAAGTACAGATACGGTGAAGCTTTTTACAGCGGAGCTTGCTCTTTTACTTACGATGGCTGTCATCGTTACGCCCTTTGCCGACTGCATTTCCTTGTTGACGATTCCCTCATTAGAAATCGTGCCGATATCACTCGATGCCCATGATACGCTCACTTTGCCGCCCATTAGAGAAGAAGGCAGCGCAATATCTTTTGTAATAATGAAGGTTGGGAACGTTAAGTACTTGTCTTTGGCAAGTTCAACAATCTCTTCATCCGTCAACGATTCGCACATCACTTCAATTACTTCATCTTGTGTTAGTCCCGCTTTGTATACACGGAAATCCGAAAGCGAACCGCAAAAATCCACATCTGCATCGTACTGGGACATTCCAATATAGTTGTTGCAGTAATTCTCTTGGTCAGCGAAAGAAGCAAACCATGCACGCAATTTAGCATAGGTACCGCTTGATGTCTGACTGATCGTTCCATCTGCAGCCACCTCGCCATTCACATATACAATCGGTCCTGCACTGCTGGATGTACCGGACTTCGTGCCTGCTACAGACATAGAAATATGCATCCATTCTCCCGCCGCAAAAGTCTTTCCAGGATCTGCGATCAAGTCTTCCCCTGCAAAACAAGCTGCACGCAAATTGCGTGTTAAGAACATATAAGGGCCTGTCTGCCCCTTGCCGAAATCAAAAATTCTTTCCCATACGCTTGAGCCTTTTCCCGCATATACCCAAGTTGAAATGGTAATACCGGTCAAATCACTAACATCCTTCAGGAGATCCACAGGCAGCTTCACATAGGATGTGCCGTTGCGTCCCCCTGAAAGCATGACTGCAGTCTTGCCTCCTACGGTTTGAATGGAAGCACCTGATGCCGACCCGTCATTTCTATTCCCTGAGCTGTCCTTGCCGATATGTTCAGCAAGATCAAACTTGTATTGCGCGATTAAACTATCATTAATAAATTCATTACCGTCATTACGTTTCATGTAAGATCACCCGTCATCTTTATTTTAGAATCAAAAATAACCTAACTATCATATGAATTCATACGAGAAAAGACAGTAAATACACAAATCTATTTCATTTCACAAGAGTATAATAACATAAACGTTATTTAATTAATATAATTACTAATTAATATTTTAATGATTATATCTGTTAAACCTGATGGCTGTAAACCAAAGCACAAAAAGCCTCTTTCAGCGTTAGGAAGAGGCTCTTTCTTCTGTAATCCGATGCAAAAATAAAAGTATTGGCTGAAACTGGGACTAACCTTATAATAACGAATAGAGGTTTCCTCATAGCCTCTTAACACAAGCTAGTATCTTATAAAAATAAGGGGATTTTAATGGCACAATTAGCAAAAAGACCATATTTACCTGCGCTAGACATTTTTAGAGCATTCGGTATTTTAGCGGTCATCATGATTCACGCAACATCAGCGGTCGTAGCTAACTACGATCACAAGGCTACGCTATATCCTCTTTATGTCTTTCTAAACACATTTACCAAATTCGCAGTGCCTGTCTTCATCTTTCTAAGCGGCTTCGTCCTTTTTTACAACTACTACAATAAACCCTTCACAGCAACAGCAATTGGGCAGTTTTACAAAAAACGAATATCTAAAGTATTGATTCCTTTTATATTATTTTCGTTCCTCTATTTCGCCTTTACGAGACTGGCAGCTTACGGATTTAGTGACCTGCAGACCTTTATTGGTTACTTTACAACGACTAAATTTCTCAAAATGCTTATCTTTGGAAAAAGCTATGTCCATCTTTATTTTGTCGTTATTATTATTCAATTTTATGCAATATCACCACTAATGCTGTACGCCGTTAATCGGTTTCGAAAATCCAGCCGGCATATCGTCTGGATCGGTTTGCTGGTGCAATGGTTATTTATTTTTATCATCGTCCGGGAATATCATGTGGTTAGCCCCGGCAGCTATGCGTTTACGTATATGCTTTATTTTACGGCAGGTGCATTTATCGGTATTTATTATGAGAAATTCGCTGAATGGATTAATCTCACAAGAAAAAATGCTACGCCGGCAAAAATTGCAGCATCGCTTGTGCTGTGGGCACTATTCTTATCGTCAAATATGACTATGGTCTACTTTTATTACGAGAAACGGTTAACTGGGCTATCTGTTATAAACACAAGTCTATTAGAACTGATAGATGAGGTGCGTTGCGTTACGGCTGCTATTGTGCTGCTTCAAGTTTCCTTCTGGATTTATACATCATGGAACAAGATGGTCGTCAAAGCTCTTATACATATCGGTGCCACATCCTTTGGCATATATTTGGTACATCCCTTAATTCTGTATCTATACCGCCAGACGAATGCCAGCGGCTCTCCGATTCTGTTCCATGTTTGGGTGGCCGGCGGCTTCCTGCTCGCACTCGTTATTCCTTGGGCTATCATGGCACTCAGCGCACCATTCAAATGGCACTGGCTGCTGTTTGGTCCGCTTCCAACTAAGAAGAAACAGCCTGCTTCTCCAATACAGCCAAGTATTCAAGGATAATAAAAAAAAGAGCCGTTCGATCGCTTCCAAAGAAAGCGCGGACGGCTCTTCTATTAAATTGCTTCCTTCATTTCCGTTTCTGATTTCGCATCCGCTTTAATCTCCCGCTGCTCATCATTTAGCTCATATAATAATTGCCCGTTTGCATCATAGGCATACACTTTATTCATCCTGGAAGCCGACTGCTCTTTAGTAGAGCTGCGAATAGAACGCCCAGCAAGATATACCCCGTCTTTCATAAGCGCATCCTGCTCATATCCATCCCACCATGCAATTTGCACCCTGCTTATATTCGGATCATTCAGTTGACCAACAGCATAATAATGTCGATACTTGCCAAAAGTAGACATACCTATTCGAAAGCTGAGTATGATTTGCGGGTCCAGCTTCATTCCAAATCCACCGCCGCGTGAGCTCCAGAAAAATCCAAGCGAACGTTTCACGAACAATTGATGTTGGAGCTCATGTTTATGATCAACGATTAGCAATAGCTCATAGCCTTGGCCTGTCTTTGATTTTAAGGAAATAGGAGCGTAAGGAGACTCCATCATATCCAGTGCATGCTGTGCTACTTTCTCCACACGAATAGAGCTTTGTGCGAAAAGCGCAGAATAGATGATGGAGCAAGCCAGAAGAATCAATAACCAACGGATCAAGTGTCCGAAAATTATTTTTGTAGTTGTCTGCATTAGTCTGCCTTCCCCCCCTCAAGTGGAATATAAAAGGAAAAGGACTCGCCATAAGCTTCATTAAATACAGTGACGCTTTTCAGATTAGGCGGCACGTTAGTAAACGTAAATTGACCATTTGATCGGTAAAGCCGCATGGATGCACCTGAAGATTGATACTGAAGCACCTCATTGGCATCTGTTTTTATTTGAATGGTATTAGGCAGTTGCGGCACCGAAAAAAAACGTTTTGAAGATAAATAAACAGTCAGCTTCCCTTCCCCATAAACAACGCCGTCAATACTTATCTCTTTGTTGAAATAGGTTTGCTTATCTGCATCCACCTTATAATAAAAACCTTTCTTCTTAGCCTCGCTCAGCTCAGCATTATGATCAAACAAATCAATTGAAGGAAGCGCAAAAAGCAGCGAAAACCCTCCAATAACAATAAGCAGCACCCATTCTACCCTTCGTAATATTTTTCTCATTTCAACCTCCTTTTGATTAAAATACTATAAGTTGATTACTTTTAATAAGCTGCTTTAATTTTTATACTTCATATGCTATTATAAACCTACTTCATACGATTTGAGCTTATAGCAGCCTTAATGCTTGTTGGTTACATTTTCCAATATTGTACATGATATAGACGTAAAGGACTATGCTTTAGGTGCAGTTTATTTAAAGCAATCAAGTATCACAACCATATATACTTCAAGGAGGATTAATCATGTCGACATTTTTGGATGAACAAATTTCACTGGGAGAAGTAAAGCTTAAGGTAAGCAATCTCGAGCGTTCAATCCTTTTTTATACGGAAGTTGTCGGGCTAAAGGTTTTGCAGCATGATGAAACACATCGTGTTGCAACGTTCACTGCTGATGGGAAACATACGCTGCTCGTTCTAGAGGAAGTGCCGAATGCCGTTGTGCCGCAAAAACGCTCTCATGCTGGTTTGTACCATTTTGCAATTCTGCTGCCGAATCGTCGCTCCTTATCGCTTGCGCTCCGCAACTTGATCACAAGCGGCATTCATATTGGGCAGGCCGACCACTTGGTAAGCGAGGCGCTTTATATTTCAGATCCGGATCATAACGGCATCGAAATTTACGCGGATCGTCCGCGTGAAGAGTGGAAGCGAGATGCCGAGGGCAATTATGTGATGGCAACAGACCCGCTTGATTGGGAAGATCTGCTTGCTCAGAGTGATGGTTTAGAATGGAGCGGTCTCCCGCAAGGAACCGTTATTGGACATATCCATCTTCACGTAGGCGACCTTAGGAAGTCGCGCGCGTTTTATGAAGGCAAGCTAGGCTTTGATGTTGTTGGCGATTATGCGCAAATGGCTGCTGTATTCGTCTCGGCTGGCGGATACCATCACCATATCGGCATGAACATTTGGGCAGGCGCAGGTGCTACCTTGCCGTCTGCCAATACGGTTGGCTTATCTTATTATACGATTGTTTTCCCAACTTCAACTTCTCGTGAAGCTTGGCTCGAGCATCTGCGCAGCGACGGTGTTGAAGCTGCAGAGCAAGGAAACGCGTTCGTTGTACATGACGCTTCCGGCATTGCTATTCACGCGACTGTAAAATCGGATTAATTGTTTATTCTAGTGAGCAGAGCTGATTCAAATAACAAAGGCAGACTAGGACATCAAATCATGTCTTAGACTGCCTTTGGTTTGTTCACCCCTAAACTATCTTTTCAATAGGCGATTCATGAATCGTTCAGTATCTTTTTTAAATCCATACTGTTCATACAATTCATGAGCATCATGCGTTCGCAGTATGCCGCCAATCCCATCGAATTCTTTGGTAATGAATTCAACTAACTTCTTTCCGAGCCCTCTGCCTCTGTATTCTTCGTCAATAAAAACATCACACAAATAATAAATCGTTGCCCAATCCGTTACAATTCGAGCGAATCCAACCTGCCTTTTATTATCGTAGATACCAAAACTAACTGAATTTTGAATGGATTTATGAATCGTTTCCGCTGGCCTTTGGTTTGCCCAATAACTCCTTGATAAAAATTTGCAAACGGTATCCATATCAATAAGTGACTTGTCATCACTAATTAGAAACTCTTTATATAGATGATTCAAGTTGATGCCCTCGTTTCACATTGTATTTTTATACATATAAATTAATATATATTCAGAATAATTTTATTTATATTTCTTGTCAATACAATGCAGGTTAACAGCTTCTTCTGTAACCAATCCATACCATCAACAAAGAAAAGAGGAACTGCATACCTGCAGTTCCTCAAATCGCACAAGAATCGAATTAGTCCATCGGAATGACCTTATCAAAAAATTCGACAGCTTTTATTTCTTTATCATTAATAATGGGGGTAAATGGCTTCACAATCGTTATGGTGTTAGTTATAAGATCCCCTGAGGGCATCCCCTTAAAAACAGCCGTTGTCTCCGATGTTCCATCTTTGTAATGTATGGTGATCGGATAATGATCCGCATACTCGTTTAACCCTATTTCCCGCGAGGAGCGGCTCGCTGCCTCAGAAATCTCTTTGGTATGCGCACTGTCTACTTTTATTGTAACGGAAATGGGCGAGATAGAAATGGATGATAGTGTTGCTTCGTAGTTATATAATGATATGCCCTGATCAATCTGATACGTTGTTGACATATCCTTATAGTCCAAATTGAATTTAATTTTCCATGAACCTGGATTTACTTTTTCAAATATATCGGGATAAACATCTGCCGCCTCTAAATGACTAAGCATCAAAGTAACAGGACTTCCTGCGATTGTTCTTTTCTTCGTTAAATAACTCATCATTAGACTGATTTTATTATCGCTTGGATTCTCATCGTCCAATAAAGTGTAACCGGTTGAGGAGCTATTGGTACTCATATGGTCAAAACTTAAATGTGTCACAAAACGATACCTTTTGGCATCTAGAACGGTACCTTCCGGCGCGGTGAAGTCCAAAAGAACATATATCAAATTGCTGTCTCCGATAATCTGTTTAACTTCAATTGTTCCATTCTCGTTTACCGCTTTTTTGTTGACCAATTGAGCGCCGTTTTCCAAATACAGCTCCTGTTCGTCATTCGCCGGGTTCAGAAAGTTTAAAAATTTCATATCGAGGCCCATATAGCTTGCTGCAAAAGCAGTTGTCGTTAGCAAACAAATCATAACCGCTGCTGCCAGCATCGCTGATCTTACATGTCTCCATGATGTTGGTATCCTTTTATCCACGGTTTCCGATTCAATTTTTACAATCATATCGTGCAATAGTTTGTCCTTATGTTCCTTATTAGGCTTTATGGTTTCAAATATGCCCTTGAACTGGTTTTCCGTCAACATATATCCCTCCCAAATCAGCCTTCAGGCGTGTTCGTCCTTTTGATAATTGTGTTTGCAGCGTGCTCTCTTTTCGATCTAGTAGTTTTGATATTTCTTTTACAGAATAATCCTCCACATAGTAGAGATATAACACCGTTCTGTATTTTTCAGGAAGCCGCAGCAATTTCTCGAGTATATCCCTCTGCTGCTCATTGTTTTCCCAGTATGTTTTTTCCGGCAAAACGTCTACATCAACCCGGCGAGATCTCCACCAGCTTTTTAATACGTCTTTACAGGTATTTTGGGCCGTCACAATAAGCCATGCTTTTTCATGCTCGCGGTCATTAAAGGTTTTGTTGTGCTTGAATAGCTTTAAAAATACAGACTGAACAGCGTCATCCGCATCCATCGTATTTTTCAATAGGATGAAACATAATCTGTACACCATATCGATATTCCGCTCATACATTTCAGAAAACTCACTATGGGTACGACTTAAAGATTGGTTGTCCATTTATTCACCTCCTATATAAAACACGAACGACCATTCAAAAATATCTTATAAGAACATTTTTTTATATGGCTGCATGAAATAAGAGCAGCCTGCCATGCGGCAAACTGCTCCTTGTTCTTTATTTTATTAGAATTCAATCCATATTGGCAGTATTAAAAAAATGATTGTAACTACCACGCTTATAGCAAGCAGGAGTTCACCAATTCTTTTGCTGACGACTGCTCCAAAATCATGAATATTTCTTTTCGAAACTAATATTGTCGCTAACCAAAACGGCATGGAAGCTAAAAAGGGATAGTTGAAACCATCTGTGCCGTTTGAATGTATAGCTAGACCCATTAGGTTAAAGAGATAATGAGTCAAAATAAAACCATTCCCAAAATTATAATTTATTAAAAACCCCGAAAGTAAAAAGAGCATAGAAAGTGATCCATATCCAAAAGGTTTTCTAACTGCCAAAATAGATCAACTCCTCCGCAGATACAATATCCATATTGTACCATATGAATTTATGTGATGATATCTATTCTGGAAGGCTGCCTGGTCTAACAGATCAATTAATTCAACATTTTGTAATAGAAAACCGTCGCATCTAATTTACCGTCTGCCGATCGTGCATAGCCAGGAATGCGTCCGGCTTCAATGTACTCTAATGAAGTATACAGGATATTCGAAGGATCATCCTCCCTCGTATCGAGAACTAACAATGTTCTGCCTTCGTGCCTTGCTCGTTCCTCTGCCTTTTGCATGAGTAAACGGCCAATTCCTCTAAGACGATAGTTTGGATGGGTCATTAATTTTGCAATTTCCCCTCTGTGTCTGCCATTTTGCTTCGTACATAGATGCAGCTGCACGCTCCCAACGATTCGATCATCGATTTTGGCAACGTATAAAATCACCTCTGGACTTAACACAGCCTCCCAGTACATTACAGCATCAGAAAGCTTCATTGGGGGTAAAAAGCCAATTGACGCACCATCTTCAACGACCTGTACCAACAGATCCGCCAGCCCGTTAACATGCTCTTCAATGGATTGTATTTGTTCAATCATCACATCACCAGCCATTCAAATCTCCTCCAAACCATAAGTATAGTTTAATAGTAATGATCGAAGTATAATTTGTATAACGAATTTATTTGATTATAATGATTCATATTTCAAATTAGTTGAGGTGCAGCTATGGATATTCCACAGTTAGAGGCTTTCTTATCCGTGTGCAAAATTCGCAATTTCACAAGGGCTGCAGAGTATTTGCATATCTCGCAATCTGCTGTTACTGCAAGAATAAAAGCGCTGGAACAGTCCGTCGGAAAACCGCTGTTTCTACGTGATAATCGGAATGTAAGCTTAACGCAGGCAGGCATCCATTTCCTCCCTTATGCCGAGAGGATGCTGCTGCTGTTTGAAGAAAGCAAGGTAACGTTATCCGAAGGATTAGAAAACTATATCGTCATGAGCGGACCTGGTTCTGTTTGGCATTACTATTATTTGCAGCACATTGTTTCGTTTAGGCAAGCACACCCGAAGGTGGCTATTAAATTTCTGAGCTACATCGATTCCAGCTACATGATTCGTGATCTTTTACTCGATGGCGTTGTACAAGTAGCTATTCGATACGACCCTCTTGATCGCCCTAATGTTACTAAACATTTCCTATTTGAGGACGAAATTATTCTTGTTTCTTCTCAAAATAGTTCTAACTTGTTTACGAAAACAGACTTCTTCTCGGGACAATATTGTCACATCGAGTGGGGATATCCGTTTCCAGATTGGTTTCGCTCAATCGTTGGGGAAGGTTATCTGCCTACTTTTGAAACCGACCACTCCACCATAATGCTCACATTGCTTTTGCAAGGAGCAGGATTTGGCTTCCTTCCCCGATCTATTGCACTGCCTTTTCTAGATGATCACCGTTTATATGAACTGCGCTGCGAATTGCCTTTTCCAGTTACGAGGGCCTATGCTCTCTATTTAACAGACAATCGCGACCATCCAAGTGTAAAACTAGCCTTGCAATTGCTCGATGTTCCTCTAGCTTCGGCAGGAGATTCAACACGCTGATCGTTTTCAAAACCTCCAAACCATTCCAGCCTCCGCCTTAAGACCGAGTCCGAAGCATGCTTAAGACGGTACTCTCATAAAATGGATACGGTTAAAATTATTGTAGCAGATCAATCAAATCGGAAACCTTACATTACAAAAACAAAGCGTATGCTTTCGAAGTGAGTTTTGCTTCACAAAAACAAAGCGTATGCTTTCGAAGTCAGTTTTTGCTCCACAAAAACAAAGCGTACTTTCGAAGTGAGTTTTGCTTCACAAAAACAAAGCGTATGCTTTCGAAGTCAGTTTTTGCTTCACAAAAACTAAAGGAGGTTACATAATGCCCGTATTAGAAGTGCGTAATTTACAAAAGAGCTTTGGATCAGTCAGCGCTGTAGCCGGCATTAGCTTCACCGTCGAGGCGGGAGAAGTGTTCACCATCATCGGTCCAAACGGCGCAGGAAAAACGACTACGCTTGAAATGATTGAGGGGCTGCAAAATCCTGATTCCGGCCAAATCGAATTTGGTCCTCTAAATTGGACGAAAAACAGTGAACAAATCAAGGTGTCCATCGGTGTTCAGCCTCAATCCAGCGCTTTGTTCGATTTATTGACGGTAGAAGAAAATTTAGATTTGTTCGCTACCTTTTATCCAAAATCCCGGCCAGCAGCGGAAGTGCTCGAAATGATTAATCTCACTGATCAGCGCAGCAAGCAGGTTAGGAAGCTCTCCGGCGGGCAGAAACAACGGCTTGCCATCGGACTCGCCATGATCAATGACCCTACGATCATTTTTTTAGATGAGCCTACAACAGGACTAGATCCGCAGGCAAGACGGAATATATGGGACATTATTCTTAAGCTGAAGGAGCTAGGCAAAACAACCATCCTTACTACCCATTACATGGAAGAGGCCGAAAAGCTGAGTGACCGTGTATGCATTGTTGATCAAGGGAAAATCGTCACCTTAGACACTCCCGCTGCTTTAATTGATCGGCTCACGAAGGAACGAGAGGTCAGACTTACCTTTATTGATGGCGCTGAGGCAGCTCTTGAGACTGAGAAAGTCGCTACACTCCACCATGCTGTCGTCCGAACGAATCGCGAAGGCGCTTCGCTCCAGCTATGGACGACCCAGCCTGAAGAAACATTGTATGAGCTGTTTGGATTTACAAAGGATCGCGGCTTCCGCGTCGAGCAAATCTCTATTCGTGAAATGAGCCTGGAAGATGTATTCATTGCCTTCACCGGCAAGGAATGGAGGGATTAAGTTAAATGAACAACACCAAACAATTTTCCAAAATGTTTAGCGCCCAGGTCAAAATGATGTTTCGCGAAAAACAAGTATGGTTTTGGAATATCTTTTTTCCGATAATTTTAATGGTATTATTTATGGTTATTTTTGGCGGAGGCTCACCCGATAGCTTTAAAGCTACAATTGCCGTTGTTGATTCACAGCCGAATGCCAATTCGAGCATGCTGCTTGAGCAGCTGCGCCAAATCCCGGTATTCGAGTTTAAAGAAGAGCAGCCAATCACGAAGGAAGCCGGCAATACGCTCATTGAGAAACAAGATATCGATGCGCTCATTATTTTGCCTGAATCCGATAGCTCCACCACAATGCAGCTCGTTGTAAACAAAGCCAATGAGCAAGGCGCTACCACCCAGGCTATTGCCGGCATTTTGGATCAATTTATTCAACAGACGAATTGGACCGTTGCCAAAGCTACGCCAACATTCAGCTTAACTAGACAATCCATTTCGCAAGGCTCCGAGGATTTGAATTATGCGGACTTCCTGCTGACAGGCATGATCGGTCTAACACTCGCGCAGGGTGGTCTGTTCGGCATGGTCAGTCTAGTTGAGATGCGCAGAAAGGGACTGATGAAACGGCTTCGCATGACGCCAGCCAAAATGGGCCTTTACGGGCTGGCAGGCGTAATTGTAAAGCTGTTGCTCGGCGTTTTTCAAATCATTATTTTAACATTGATTGGCGTATTCGGTTTTGGCGCAAATCTTCATATTAATGTATTAAGCTTAGTTATTGCTTTCTTTGCAGGCGCACTCGTATTTAATGCGATGGGTTATTTATTCTCTTCCTTCAGTAAATCTATAGAAGCTTATATGGGGATATCCAACATTACCAGCATGCTCATGATGTTTCTTAGCGGTGTATTTATCCCACTCGAAATCATGCCAAACTGGCTGCAGCCTATTGCACAAATTTTGCCGCTTACTTACTTCGTGGAGGGCATGCGGGATGGTCTCATATACAATTCCGGGATCGTTTCAACCTCATTCTGGATCGGTATTGGCATTATGGTCACATGGGGCGTTGTGTCCTTCTTAATCGGCTCCCAAGTGTATAAATCGAAATCAGCTGTGGAAGCAGCCTAGTCGTAATCATAAGCTAAAAAATAGGGCTGTCACAAAAGTAGATCATCCTACTGAAGTGACAGCCCTATTTTACGATAATCGGATCTATACCTTGCAAGCAGAGTGCTTCAATTGCGATTTCTCGATTTGAATCGTCGAATGTTCAATTTGGAATCTGTCGGCCAGATGTTGAATCGCTTCCTGAAGAATGACTTGGCAATCCTTATCATCCTCAACAATAAGATGGCAGCTTAAGGAGTCTATTCCCGATGTTATTGTCCAAATATGAAGATCGTGAACGTCTTTGACACCTTGAATGTCTAGCAGTGCTTCTTTAACCTGCTCAGCATTCACATGAGCTGGGGTTCCTTCCATCAGAATATGAACGGTTGATTTAATCACTCCCCATGCGCTTCGCAAAATAAGAAGAGCAACGACTACACTAATAATCGGGTCAGCGATATACCAGGAAAATGAATACATCAAAATACCGGCAATGATCGCGCCTACCGAACCAATGGCATCTCCGATGACATGAAGATATGCACTGCGAACATTTAGATTGTCCTTCACATCCGCCTTCCGCATAAGAAACCATGCACTTGCTATATTAGCAAGCAAACCGATACCAGCTATAATCATCATCGACCCGCTCGCGACGGTCGGCGGTTCACCGAACCGCTTGATTGCCTCCGCAATGATAAACGCGGCGATAACGAACAGTGTAATGCCATTAAACAAGGCTGCCAATATTTCAAAACGATGAAATCCATAAGTGCGGTTAGAAGAAGCTGGACGCACGGCAATCCACATTGCTGCCAAGCTTAACGCCAGTGCCGCCGTATCGCTCAGCATATGCCCTGAATCAGACAATAGCGCCAACGAGTTCGTCACAAGTCCCCCTACAAACTCCAAAACCATAATACCTGCTGTAATAATAAGTGCGATCAACAGCCCCGCTTTATTGTTCGGAGCATGAGAATGTCCATGATGACCATGACCATGCGAGTGACCATGGTGGTGACCGTGATGGCTGTGATTCCCATGCGAATGCTTAGGTGCGTTCTGTTCATGGCTATGGTTATGGTCGCATGCTCCATCTCCATGATCATGTTGATGGTTTTCCGCAATGGCTGCTGTTTTTAAATTTTTCCCTAGTTTCCCATCCTGTGATCCGTTCATAATTCTCTCCCCCAATCCATTCCAACAGACTTTATTAGTCTGTATCTAAACCAACTATTTCATGAATGCAATCGAATTTCCATAACATATGAATACATGCTCATATGTTATTAAATTTATTATATGTAATTTATGCTAATGTTGCAACAACTTTTACGAACAAAAAAAGAGGCGCATCTCTGCACCTCCATTTCTATCGAATTCCGTTGATCTAACGAATATCGAAGCAGCTTAGCCTTTCAGCGGCTCTACTGCTTCAACCAGCTTTTCTTCCAGCTCCAATGTATAAGCAGTCCGCTGCTCGTCATTCCACTGAAGACGATTCGCCATCGCGGCTATGACCTGTGTTTTCCACTGCTGAACATATCCGATTCGGAAAAACAAATCACCCGTACGGCGAATAAAGAAATCGGTTGGCTTCACTGTCATTTCCGCCTCTATGGCGTAACGAAGCTGAACCGCTAGTATGAGCGGCAATTCAAAGGTTTCCGCCCAAGAGCCTGTGCTTTGCGCCAGTGAGAACAGCTGATCCACGTTTGAGCCATAACGCTGTGCCAGAAAAGCAGACTCTTCCTTGCTGAAGCCATAATGTGCTCCCTCTGCTGATTTCTTCTGAACAAAAGGCTCAAAACCTTTTGACCCGCCTAATTCCCCGCCTGACATCGTAATCGTCTTGGTTTCGCTTTTGGCAAAAGCTTTGCTGCCGCCCTCCTGCCCGAGCAGTTCTACTACTTTATCTACAACGGTTTCAGCCATCTTGCGATAACCCGTCAGCTTGCCGCCCGCAATCGAAATCAGCCCGGAATCCGATACAAAAATCTCATCACGACGCGATATTTCCGAAGGCGATTTCCCTTCTTGCTGTATAAGCGGGCGAAGGCCTGCCCAGCTTGATTCCACATCTGCTTCTACAAGCTTCAGGTCTGGGAACATAAAGTTAACAGCTTGCAGCAAATAAGTGCGATCCTCCAGCGTCATCACTGGATTGACGGTATTGCCCTTATAGTTGGTATCCGTCGTACCGAAATACGTTTTTCCCGCGCGTGGAATCGCGAATACCATGCGGCCATCCGGCGTATCGAAGTAGACGGCTTGACGCAATGGGAAACGACTCTGGTCGAAGACCACATGAACGCCTTTTGTCAGACGGAGCGTTTTCCCCTTCTTCGATCCATCAATTTCGCGAATATCATCGACCCAAGGGCCCGTAGCATTAATGACTTTAGTTGCCTTCAACTCGTATTCAGCGCCATTAATCATATCTTTAACCAACGTGCCTGTTATTTTACCGTCTTTGCCATAACGAAGCGTCTCAACCTTGGCATAGTTCACCGACAATGCGCCGGTTTCTACTGCCTTCTTCATCACTTCTATCGTTAGCCGTGCATCATCGGTACGGTATTCCACATAATATCCGCTACCCTTTAAGCCATCCCGCTTCAAAAGAGGTTCCTTAAACAGCGTATCCTCTACGTTCAGCATCATCCGGCGCTCTTTTCGTTTGACGCCAGCTAGAAAATCGTAAACGCGCAAACCAATCGATGTCGAGAACTTACCGAAGGTGCCGCCCTTATAAAGCGGAAGCAGCATCCATTCCGGTGTCGTAACATGCGGCCCGTTCTCATATACGATTGCCYGCTCCTTGCCAACCTCGGCTACGACACCAATCTCTAGCTGCTTCAAGTAACGCAAACCGCCATGGACCAGCTTCGTCGAACGGCTAGAGGTCCCAGCTGCAAAATCCTGCATCTCCACTAAAGCCACTTTCATACCGCGCGCAGCAGCATCAAGCGCAATACCCGCGCCAGTAATTCCTCCGCCTATGACGAGTACATCCAGCTGTGATTGCTGCATCTGCTTCAGTACTTGCTCACGATTTTGGGCGGCAAATATTTCTTTATTATGAATGGTCATCATTATTTCCTCCCGATTGTCTATTTATTATTGTTCTGCCATTTACAGTTCATTACTCATGAATGAATCTAAATAAACAAAAAAACCACTCAAACCGCTCCCCAATCCCTAAAAAGGGTGTGGAAGCGGTTCTCGTGGTTTCTCCTGATCTCCAACCGTTATTAACTTGCCATCAGTATAGCATAATTATTGCGCGAAAGCCATGGCCGCTCGGACTGCACGATGCCATCCGCTGTATAAATCGGCACGTGTCTCCTCTTCCATTGCAGGCTTAAATATTTTATCTACCTGTCTCAGCTTAGCCAGCTCCTCGCGGTTTTGCCAGAAGCCTACCGCAAGTCCAGCTAAATATGCAGCTCCAAGTGCTGTAGATTCATTTACTACTGGACGCTCCACGGGAACGCCAAGCAGATCACTTTGGAATTGCATAAGCATGTTGTTGGCAACGGCTCCGCCGTCTACACAAAGCGACTCCAGCGGCAAACCTGATTCCTCCTCCATAACGGAGAGAACATCTTTGGTCTGGTAAGCCAGCGACTCTAATACAGCACGGACAAAATGTGCCTTGGATGTCCCCCGCGTGAGTCCAAATACGGCTCCTCTAACATCGCTATTCCAGTACGGCGTACCGAGTCCAACAAATGCCGGCACGACATAAACGCCGTCCGAGGACTCCACCTGCTCCGCCAGTGCTTCCGTCTCGGAAGCCGATTCAATAAGCTCTAGACCATCTCTAAGCCACTGAATCGCAGCACCTGCCACAAATACGCTGCCTTCAAGCGCATATTCCAGCTTGCCATCAACCTCCCACGCAATCGTGGTGAGCAGCCCCTTCTCGGAGACGATTGCTTTGGTGCCTGTATTCATTAACATGAAGCAGCCCGTACCATATGTGTTTTTTGTATTTCCTTCTGCATAAGCATTTTGACCAAACAAAGCTGCTTGCTGATCACCAGCTGCACCTGCAACTGGAATTTTGMGTCCGATTATTTCATCAACCACATGTCCGTAAACTTCAGAGGAAGATCGAACCTCCGGCAGCATCGTTTTAGGAATGTTCAAAATATGCAGAAGCTCATCGTCCCAGCTCCGCTCATGGATGTTGAACATAAGCGTTCTAGAAGCATTCGAAACATCCGTTACATGCACCTGTCCACCGGTTAAATTCCAGATCAGCCACGTATCGATCGTGCCAAAGAGCAGCTCGCCTTTCTCAGCACGCTCGCGTGCGCCCTCCACATGCTCAAGCAGCCAGCTCACCTTCGTGCCTGAGAAATAAGCATCAATAAGCAGGCCCGTTTTCTCGTGAAACTGTTGCTCATAGCCGCTTTTCTTAAGACCATCACTAATTTCCGCCGTTTGGCGGGATTGCCATACGATCGCGTTATGAATCGGTTGACCCGTCGTTTTGTCCCAGACAACGGTTGTTTCCCGTTGATTCGTTATTCCGATTCCAGCAATTTGCTCAGCGGTAATGCCTGTTTTGGCCAGCAGCTCTGCCATTACCTTTTTCGTCGACTGCCATATAAACCTAGCATCTGCTTCTACCCATCCTGAATGCGGGTAAGACAGCGGAAGCTCTTCTCTTGCTATATCTACAATGGTTCCACTCTTATCGACGAGCAGCGCGCGCGTGCTGGTTGTGCCCTGATCGAGCGATAACATATACGTTTCCACTTGAACCCCTCCTTCACTTGTCAGCTTACGCTTATTTTCCTAGCTTCCACAGCTCTTTCCGTGATGTCGTTATCGCCGAAGCTCCCGCTTCAAGCGCCTGGCTGACATGCGCCTCCGTACGAATTAGTCCTCCCGCTATAATGGGAATGCCGCTCCGCTGCTTCACTTCACTTATAATATCCGGTATAACACCCGGCAGTACCTCAATGAAATCAGGACGATTTTTGTCCAGCACCGTATAACTTCTCTCCAAAGCATCCGAATCAATAAGAAATAATCGCTGAATGGCAATCAGTCCATTCTGCTTCGTACGACCAATAACGCTGGAACGCGTCGAGATAATGCCTGCAGGCCTAATAGACTGGCATAGAAACTCTGCCGCGTATTCATCGTTTTTCAAGCCATCGATCAAATCGGCATGCAGCAGTACCTTTTTGTTATGCTGACTCGCCAAGTCAACGATATGCTTTAATTGCCCCAAATGCCCACCAAGGAGCACCATGTATGAAAAAGGCGAAGCAAGCACCGCTTCCACATCCTTCAGCTTATGCACTGCCGGCAATACGTTTTGCCCGTTTAGCAACATCGACATCTTGCCACCCCCGCTCGAATGCTTGAATTTACTCGTCTTAGCGGCTGTTTTATTCAGCGCTTCACTCGTTTAATGCTGCTCTCACGTTCCTGCAGTTTGGTCGGCAATACGATCTTTTTCGCAATATCCCGCTTTGAAGCCAGACGATCAGCAAGCAGCTCAACAGCCGTCTCGCCCATATACTCCATATGCACCTTAACCGTCGTAAGCGGCGGCTGCAAAAAGGCTGAAATAGCGATATCATTGTAACCGACAATTGAAATATCTTCTGGCACACGAAGCTCCGCTTCATGGAGTGCTCGGAGGGCGCCGACGGCCATAGAATCATTTTCGATAAAAAAAGCGGTTGGCATTTTATTCGCTTTTATCGCTTGCTGCATCAGCTTATATCCGTCTTCGGAATACAAATGCTCTCCCGTATAAACAAGTTCTGCATCGTACAGTCCTTTATCAGTCATTCGTTCTATAAATACATGCTCACGCTCATCACGCACACGCTTATTATTTACTAAGTTATGCCCGCCAATATAACCGATTTCTGTGTGGCCAAGGCGAGTTAGATAATCAATCACTTCTGAAACCGACTTTCCGATATCAATAACAACAGAATCAAATCGATTGTCATCTGGGGAAGAATCAACGAACACAATAGGCTCCAGCCCCTCTGGAAAACGGTTCAGATCCTCTTTCTCGAAGCGCCCGATTGCGATGATGCCATCAAACGACTCGCCTCGCCAATCTTTCTCGTCAGAGTGGACTTGCATAAACAATTTTACCAAATCCATATTTCTATGGAAGCACTCTCGCTCGATTCCTAGCCGAATGGCCATGTAATAAGGATCAAGCATTTCCTCTTGATCAGAATACCAGTTCACAAGACCAACCCGGTAACGCTCTTTAAGCCCAGCACCGTTACGTTGGCGCAGCGTCTTGTAATTCAATTGCTGCGCGATTTCAAATATACGTTTGCGTGTCTCATCTGCAACCGATATGGCTGGATCATAATTAAGCACCCGCGACACGGTCGCAATTGAAACCTTTGCTTTTTGTGCAATCTCTTTAATTGTAGCCATATTACCTTTCCTTCCTGCTAACCCGTGACGATAAGTAAAATTATACTTTAATTTTACTAAAAATCAATAAAATCCATTTGAATAAAACAAAAGCTGCTCCCCATGGTTGCTAACCGTGAAGAGCAGCTTTGTTTGATGTATTATTCATGCTTCAAATGCTGAAGCGTCAGCATAAAGACTTGTTCTACATGATCGTCATCGAGCGAATAAAAGACGGTTTTCCCGACTTTCCTGCGCTTGACGATACGCATGTTACGCAGCAGCCGCAGCTGATGAGAAACCGCCGATTGCCCCATGGAGAGCACCTCAGTCAAATCATGAACGCAAAGTTCAGACTGCACTAGCGCATGGATAATCTTCACTCGCGTGGGATCGCCAAGCGCCTTGAACAAATCAGCCAACTGAGCAGCTGTTGTTTCATTAATCATTTTGCTTCTAACATTCTCTATGTTTACCTCAGAGCCTGCGCACGAATCATCACATGCTGCGACAACTTGATTATCCATCATCATCCCACCAACCCTATTCATCCTAAAGCATATTATAACATGTTTTGGTTGAGGGGGTGAATTTGAAATACCTGCTTGCAGCCTGCACTGATCTACCAAGCAAAGCGATAGCTGCCAGACCCTGCTTGTATCGTAACGCCTGCCTCGGTCTCAGCTGCTGATGTTATTCCCGCACTCTCGGCAAGCAACCCGCCACTCTCCGTTACCTTCGTTCCCGATTCCGCACCTGGCAAACGAATTTCCGCAGTGGTATTCGAAGGAATTGTCACATCAAGCGTGAAGTGCCCCTCTTCCGATTTGGACCATTTCGAGCTAACTGAGCCATATACCGTCTCAATCTTCCCTTCCGCCCACGTTAGCCCTTCGCCCGGAAGCGGTGCGATGACGATTCGTTTATAGCCAGGAGCAGCTTCCACCGTTTGAATGCCCGCTACCGTCCGGTACATCCAATCGCCAATCGCTCCGTAAGCATAATGGTTAAATGAGTTCATATCCTTGCTCCAGAAGCTTCCGTCTTCCTTGATACCGTCCCAATGCTCCCAAATCGTCGTAGCGCCTTTGGTCACAGGGTAGAGCCAGGATGGATAGGTTTGCTGAAGAAGCAGCCTATATGCCACATCGTTTTTACCAAAAGCACTAAGCACATGGTTCAAGTAAGGAGTACCGACAAAACCTGTCGTCAGATGGTCTTTGCTTTGCTCAATCAGCTCAGTCAGCTTGGCAATAGCGCGTTTCTCTGCTGCTTCATCCAAGAGTCCAAACATCAAGGCTAACACTTGAGCCGTTTGCGTCGGAACAGCCAACCGTCCAGCACCTGTTACAAACTCTTCTCTAAGCGCTGCTACAATATTGTCGTACAATTCCGAGTATCTCTTCGAATCAGCATCCTTGTTGAGCACAGCTGCCGTCTTCTGAACGATGGATACCGAATAGGCATAAAAGGCTGTCGCGATAAAATCCCGATCCGTTGCCCCTACATAATCGCCCGACTTGGCATCAAGTCCAAGCCAATCTCCGAAGTGAAAACCTGTATTCCATAAAAACTCATTTTCGCCTTGGCGCTGAATATACGTTACCCACGCCTGCATGCTGTCATATTGCTCTTCTAATATCCGTTTGTCTCCGTAACAAATATATAACGTCCAAGGGCAAATCACTGCTGCATCTCCCCATGCTGCCGAGGACATGTCATTCTCGCCCAGCACCTGAGGAACCACGAACGGAACGCCTCCGTCTTCTGCTTGATCCGCCTCTACATCCCGCAGCCACTTCGTGAAAAAAGGAGCGACGTTTGATAAATAGGATGCCGTTTGAATGAACATTTGCGCATCGCCGGTCCAGCCGAGACGCTCATCCCGCTGTGGGCAGTCGGTCGGTACGTCAAGGAAATTCCCCTTGAGGCCCCATTTGATATTATGCTGAAGCTGATTGACGAGCGGTTCAGAGCACTGAAACTCACCGGTTTCCTCCATATCCGAATGCAGCACAACACCTGTAAAATCATCAAGCTTAATGCTTTCCGTTTCAGGGAAGCCAATCAGCTGCACATATCGAAAGCCCTGAAACGTAAAGCGCGGCTCATATGTTTCGGTCTCTCCGCCCTTCAGCACATATCGAATCATTTGTTTTGCCGCACGCAGGTTTTCGGTGTAGAAATTGCCTTCCTGATCAAGCACCTCTGCATGCAGCAGTGCTACTTCGGAGCCCGCTTCTCCCTTTACGGCAAACTGCACCCAGCCAACCATGTTTTGGCCAAAATCAAGCACGGTTTCCCCTTTGGGTGTCGTAATCAGAGCAATTGGCTTTAACCTCTCCTGCTTGCGAACAGGCTCATTCACCTGCGGCCTAAGCATATGCTTCTCATGCTGAATCACTTCAGCCGTCTGCCACTCACTCGCATTGTCATCATAAGCGGCTGTACTCCAGCCCTCTTGTTCTAGGCGTGCATCATACGTTTCGCCATGATAAATTTCCGAGAACTGAATTGGACTGACGGCGGCCTTCCACTTCGTATCGGATACAATGACCTCTTCACGTCCATCCTCGTAAACGATGTGCATTTGCAGCAGCAGCGCCAAACGATCGCCGTACACGCAGCGCTGATTGCCCCACGCCAAGTTCCCTTTGTACCAGCCGTTTCCAAGGGAAGCGCCAATTGCATTCCCGCCTAATTTCAGCAGATCAGTCACATCATAAGTTTGCGTTTGCAGTGTATGATTGTAACTCGTCCAGCCCGGCGCAAAATAACTATCGCCAACTCGCTGCCCGTTCAGCTCTAGCTCATATATGCCGAGCGCAGTCGCATAAACCCGCGCTTCCTTCACTTTGCCTGTGAGCTCAAAGCTTCTCCTCATTAGCGGGCTAGGCTCCGCCTCAATTGGCAGCATCGCAAGCGGTGCAGCGATCCAGTCGCCAAGCCACTCGTCTGGACTAAGCAGCCCCATTTCCCAGAAGGCAACAGCAGACCAAGCGGTTGCATCTCCATCTTGATTCCAAGCCCGAACACGATAATAATAGCGTTTACAGGATTCACCGACAAAAGAGTCCAGCTCAACATGCGTTGACTGCTCGCTGTTTACGCATCCTGACTGCCATAGGATCGATGCAAAGTCTGGTTCTGCCGCAATCTCAATCTCGTAAGCCGTTTGAACAACTGCCCTCTCATCAGAATGTAATTTCCATCCTAAACGAGGTTTTGTCACTCCGATTCCAATTGGATTTTGCTGATATTCACAATATACTGCGCTAATTTCAAACATCCTATAATCCTCCTTAAGATCATTTACAACTATTAATTGATTGCCCGAGCTTATAATAGAGTTGGCGCCCTTTTTTTTGAGTGTTCGCCTTCCTTGCCACAACGCTTTACACTATAATTATAAAAAAGCATGCTTGAAAAATGTTGGGTAAAACGGACAATATCATGCGGCAAACAGGACATTTTCACAAAATGTAGAACTTGCGCAGGGAGAGCTCACGATGAACCATCCCGTAGAAACATACCGTGGTGAGTACTTTTTTCAGAACAACCAGCTGCTTTATGTTAATCGTGCAAGCGAAAGCATCATGAGCCCCTATCATGATCACGATTTTCTCGAATGCGTATATATTGCAGAAGGAGCCGGCTATCACCATATCGGAGATCAGGTGCATAAGGTGCGGAAAGGTCAGGTATTTTTCATCCCTATCGGTATTTCTCATGTGTTCAGGCCGATCTCCTCCGACCAAGCCCGCAACCCATTAAGCGTATTCAACTGCGTCTTTTCTCCATTGCTGCTGCATAAGCTYAGTGCATTCGCTTCCGATTATCGCAGCGTGCAGTTTATTAATGATATGGAAAGCGGCAATTTTCCCTATTATTCTTGTATGGATACAAATAGTCAGTTTGAGAAGCTCTTTCTATCCTTGCATAGAGAATTTGAACTGACTCAGAGCGGCTCGTCCGATTACTTGCATACGCTGCTGCTCCAACTGCTCATTACTCTGCAGCGCTCTGTTGCTAGCGATCCGGAAGTTACGGCTCGTGCGCCGCAGCAGCTGGAATTTATAAAGCTGTTAAATGATCTTGATCAGCGTTTCCAGCAGGAGCTGACCCTAGCCAAGCTGGCCGAAACAAGCGGCTGGAGCGAGCGTCATCTGCAGCGGCTCTTTCAGCAGTATACGAAACAAAGCTTTCATCGTTATTTGCAAAATTTGCGTATCCAAAAAAGCCAAGAGCTGCTTCGCGGCTCTCAGCTAAAAATCAGTACCATTGCCGAAATGGTTGGCTATCGCGATATTCATTCTTTTAACGCATTGTTCAAAAGGTGCACCGGCATGACGCCTAGCGTCTATCGTAGAGGCTAGAGAATAACCTCAGCTGGCATGCCTAAGCAGAAGGAGGTTCAATATCATCATGTTTACTCTAAAAGAAAAGCTCTATTTGCTTCAGCTGCTGAAGCAGCAAAATCGGAAACGTTTATTTGGCTTTGRCAAAAAAGACCCGGCGCATGACCGGCTGGTAGAGAAGCTGGAGCAAATGGTTCGAAACGAGCAAGTTAACAAAGAACAACTATAATAGACTGCCATATTTCATGCCACGCATAGTCAGTCACAGGAGGAATTATGACAGGAAAGACCCATCTTGCCATCGGAGCAGCTGTTGGTGCAGCCGCTTCTGTTTATTATCCCTTTACGATCGAGCACGCCGCTTTGTACATTGCCGTAGCCGGATTTTCAGCGCTAAGCGCTGATCTTGACGGACCAAGCATGCTCAGCACCAAGCTCAGCAAGCTATCGAAGCTCATTCGTGAGCTTACGCTTTGGTCCGGGTGCCTCCTAGCCGGAATCGTTGCCTACTATTTTTTCACAGATCAATCTCCATCACCGGTGTACATAGGCGTCGCAGCCGCTATCTTCCTGCTGGGTCTTGTTGCTAAACAAGGCGTGATCCGAAATGTACTTGCCAGCGCAGTTGGCTGTGCGGTGATGTACGCAGGCTACTACTACCAAATGAACTGGCTTATCGGCTTCGGATTGTTTTCAGCTTGGGTGCCTTGGCTGAAGCACCGCGGTATGACGCATACGATATGGGCCGTTCCGATTTGGGGATATATCGGCCTTGGACTGGAAAACCAGCTCCAAATCGAAGGGATCGCGATCGTGGCTATGCTCGGTTATTTATCTCATCTCGTAGCGGATACACTCACGCCAAGCGGCGTAAAGTGGCTATATCCGCTTACGAAAAAATCTTTTAAAATCCGTTTATAATCTAAAAAAGCGGCAGCCTGGACGAGTTACCAACGTCCGAGACTGCCGCTTTTTATTTAGCCCAATATCTTATTGATCAACATCTGCTTCTAAATAATCATCTACTTGTCTTGTTTTACTTGCTCCATAAATGCCCGGAAGTTCTCTGCGATTTCTTTTGATTTAGTATGGTGCAAATAATGACCACCTTCAAAGGTCATCACTTTGCCATGAACAGAATCTTTTATTTGCTCTTCATGCAGCGGTATCCAACCTTTTACGCCTGTATTATTCGCTTGTATAAAGAAAATAAGGGGAAGCTCTTTTGGGAATGATAAGCTTCGAGCTGCAACAAAATTGGGATAAAGATTTTCCAATTCATTCAAGCTGGTGTTATTAAACATGTTTTTGTTTGACAGCATCTTCATTTGTTTTTTTGTTTCATCATCATATGGCATCCCAGCAAATGGATCCTCGCCAAAACTCGTCATCAATCTGCCGAAACCTGATTGTTTGAGCAGTTTGAAGGCTCCTAATGGCAATTTTTTATCCATACCGCCTTGCGCTGGAACACTCGTATCGATCCCGACAAATGCACTCACTTCGTTTGGATATTTGTTTACATAATCAAGTCCGTAAATGCCTGTAATGGAGTGACCCATTAGAATAAAACGGTCAATATTAAGGCTTTGCAGCGCTTCATGAACTTCACTTACAATATTATCTGTGGTTCGTTCTTTGTCGGTTCTATCACTTAATCCATAACCAAAAGGCTCAACCACGACAACTTTGTAAAATGGCGACAGCTCTTCAATTAGCGGCTTAAAATCAAGCGCTGGTGTCGCAGTTCCTTGGCCAGGCAGAAGCACGATTGTTTCTTCGCCTTGTCCCTGAATCAGAACATTCATATTTTTCCCGTCTACCTTTACAGACTGACCATAGGGTTTTATTTTACCTTCTTCTGATTTGCTGCTGATCTTATTAACGACAAATACTGTAGCTACAAAAAGAACGATTGCTATAACTATTACTGCTAATACTTTAAGTAAAATGAACAATATTTTTTTCATTTTACTGGCTGGTTTTTTACCTGTTTCCAAATCCATTTTCTTTACCTCTCGTATGCTCACTCTCATCTTCTCCTGTCATTAACTCTATGTTGGGCTTTCTTAATGGGCCGCTAAAGAAAGCTTATACGACGAAGATGTACTCCGCGTGACGACAATATGAACTGAATATGAACAACAAAAAAATGCTGCAGCAACACATGCAAAGAGTTTGCACATGCTGCCGCAGCATAGAGTAAACGAGCGATGTCGACTAATACATTACGAATCGAATTACTCTGTCGGAGTAATGATTGGCAGAGTGACAATGAAGGTCGTTCCTCGGCCAGGCTCACTTTCCACTCGAATGTCACCTTGATGAAGCGATACGATCTGTTTAACGATGGCAAGGCCCATTCCGCTGCCTTCATATTTACGGCTGTGGGAGCGATCCGCCTTAAAAAATCGCTCGAAGATACGCTTCTGATCCTCTGGCGCAATACCTATGCCGCTGTCGGATATTCGGACGGTCACGTTTTTGATATCTTGTTTGATACTCACTTTAATGATGCCGCCATCCTGCGAAAATTTGATGCTATTGCCGATTATATTAGTCCAAACCTGATTCAACAGATCATGATCAGCTAAAAAAATAACAGTAGGCAAATGGAGCTCGAAATCGATATTGCGAGTCGACCACTGCGGCTGTATCGCGACGATAATTCGTCTTATTTGTTCATCAAGTCTAAATGCGGTCAGCCGCATCTGTTGTGACTGTGATTCAAGCAAACTCAGCTTTAGCAGGCTATCACTCATCTTGGACATCCGTTCGGCTTCAGCAATAATAATATCTAGGTAGCGATTTCGATCGTTATCCGCAACATTTGCTTGCTTGAGCGCTATAGCATAGCCGGATATCGAAGTGAGCGGAGACTGAACTTCGTGCGAGACATTCGTTACGAATTCTCTGCRCATCTGCTCCAACTGCTGCAGGTCATGCATCATTTCTTCGAAGCTTCGAGCCAGCGTTCCCAGCTCGCCCGTTTGTTTAATATTCAGCTTGACGTTGAAATCGCCAGATGCTATCCGTCTAGTCGCTTTTGTCAGCTTTTTGATTGGTCTTATTAGAAATATGGAGGCAATTAGAATAAATAAGCTGCCTGTAATCAACGCATAAGCGACAAAAGATAATCCCCATTTGAATACAAAAGAAGCAGATGGAGGGGAGAGTGCTTCCACAAACATCGCTTTCGTTCCCATGTCTGTTTTGAGCGGCAATCCTATGAAAGTAACAGTAACCCCCTTCATACGAACCCGAACCATTTCTCCAGCCAGTACCTTCATTACTTGTTCCTTGGCTATTACAGCAGGCTTATGCCCGTGCAGCGCTCCGAAAGACTGGAATCGATCCGTCGTTTCATAAATTCGAATATGATAGGAATTGAGCTGCTTCATTCCACTTACGAACTTGTCCGCATCACGTGAGGGGATGGCCTCATAAATTCGCGCGATGTCTTGTCCAAAATTACGCATCAAAATTTGCGAGTTTTCACTCAATTTTTCTTCAAATGCCCAAGTTGCCACAAAAAAAGCAATGATCGTGCCCCCAATCGTGGAGACTAGAAAAATGAGGACGACTCGTGTATATAAAGATTTGATCATTCGTGCACCTCAAGCCGGTAGCCAAGCCCGCGCACCGTCTCGATATGAAAATCGGTAGTCGTCGCGAAGCGTTCGCGCAATCGTTTAACATGTACGTCTATCGTTCGATCGTCGCCTGCATAATCGATCCCCCAAATTTGATCGATCAGCTGCTCACGCGTGTAGATTTGTCCAGGTGTGCCAGCGAGCTTATAAAGGAGTTCAAACTCCTTGAGCGGCAGCGCAAGTGATTCCGTTCCTCTCATTACTTTATAGGTCTGCCGGTCAAGAATGATGCTGCCTAGCCGAATCGTCTGTGTTGAGCCAATCCGGTACCTTTTCAGAAGAGCTCCAACACGAGCCGTCAGCTCCAATGGATCAAATGGTTTCGTCAAATAATCATCCGTCCCGAGCTGGAAGCCTTTCACCTTCTCCCATGTCTCGCCTCTTGCAGTCAGCATAAGTAACGGAAGATCAGGATTGCTTCTTCGGAGCTCCTTGCACAACGTCCAACCATCCATAATCGGCATCATAATATCGAGTACGACAAGATCAATATGCATCGAGGCATAGACGGCCAGTGCTTCCTTGCCGTCTCCCGCTTCAGCCGTTTCGAATCCGTCGTTGCGTAGAAATAAACAAACGAGTTCGCGAATGTTCGCATCATCATCAGCAACCAGTATAGTAGGCATTCGTTCCCTCTTTCCCTGTTATGCGTCCATATAATAGTAATCATTATACTATAAATCGTGTTGAATGATAAAAACAGCACAGAACAGACAAAAGCAGCTGACCATTGAGGTGAGCTGCCGCTTTTTTTATATCAGGTACCGCAAAAAGTTTGGTATGGACGAGTTGATACCCCAGGGAACGTGTAATGATCAGACCGTTCGCGGGCGTGATCGTATGGGCTCGAAAGAACACTCAGAAGCTGCTCCATCACACGGTTGTCGCCTTGCTTCACTGCGGCTTCAAGCGCTTCTTCAACTCGAAGGTTGCGCGGGATTACCGCAGGGTTGCTTGCGCCCATCAACTGATGAGATGCAGCTTTGGATTCCGGCTGCCTGCCAAGCCTCGCTTGCCACAGCTCATACCATGGTGCAAACTCCTCGGTGCCAAAGAGTGCTGTATCTTCTGGTTTATCTAATGTGAACGAGCGGAAGGTATTCGTGTAGTCTGCACCATGCTCCTGCATCATACGAAGCAAATCTGTAATTAGAGCCTCATCTTCAAGCTCTTCATTAAAAATTCCAAGCTTCGCTCTCATTCCACTAAGCCAGCTCTGGTGATACAACTCTGCAAATCCAGATAACGCATCCTCTGCCAGTTTTATAGCTTGTTCTTCATTATCATGCAGCAGCGGCAAAAGCGCCTCAGCAAATCTAGCGAGATTCCACGCCGCGATACGCGGTTGGTTGCCATAGGCATAACGGCCATGAACGTCAATGGAGCTGAATACCGTTTCGGGATCATAGGCATCCATAAAGGCGCAAGGGCCATAATCAATGGTCTCTCCGCTAATCGACATATTGTCTGTATTCATCACACCGTGGATAAAACCAACGAGCTGCCATTTGGCGATTAGCGCTGCCTGACGCTTAATTACTTCTTGAAGCAGGCGAAGATAGCGATCTTGAGCTTCGCCAACCTCTGGGTAATGCCTTTGCAAGGTGTAATCAGCAAGTTGTCTGAGTTCTTCAGCCGTACCCCACTGGGCAACGTATTGAAAGGTGCCCACGCGCAGATGGCTGGAAGCCACGCGGGTCAGAATTGCACCCGGCAGCTCCGTTTCGCGGTATACAGGCTCGCCAGTTGTGACAACGGCGAGGCTGCGAGTGGTAGCAATACCAAGCGCGTGCATAGCCTCACTTATAATATATTCGCGCAGCATCGGTCCAAGTGAAGCCCGGCCGTCGCCTCCGCGGGAGTATGGCGTTCTGCCAGAACCTTTAAACTGAATATCAAACCTCTCACCTGTAGGCGTAATTTGTTCACCCAGCAATAGCGCACGCCCATCCCCTAATCTGTTAAAATGTCCAAATTGATGCCCAGCATAAGCTTGAGCAAGCGGCAAAGCGCCTTCGGGAATTTCATTTCCCGACAGCATAGCAGTACCGTCCTGGCTTAGAAGTGATTGAACATTTAAGCCTAGTGATTTTGCGAGCGATTCATTCATAATATTCAACTGCGGAGAGTGCACAGGCGGCGGGCTCATTTTTGTGAAAAATGTTTCCGACAGCCGTGCATAACTGTTGTCAAAGTTCCAACCTGTTTTATCTAATGCTGTTTCCTCAGTCATCGTATCTCCTATATTCTTGTGTCGTTTATCTTCGTTATTGCATGGTCATCTAATGAAAAAAAGTCATAAATACCATTTATCACCTAGATGGTTCCCATTTCTTTGCAAGGCAATTCGGTTTATATAGATTGATTATAACACCATTTCCTCCTTCGCTTCTCCTCTTTGAACCTGAGCAAGCGTTTGTGGGTGGTATGACTGGTCCAAAACTGTGAATTGCAGACTTCGAATAGGAAAATGAATGCATAGCCATTGAGCAGAGTGCTGCATGATCAATCTAAGTACTTCTCGGGATATAGCAGCTTCTGCAGCCTCAAAAGGATCGCCGCCGCTTGCTCTCGGACCAGCGTCTGCCGCGGATTGAACTTGCCATCGCTGCCGACCATCACCTTATACTCGTTGACGGCTTGGATAGCGTGGAGACTCGTCGCGGATAGACCCTTAATGTCTCCGAACGCCATTCGACCCTCACTGCCGAAGGTTGCTAATCGACCAGCATTTGCGGACATCATCGCTGCCTCTTCGCGGGTAATCGTACGCTCTGGCTCGAACCGACCGGATGTACGGTCAGTAATGCCGAGCTTTGCAGCTCTTGCGATTTCGTCGCTGTACCATTTGCCCACTGGAACATCATTAAAGGGAGAGCTGCCAGCAGGCAGATCCGTAGCGCCGTGTACCAAGCGGAGCAGCATGGCTGCGAATTCAGCGCGAGACAACGTCTTTTTCGGAGCCAGTACATTATCCTTCACGCTTACGCCCTGGATGTAACCTTCATAAAGCGCATGTGCCATATTTTCTCTTGCCCAGCCGGCTACTTGATTAGCATCCTTAAAGTCAGCCAACGGAGGAGCAGAGACCGATAAATAGTAAAGATTTTTGGCCACAGCAGGCGCAGCATCCTTCCGATACCCAGTTAGCGTAACGACATGCACACCGGAGGGCATTCCCGCAAAAGCCACTTTCCCTTTCGCATCGGTCACCATCGTCTTCCCACCGACTGTCACCGTTATATTCGGCGCAGGCAGTTGACCCGATTTACGATTTGCTTTCTTAACGAACAGCTCGAAAAGTGAATTTGCTGAAGGCCGTCCTTCTGCTAGTTTGCCGTTCACATTTGAGCCATTAACAACGACTAAGTCGATAACCTCAGTTGTGTCCGAACCATAATAAAGCAGCAATCGACTTCTATCACTAAGAACATTCCCGCTGCCAGCATTTTCTGGGAACATCCAACTTCCATCTCTACTGTACTCAGCGAACTTCCATCCATTCTTTCCGCCGTATTGGAGGACGTCGATACCCTTAATCGAGGTGATTGCCTTCTCCCCGGAAGAAGCTGTCTTCATTTCGTAGGCAATTCCTTCTTGCTTAAGGAAAGCAAGAGCTGTATCTATTGCCTTACCGCCACTAGGAACGCGTCCTTGTGCGATCGTACCTGTAGGCCCCTCGATCTGAATAATCGAACTGCCCGAAGCCAAATTCAAGTCATCGATCAGCCGTTCTTTGCCATTCACATACAGCTTATAAGCGGTCAACGCCAAATAAGCGTGGAGCGTCGCCGTCATATCCAAAACGCCATCGCTGCGCTCCGAGAATCCACCTTCATCCAATCGACGAGACATCAGAAAATCAAGCGGCTGGGCGCCTCCCTGCTGCGCGAACGCAGCAGCGTCCATTCGTTGCGATGACAGTGCAATGATAACCTGTGCTGTCGCCGCTGTGCTGAAGTCGAAGCCGCCGTCGATTGATTGCTGCATGCGCAGCCACTCCAGCGCTTTCTGCTCTGACTCCGTCAGCTCCCGATCTTGCGTTCTCGAAATGAGTGACAATCCTGTCAAAGCTACAGCCGTTGCCATAGCACTACCTTTCCCATTAACGGACTCGGACCAGCTTCCATCTTTCAACTGCTGATTTGTGATGATATGAGAAAACGCGTCAGGATACCAGAAAGGGTTTGAATTAGGAGAGTAGGGACTGGAACTCTTCGCCACGACATAAGCGGGTACGAGTTCATATATTCCCTTCTTCTCAAGGTCAGGATTGTTCAAAACGGCTGAGAAAAAATCAAGACCAGCGATATTATTAATGTTTCTGCCGCCAGCAGCAGCATAAGCGATCACCGTTCTTGTCATATCTGTATACGTATCAAATCTTCCGCCATTATTTAATATGACATCTGCTTTCTCCTCCAGAAAGCCTTTTGGAACTGCTCTGCCGTTCTTTGCAAATCCGATCGCCGCCCAATCCGAAAACGGTTTCTGATCATATAGCAATTGCTCCGCTTCCTTTAATGCATCCTGCATGTCTGTTGTGAAGGCCAGCGAACGATCGACCTTGCTGCTCGCGTTCACGCTGCCGCCAGATGCCAGCTTCTCCGCCGTATTAGCTGACGCGACGCCAACAAGCAGCTGCGACATCAGACATCCAGCCAGAAAGACGCGCCCCATTCTCATTATTAAGTTCAATCCATTTTGTTTCATTCGTATTGCTCCCCCTCCTGCAAATCAACGCAAATCGCTTTAATGGTAAAATTTACACTAATTGTTAGACGGTACAAAACCTTATTTGTTTCGGCTGATTCGAATAAATAAAAACGGCGATAGACAATGGCGTCATTATGACGTCCTAGTCTGTCGCCGTATAGTTGGAAAATAGCAGACTGGATCAATCCCATACCTGATCCAATTTGTCTGAATAAAAAAGGGCAGCTCTCTTGTACGACTGAATTCCGTCATCAGCGCTCGTTTCGGCTAATTGCTTCAATAAAATTTCCATTGCCTTGTCGTAAGCCTTCAAGTTGTATTGAACCATCGCATAAAACACCTGAAACTCTCTACGTTCTGGAAACTCTTTTATTGCTGCTTCAAATATACGTTTTGATTCATCATACATGCCTAAAGTACGATATGTACTTCCTAGGCCTAACAATGCCCCTTCTCTTTCTTTACCTACTAATCCTAGTTCCAATGATTTTTCATAAAAAGGGACGGCTTTCCTTTCGAGTCCCATAGCATCATGAACCCAAGCTAGTTGATACCATATTGAAGCGTTCTGCGGCTCTTCTTTGACTAAATCTATCAGCAATGTCTTGGCTTCTTCCAGTTTCCCTGCTTCTCTTAAACTTATGGCGGTATGAAGCTTATCCATGATATTCATTCCTTTTAAAATCAATTCGTTTCGTTTATCGTATCATATTTGAGAAATCAGTCTAATTCTAGTTTATTTATAAACAAAATCGGATCTGATCCTATCAAAAAGAGCAGGCTGCCGTGGCAGCCTGCTCTTCTGTGATTTTTATTATTAACCTAGCTTACACCTGCAAAGAATGTTTCGCACGGGCGATCTGTGTCGCTTCAACCATATTGCGCAAGGAATCAACGGTTTCTTCGAGTCCACGTGTTTTAAGTCCGCAGTCTGGGTTAATCCAGAATAACTTCGGATCAAGCACACGCAAAGCGCGTTCGATCATACTCGTCATTTCCTCCACTCGCGGAATACGCGGGCTGTGGATGTCGTATACGCCTAAACCTATACCCAGCTTGTAAGTATTCAGCTCAAAGCTATGAATCAATTCACCATGACTGCGTGAAGTCTCGATGGAGATAACATCTGCATCCATCGCTTCAATGGAATCAATCATGTCATGGAACTCGCAATAACACATATGCGTGTGAATTTGCGTCGTATCCTGAACCGTGCATGTAGTCACACGGAAAGCTTTGACAGCCCAAGCTAAATAGTTGGCTTGGTCTTCTTCCTTAAGCGGCAGACCTTCGCGAACCGCAGGCTCATCAACCTGAATCATCCCAATGCCCGCTTGCTCAAGCGCTTCTACCTCTTGTCTAAGCGCATAGGCAAGCTGGTAAGCGATTTGCTCACGCGTAATGTCATCACGGACGAACGACCAGTTCATGATCGTGATCGGTCCCGTAAGCATTCCTTTAACTGGACGTTCAGTCTTCGACTGAGCATACTTCGTTTCCTCGACAGTCATTGCTTCTTCAAACGCTACATCTCCAAAAATAATTGGCGGCTTCACGCAGCGGGAGCCATACGACTGTACCCAACCGAACTGAGTGAACGCAAAGCCCGCAAGCTTCTCACCGAAAAACTCAACCATATCTGTCCGTTCAAATTCGCCATGCACGAGTACATCCAGTCCGATTTCTTCCTGAAGCTTAATCCAGATATCGATTTGCTCACGGATGAAGCTAGCGTATTGTTCATTGTTCCAATCACCCTTGCGCCATTGTTGACGGGCTTTGCGCACCTCTGCGGATTGCGGGAAGCTGCCAATTGTCGTCGTTGGGAAAATCGGCAATTGCCATTTTTTCTGTTGGGCAATATGACGCTCAGAAAATGGCAGATTGCGTGTTGGATTCTGCACGCTAATAGCGGCTACGGCTTGCTGAATGCTGCTGCGATTGCGCTCGCCTGATTGCTTAAGCGCCTCTAGAGCAGCATCACATTTCTCAAGCTCAGCAGTAATGAAAGCATCTTCCGAAGTAACTGCTTTCGCAAGAAGAACAATCTCATCCAGCTTCTCATCCGCAAATGCTAGAGCACCCTTTAGTTCAGACAATAGCTTAGTCTCATTTTGCACTGTGACTGGAACATGAAGCAGGCTGCAAGATGACTGTACAATTAGCTGTTCAGCCGTTACGACTTCAGCCAACTCTTTCAACAATGCCAATTTATCGCGAAGTGACGCTTTCCAGATGCCGCGGCCATCAATGACTCCTGCACCTAGAACCTTGTCCTGAGGGAAGCCAAATTGTTTAATGGATGACAAGTTTACGGACAAACCGTGTACGAAGTCAAGCCCAATTCCTTTGACCGGCAACGCAACGATGTCAGTATAGTTTTCTACGGATTCGAAATACGTTTGCAGCATGATGTTTAGATTAGTTACCGATGCAGCAAGCGTGGTATAAATATTTTTTAGGCGACTGCGATCAGCATCGCTAAGTTTTGTTACCAGAATTGGTTCATCTATTTGTACCCACTGAACGCCTTCTTTTTCAAGCTCTTGCAGGATCTGCACATAAAGCGGCAGCAATCGATCCAGCCAAGCATCCGTCTCTGATTGACTATATCCTTTGGACAGCTTCAAGAAAGTTAATGGGCCGACAATAACGGGTTTTCCCTCGATACCGAGCTTTTCTTTAGCTTCCAAATATGCGATAAGCGGCTTATTCTCTGTAAGTACAGGTGCTGCTCCGTCCAGTTCAGGTACGATGTAGTGATAGTTGGTGTTAAACCACTTGGTCATTTCGCTTGCCGTTGCATCCTTCGTTCCGCGGGCAATGCCATAATAAACCGACAGTGGTACTGAACCGCCTTCGTAAGTGAAGCGCTTCGGAATGATCCCGAACATCGTTGCTGTATCAAGAATGTGATCGTAATAGCTGAAATCATTGACCGAGATAAGGTCGATGCCTTTCTCCTGCTGCTTGCGCAAATGATTCAAACGGATTTCTTGAAGCTTGCCATGGAACTCTGATTCTTCAAGCTTGCCTGCCCAGAACGCTTCTAGCGCCTTCTTCCATTCCCGATCCGCACCAATACGTGGATATCCCAAAACACTGCTTTTCACCATCTCGTAACACTCCTATACAAATTGTTACAAGAAAGATAACACGTATTCACTGTTATAGAGTAACTGGATTAAACTATATCTAGTCATAGCCTTAAGCTATACCCGCATTTTTATTTGCCAATCGCTTGTTTGAGCGCCTCAATATATGCTGATCCAAGCTTGGATAAGGAAGCATTTCGCTGCGAAATCCAACCTACATTGATCGTCTCCTCGCAATCGAGCGGTACTGGAATAATCTCATTGCCGTTTAAATCAGCGCTTAGAACACCAGTCGATATCGTATATCCGTTTAGTCCAATTAGGAGATTGAACAGCGTCGCCCGATCGTTTACACGGATACTTTTTTTATGAGTCATCGTACTTAAAATTTCTTCTGAAAAATGAAAAGAATTGTATTCGCCTTGGTCAAAGGACAAATAGGGATAATTTTGAAGCTGGTCAATGGTCACGATGGATTGATTGGCTAACGGGTTATTAATGCTGATGAAAATATGAGGCTTAGCTGTAAATAAGCTAATAAACTGTAAATTCGCCGTTTTGAGCAGCTTATTGATTACCTTCCCATTGAACTCGTTAAGATACAAGATTCCAATCTCGCTGCGCAGGCTTTTAACATCTTCAATAATTTCGTAGGTTTTAGTCTCACGTAATGTTAATTCATATTCTTCCTGACCATACTCGCGAACCAAACTGACAAATGCATTCACTGCAAAAGCATAATGCTGAGTAGAAACCGAAAAATGCTGCGGCGAAGGCTTGGCATTCAGGTAACGGCTTTCCAACAATTCCGCCTGCTCAACGACCTGCCTAGCATAACTTAAAAACTCAACACCTTCCTTAGAAAGTGAAATTCCTTTATTAGATCTCTCGAAAATCTCTAGCTGCATTTCCTCTTCCAGATCCTTAATGGCATTGGAAAGACTAGGCTGAGAAATAAACAACCGCTTGGCTGCCTCATTAATGGAGCCTCGATTGGCGACCTCAATTACGTATTTTAATTGTTGTAGAGTCAATGAAATACTCCCTTCTAACATCCTGCTTGTCTTTCTTATATTATACATATAAAACAAGCCAAACATTGCATCGCCTGCCGTTTAAGCATAAGAAAAAGGAACCCGAATTGCAGCGGATTCCCAAACGTTCTTTAAAGCTATCGCTGGAAGACTGACTTTACGTCCATCCTTCAGTTTTTCGCTATAGCACTGCTTTCAGTACAATCATTCAATATACCTCTACTGATGAAGGGTGCGATCGACACCAGTGCTTTTAAGCCTTCTTTCTCAAAAGCTTTTTTTGCACATTCGTCAATTGCCTCTGTACTTATAAATGGCGCCAGCGATACAATGGCATTTATGCCCTCTTTTTCAACGGCTATCCTCGCGCATTCATCAATGACTTCTTTACTAATAAACGGGGCGAGTGACACAATGGCAGTTATGCCTTCTTTTTTAACCGCCATCCTCGCACATTCATCAATCGCACACTGACTAATAAATGGGGCCATCGATACGAGTGAATGTATACCTGCTTTTTCAAAAGATTGCTTCGAGTACTCGTCAATCGCAGATTCACTCATAAAGGGAGCTAACGATACGAGTACATAAATGCCCTCTTTTTCAAACACCTGTTTTGCAAATCTGTCTATCGTCTCATCACTAACAAAAGGAGCAAGAGCCAAAAGATCGCCTATTTCAGCAACCTCCTCTGCATTCGCAACGAATTCATCCACTTGCTCTGTTTTGAGCAATGGTGCAATTTCGGAAATATCTTTAAGTGAAACTTCATTATGTTGTAAATAATCTTCTGTTGAATGATCCAGCATACTTCTAAGTAGTTCAGTACCTTTGCCTTCGTCTAAAATCTCATCGATACTGACATCAAAAATTTCTGCGATCTGGGGAAGCTTAGAAATATCAGGCATCGTCTCTCCCCGCTCCCAATTGCTCACCGCCTGATAACTGATATTAAGTCTGTCTGCTAATCCCATTTGGGTAATTCCGATCTTCTTCCTTAGCTTTGAAATATTTCTGCCTACCTTCATCATATCAAACACTGTCATCACCCCTTCATTCAAGATACTTTCAGTGTATATTTGACCCTTCTTTTTGTATATCAAGCGGTGCTTGAGCCCAGAATTCCTCAAACCAGATATAATTCAAGTAGTGCTTGCAAGGCCCCGCGATGCTGATTCAACCAGTTATTTCGTGTTTGAAATTGATGGAGTATATAGTTGAAGTTAGCTTCAATCGATTTCCCTGAGTAATGCTGACCTATATAAATATGGAGAACTGCAATATGATAAATCTGCGTCATGAGCTGCAAATGATTAGTTTCTTGTATAGTTGCCTTACGAAAAACGGCATAGCCCTTAATGTAGGCTTCAGTCATTTCCAAAGATCCATCCGACATTTGCAAAATATGATTAAGGCTAATGACAAATTCCATAAAACTAGCATCAATCGAAGTGAAATCAAAATCCAATACGCCACATATGTTGTTGTTTTGGGACAATAGGTTGAATATGAGCATATCATGATGAACGAGCTGCCTTGGCAAACTTTTTAGCTGGTGGATAGACATCTCAACGGACAAAATCATATTTTTATAGAAGTTCAGGTGGGATTCAGAAATGTAAAATGGCGGATTTTCAATAAAAGAAGTTATAGCATTACGATGGGAAAGTGGATGAAGATCATAAATATCTGAGAAAGCTTTTCCATGGTGGTCTAGCAGATCAGTTTCATATTCGCTCAGAGTTGAAGAGATTTCTCCAACGACCTGACCAAATTTCAAGGCTTGTTGTGTTTCTACTATTTCTGGTACACGGCCTTCAATAAATAATACGACCGCACCTAAAGTACCGTCTGCTAGTTGTATGTATTCATCCCCATTGAGCGTCCGAAGAAATACAGGCACTTGAAATGTAAGATTACGGCCACTTAAAAATGAAGTTATTTTCGATTCCATTTCCATGCTTTGTACATTTTTCGTATGGCGATCGTAGATGCGAACTACATATTTTCGATCATTAATTTTAACAATCTTCGTGAGGTTTGTTAGACCAAAAGGAACGGACTCGATTTCATAGCTCGGATGAATAAAATAATAGTGTATTAGCTCATCGATTACTGTCTGCATCATATCCCCCTAATCCTAATAAAGAATTCTATCCTTCTATTTCCGAGCTTTCACAATGAGAAAATGAGGATTAGTCGAAAGACGATCATACCAACGCTTATACCAATCCATAGCATCTGGTTTATCTTTAAAAGCTAAATCCGGCTGCGGCTCGATGATTTGATCAATGATAAATTGGGCAGATGTGACATTCAGAATCTCTTGAAGAGGCCTCCTATAAAATGTAACCTCCACTGGGCCAGATTCTTTCTTGTTCCAGGTTTCCATAAGCAGCTCGTGAGCGAAATAATCAGGTCTTTCAAAATGTTTAAAGTCCATAAATGGATGATGTACGGAGAAAATAACTTGTCCACCCGGTTTCAATATGCGATGGAATTCTTGAAAGGTTGGCGCCCAATCATCGATATAGTGCAGGGTTAATGAGCTTACTATAAGGTTGAATGTTTCGTTTTTAAATGGGAGGGGCTCAGTTAAATCACAAGCGAATACTTCTGCCTCATGACCAACTCGCCTTTTGCATGCTTCTACCATAGCAGGACTCAAATCAATAGCCGTTACTTGAGCACCGCGCTTTAAAAATTGCTCCGTGTACCAACCTGCAGCACAGCCAGCATCAAGGACTGTAAGTGAATTCATATCATTTGGCATAAGTTTCATCGTTGCTGGCCGCTCATAATAAGCGTTGTGCCCACTCTCAGTATCCACATGCTTTTCGTAGTCTTTTGCAAGTTTGTCGTACGCTGTGACAACCTTTTCCTTCATTTTGTTCACACCCTCCTATTTCTAGCTATAACAGCAGCTTGATAATACCATAATTTTTCAGTTATGAGGTAAAAGACAGCCATAATAATGGCTGTCTCCTTTTGGATCATATGATTATATTTTAAGAGCTGGAAAAAATGCTAGAGATATGCTCACAAATTTCATCCATAACCTATCAAAAACAAATTTGAAAAATGCCACGTAGAAATAGCTAGCGGGATAATGGATAACAGCTTAAGCCAATTTTTTTTAGCTGCAAATCCGACCACTAACATGATTACTCCTATGATTAACAATACAATTAGTGCTAAAAATGACATATTGATGCCTCCCAGCTCGTAATCCAGCAATCATCTGCTTCCTTACAAATCAATTCTAATAAAAACCTTTTCTTGAAACGAGTACCAACTTTTTGTAGTACCTGTTCATATATGATCTCTATCATCTTGCTTGATTGTTATGAGAAGCTTGCCAGTACAGAGCGTTTAAACGAGGTTAATCAAGGTCAGTGACTAGCTCTTCTGCCCTACTCTTTAATTGATTATTTCGATGCTCCAAAAAACTTTTCATGTACCTTCTTAATATCAATCTCTCTGTAATCCATCCAACTATTCCAAACGGAGCTTCAAAAACCAATATGTCTTTCATTAATGTCATTCCATCATGTTCCTCAAATATATGCTCATGTCTTAAACTTTTAAAAGCCCCCTTGCTCATTTCGTCTACAAAAAGATAGGGACTTTCATATTCCGTAATTTTCGAGGTTAGTTTTTGTCTGATTAGAAAATGAGTAGCCAGAAAGGTCACGGTTTCTCCCTTATTAATCATGCCTTCAATCGTTCCTGCTATAGCCCTCTCCTTCGTATGTTTCCAGACCGTTTGAGTATGTACTTCTATATTCCTCGCTAAGTCAAAACAATGATGTATTGGAGCATTTATAAGAACCTCGGTTTTAACAGTAACCAATCCAAACACCTCATTAAGCTACAATTACTCTTAAAGCCAGCATTGTACCCATTTTTAAAATAACTCTTTAGGCAGCCCATGATCAGAAATAATTAATAAACACCTTCCCGAGCTGCAACTTCATTTTATCATTACTGGAAATTCACTGCCTGTCAGCATAATAAAATAAAGTTTTAAAATTTTTTTTGGAATCTGTCGATTTTCAAACTTCTCATTCGTTGTCTAAATAGAGGCTGAGTTCATCGGTTATCTACAAAAATAATCCAAACTATGGGATGAGAGGATGTTATAAGATGGCAAAACACACAACTTATATGATGTCGGAGGACGCAAAAGCTCAAGCTGAGTTCTATACTCATGCACTTGGTGGAGAGATCCTGTCCGTTATGACGCATGGACAGCTTCCTGATGCAAAGGAAGAACTCAAGGATAAAGTTGTTAACTTGAGTCTGATGGCTGGAGGAATTCACTTTTTAATGTCCGATTCTGTATTTGAACCCATCATTCGCGGAAATGCCATACATCTGTGTCTCGAGTATGATGCAGAGGCTGAAGCCCGCGAAGCCTTCGATAAGCTAGCTGTAGGCGGCAACATTAAATGCCCGTTAGAACCCGCATTTTGGGGCACATTATTCGGACATATCGAAGACAAATACGGCGTAATGTGGATGATCACCACCACTGGACCAACTGCCTAAACAATAATTGCAAGAGCAAAGCCCGCCCGAAAATAATATCGGGCGGGCTTTTTTGGGGACTGCACAACTGCAACTCTTCCACCGTAGTTATCCGTTAGCTGAATATACTTGTGGGGATTTCGCCATCGGAAAAGTAACGGATTGCCTTACCTTTTTCTTCAGCATATTGAATCTCTTTTTTTGTACTGTTGCCTATATATCCATCCACATCAATTACGAATATTTCATCAGAAATATCTATTTTTCTTAAATGCAGATGCCCTAGTAACTCTGCTTGTTCTTCTGTAATTTTAAAACCATCACTTTGTTCAAAAAAAGCAACACTAATAACAATATTGCCTTGAAGTGTAAGAAACGCGTTTGCTTTTTCAAATTGATCTTTGAATTTTGTAGAACCGCATAAAGTTATTACTGCCATGTTCAATTCCTTTCTGATGATGTTCTTATTATGTGATATCAACTTGAAAAAATCTTTATTCTCCACTTTTTCATGTCAATGCACAGCTGTTACTCTTGAACTTACTCTGTGTACCTAACTACTCGCCAAAAAAGGCTCTATGTGAATGTGTACGTAGGAAATGCTGTGCAATTCAGCAATACGTTTCTCAATTTGTTCTGAAATGTCATGGCTTTCTCCTACATTTAGCTGATGGTCTACGGCAATCGTTACGTCTACCAGTTTGTTATTCCCGTGAATACGAGCTTTTATATCAATTATTTTCTCTACACCTGGGGTATCGGAGACGGTTTGTTTAATGGTTTGAAGTTCTTCATGATCAAAACCGTCAGTAAGCGCATGCGAACAATCACGAAAAATATCCCATGCTGTTTTACAAATAATGATGCCTACAATTAGAGCTGTGACTGGGTCAAGCCATGGCAAGCCAAATTGTGAACCGATGATGCCAACAAAAGCGCCCATGCTTACAAGAGCATCCGAACGATTATCTTGTGCGGCCGCCATCATTGCGTGACTGTTTATTTTTTTTGCTAAACGAATGTTGTAAAGGTAAACGAAATAAATGGCTATGGCACAAAATAGGGCAGTCCAAGCTGCAATAATATCAGGTGATTCAATTGTTGGAGCTCTGAACTTCATAACCGTCTGATACAATACTTGTATACCAACAGCGAACATTATAAAAGAAGCGATTAGGGCAGCTACCGTTTCAGCTCTGTAATGACCATACCGATGGTTTTTGTCCGGTGGTTTCCGAGATATTTTAAGCCCGATCAACACGGCTATAGAAGCAATAATATCGGTTGAGTTGTTCAGACCATCAGCTGATAAGGCTTCGGAGCCAGTGAGGAAACCTATAATTAACTTTATTGCGGACAAGAAAATATAAGCGCCAATGCTCAGCCATGCACCTTTTTCGCCTTGTTTGATATCATCATACGTATCTTGCACTTGTTTCACTCCCAGTCGGTTTTGCAGAACAAAACCTATGTTACTTGATAGAATGCGTGTGGGTCTAGAGAAACAGTTTTGTTTTTGGCATCAAAAATAAGCTCAGACAAACAGTGTTGCACAGCCCCAATTTTTAATATCGAATCATGCAACTGGCAAATAATAAAACTGGCCTTCGATTACACACAAAAAAACAGCAGCCTTATGGCTGCTGTTTCGTTTAAAAGATACGATTTTTAGTCAAAGTTTCCCGTCAGTTCAATCGTTTTTGTGGCGACACGGTCGTGAAATTCACGATCATGTTCCACGAACACTATGGTCGGTGCGTACTCATGCAGCAGCTCCTCAATCTGCATCCGGGAAATGACGTCAACAAAGTTCAGCGGTTCGTCCCAAATATGCAGATGAGCCTCTTCACATAGACTTCTCGCGATCAGAACCTTTTTCTTCTGTCCACCGCTAAACGCCGACATATCCTTCTCAAACTGGATACGGGCGAAATCAAGCTTTCGCAGCACGCTCTTAAATAAACTTTCGTCGATTCCGTGCTCTGCTGCATAATCAGAAAGTGACCCTCTCAGATGAGAAGTATTCTGGGATACATAGGAAACGCGCAGCTGAGGATCAATCCGAAACGTACCCGTATAGTGAAGCGCCTCGCCGTTTAGCAGGTGGAGCACACTAGACTTACCCGAACCGTTTGGACCCGAAATGGCGATCCGATCCCCTTGTTCGATCGTCAAATTAACGTTCTCGCAAACTGATTTTTCACCGTAATAAATCGAGACGTGATCCAGCACAGCCAGTTCGGATTTGGAATACGCGAGTTGAGAGATCACAAGGCTTTCTGACTGTTCAATATTTCGAAGCAGTTTCGATTTCTCTTCAACAGCGGCATTTTGCCGCTGCTCAATGGATTTCGCGCGTTTCATCATTTTAGCAGCTTTGTGCCCGACATATCCTTTATCCAGCTTGGAACCAGAGTTTCGTGTGCCGTTTTTCGATTTTTCAATCTCGTGGGACCAGCCGCTCGTGCGTTTGACAGAGCTTGATAAACGCTCGATATCTTTGTACAGCTTCTCGTTTTGTGCCAATTCGAACGTGTCCTGGCGAGTTTTGTTCGTCCACCAGCTGGAGAAGTTGCCTTTTTGAATTTCTATATTTGTTTTGTTGATCGATAAAATATGATCGACACAGCGGTCGAGAAATGAGCGGTCATGTGACACAAGAATAAAACCGCGCTTCGTGTTTAAATAATCACCGACGAGTTTACGTGCATGCAAGTCGAGATGATTGGTTGGTTCGTCGATGAGCAGAAAGCGATTGTCCTGGATGAACAGCACGGCAAGCAGTACCTTCGTTTGCTCGCCTTGGGACAGCGTTTCGAATGGCCGGTACAACACATCTTCCGAAACCTTTAGCAGATTCAGTTCACGCATCAGCTTCCAGCGCTCATAGTCTGGCACGATTTCTTCGATGACGTCGACAGTCAAATATTCCGGATGCTCGACGGGAAACGGAAAATAATCAAAGGCAACGGGTGCGGAGATCGTACCGCTGTATTCGTATTTCCCCTGCAGCAGGTTAAAGAACGTCGTTTTTCCCCGACCGTTTCGCCCTGTAAACCCGAGCTTCCAGTCTGTATCGATTTGAAAATGAACATTTTCGAATATGAGGTCATAGCTGCCTGGATAGGCAAAAGTGAGATTAGATACTTGAATCGCGGGCATGGCGATCATCCTTTCGTATGAAAATAAAAAAGAGACGCAAGAAAGGTGCTTTCTTGCGTCTCTAATCCATACGAGGAAATACAGCCCCATTTTATGGGACTGGATGACTATCCGGATAGGGAGCGCAAACGAAATGCAGACCTTTCTTGCAGAGACGAAATAAACCAACCACAGCGGATCGCTGAGTTCGTTCTTTTCGTGATCTCACAGCAAGAAAGTTCTACATTGTATTCGTTCAACTCCCATCATCAAAATTAGGTACAGTTTATCACAATCTTAATTTAACTACAACCAGCGAAGTCCCATCATACGCTCTGAGCCATTTAGTTCTTTTCGATAATAGATTCTCGAAGGCTCTTAGAAAGACTTTTGACAACCAGCTCGTAAGAATGATCAATCATTTCAAAAACATCCGACTCTGGCAAAGAACCGTCGATCGTAATTGTATTCCAATGTTTTTTATTCATATGGTATCCTGGTCGAACAGCCTCATGCTGTTCCCTTAAGTTTTCCGCAATTATCGGATCACATTTCAGGTTTAAGCGAAGATGCTCCCCTTTGTCCTCAAAAATAAACGCGAATATTTTACCTGCAACTTTGATGACCAATGGTTCGAATCCGAAGGGATAATCTTTAGACGCCCCGTTCTTCGTTAAACAGTATTCGATGATATTATTCTTCAAAACAGCAGCTCTCCTTCTACGATGTTAAAATGACTCATTATGAATTTATCCTACAGCTCAGCTAATGGCTTTACAAATTTCATAATCGGTTAAATCGATATCCACTTCCATTCCTAGTGCTAGCTTAGCCAACTGATCTCCGATATAAGGTCCCATCGTCAAGCCGGAAGCCCCAAGACCGTTCACCGCAAGCAGTCCCTCCCAATCTGGAATGGCGCCTATAACCGGAAGAAAATCGGGAGTAAAAGGGCGAAAGCCTACTCTTACTTCCTGAAATGTACTATCTGCCAGATCAGGTGCGAATGGAAGACATTTGCTTAAAATTTCATGCATTCCACCGGATGTGATCCTCGTATCATAACCTTCAATATCATTTTCATGAGTTGCCCCTATGACGATTTTTTGCTGATCAAAGGCGAGCAAATATTGATCGGAAGGCGGCATAACAACCGGCCAGATGCCAGTATTCTGTTTGGCATCTGGAACCTGCAAGTGCATGATTTGTGCTTTCTGATAACTCACTTTAAAATCAATGCCCAACGGTTGCAGCAGCTGCCCAGCCCAGGCCCCTGCACAGACGATCACGATGTCAGCCGGATAATTAATTGCCTCAACCGTTACACCCGTTATTCGGTTGGATTGATATTCAAGCCCAGCATCCCCATAGATAAGCTCAGCCCCATTCCTCTGTGCAGATCGAAGCAAAGCATCACGCAGCGCACGGCCATCCACACGGGCGGCTCCACTAATATGAACGGAAGAATATCCTTCAACGAGCAGCGGGAAGAGCTCTCGGGTCCGATGTTCATCAAGCTGCGTAATCTCACCGATTTCTGGAGCTTCTTCTAAACGCTTGTATGCTCTCGCTTCCATTTTCTCGATTTTCTCCGAATCCATATGTATACTGAGGGCACCTACCTTGGCATATCCGGTTTCGGTTTCCCCTTCACTTTCCAGCTCTTCAATTAAAACAGGGTAATAACTCGCTCCAGCCTTAGCAAGGCGATACCACGCCTTATTGCGCCGCTGCGACAGCCAAGGACAAATAATGCCAGCTGCTGCATCCGTAGCCTGTCCTTCATCTTTCCTATCGATAATGAGGACATCTGCACCCTGCTTAGCCAAATGGTATGCAGTTGATGCTCCAGCAATTCCTGCGCCAATGACAATGATCTTCATGATGATTTCACTTCTTTCTATAATCGCTCTTCTCATTATAACGAGATCCCTCTCAAATAGAAAAAGCCGCGTATGACGTGGCACTTTAAGTTTCACATGAAGTGCAATGGTCTATTATCTAATTTTAATCATCTGACATATCCGTTAACGATATAGGTATTTCAACATAATCAGGTCCTACAATCTTTACACCATCTTTTTCATCTGAGCCCACCGCAACCGAAATACTGAATTGATCTGACTCTTGTATTGCCTTTTTATCAGAAACTAAGTCAATCACAACCGTTCCTGTACCGCCTCCCGTTGATTTATAGGCGTCTCGTCCTCTTCCAACTTCAATTATCGCTCTCCATTTATTTTCTGTATCCGCGGTAGTCAATGTCGTTATATAGTCCGTAGGTATGGATTTTGTTTCTTTTTCAGGATAACTGCTTGTAATGTTTGAAATATACCATTTATCAGGAATATTGAAAGCAACACCACCCCAGTCTTTAGGGTCGATTGAAATCGAAGCAACAATCTGAATATGTTCCGGAATTCCTTTGTCTCCCTTGATAAATAATGTTCCTTTTGCTGATGTATTCAAATCTGTAGAATCAGAACTCACGCTAAAACTTCTGGTTTGAACTATCTTTTCGTTAACTGCTGTTTTGTGAATAAATTTCTCTTGTCTTGATGACAGCAGTAAAATTAAAATGGTCACACTAATTATTAATACAGCAAGCAAAATGTATCTCGCTTTTATAGTCATATCTGCCCTCCTTAGCAGTCCACATAACTTTACCTTTTACGAAGCAAATCAGCTTCTAAATACTTTGTAAGGTAAATCGTTACTCCCAAATGATATTGTATAAATATCTTAACATATATTGGTTTTTCATCCTTATTGAATTAATCTTTCAGTTAGACACACACTTACCACTAAAATAAAAACAAACATAAGAAAAGACCGCCATCGGCGGTCTTGGACTTACAGCGACAGCACGAACAAAAAAAGCAATTCCCTCTCAAAAAGGAATTGCTTTACCTGTTGTTTTTGCTACAGGTCCCAGCCAGGCAGCATCGTCTTCGTGTTCTGAAGCATTTTCTCAAACAATGCTGCGCCAGCTTGATTAGGCAGACTGACAAGCGGATCGTTCATGAAAGCCTGAAACGCCAAGGCTTTGTCTTTGTTTAAGGCAGCCTGAAGTGTCATTTCCTGATTCATTACATGCGGCAGCACCAGCTGCTCCACCTCAGGAATGAGCCTACCAGCAAGAATCGGGCTTACGTGGTTATAACCGAATACAGCGTTCGTCTCCACGACGGTTCCCGCCGGCAAACCTTCGATCTGTCCGCGATTCGGCATATTTACGTTCGTAATCAGCCCGCCCATTCCGAGTAATGCTTTTATCATCTCGATGCCTTCCTCTCCGGTAGGCTTCACCTCGAATGCTTCCTCTCCAGTTGCTAGCCGCTGGCCCTTGGCATAAAGTTCTGCCACGCTCCCCCAAATCAAGCAATAGAAATGAAGAGGGCAGGGATTGTTCCTGCCCTCTTTATGATAGATGATGCCCTATGCTTATCGGGATCAGCCTGTCGCAGGGCTGTTTAGTAAAAAAAGRGCCGCCCGCCGGCCGGAGGCCACTGAAAAAGTCCGTTAGATATAAAGGCACAGACCCTCAATATTTTGAGGGCGCTGTGCCTTTTTTCTTGTATACTTTCAGTATCACGTCGGAAGGGTGAATATCATGTTCCAGCCTCAACTCTCATTTGCACTTAGTCCGT